>NZ_BAJW01000088.1 GCF_000613905.1 Acetobacter persici JCM 25330
AACGTTCAATATAGGCGTTCTGCTGCGGATTGCCCGGTTGCGTATAGATCAGGGTAATCCCCTGTTTTTCGGCCCATGAAACCACCGTATGACTGACATATTCAGGGCCATTGTCCATTCGGATATCGTCCTTGTTCTGGGGCAGATTGTCTTCCAGACGACGCACGAGGTCCGGATTGGCGAGGAAAGGCCGACCAAACGCAATGGCGTCCGCAACACCGGTAGCGACTGTCTCGATCGCTTCTTCCCGTGTGTAGTCCTGATTCAGAACCAGCGGCTTCCTGAAGACTTCGCGGATCGGACCATGCAGCTTGGGCTGGTCGGTCTTGCCGAACGTGCCGTTCGGTCCGGGCTCGCGCAGTTCAAGGAAAGCGATATCGAGGTCATTCAGCAGCTTTGCGGCCGGCACAAAAACCTGCCCTGGATGACTGTCGATGCAGCCCTGCGTATTGCCATTGGGGGACAGCCTTACTGACGTTTTGTGCGCGCCAATCGTTGCGATCACGCGTTCGGTGACTTCACGCAGGAAGCGGATGCGGTTTTCCATATCCCCACGGGCGCAGTAGATCTGTTCGTAAAGGTGACGCGCCTCGGACGTTGCCTGCGGCAGAGTGGTGACGATAAAACGATGATAGCGGTTGCCGTGGCGCCATTCGGCCTTGGCCACCACCAGCCTGCGGCGCGCCCAGCTGTCCTTTGTGATCCAGTCAAAGGAGGCAAAGCCGCGTGCCGCTTTGCCTGTCGCGGTGGCTGCGTCACAAACCTCGGCGGACAGGGAGGCAATCCGGTCATACAGGCGGGTGTTCCCTGCAAGCCCGAACAGGAAGTCAACGTGGTTGAGAGCCTGATCCGGCATTACGGTTGTGCCCCACCTGGCGCCGCCACTCTCCGCATCAACATGCCGCAACGGCTCGGCGCCATCATTCCGGAGGTTCTTCTGGACTCAGTCCATATTCCGGATCCCAGGATCTACAATCATGTGGTGGTAGGGCATGTCGCGATCGAAAGACTGGCCCGAAACCTCTCCCGCGCTTCCCAGACGACGACCGAAGAGACGCTCAAAATCATTGTTCATCATGGCCTCGAGCCCGTGCCCGACCGACGGGCTGTCAAGAATGCGCAGCAGGGACGCGACGCTGTATCGCGATCACAGAATGAAATCGAACGGCAAGCCGCCACAGGAAAAGCTAGAGGATGGGATATAGATTTTTAATATTTGTATTTTTTATTATTCTATCTTGATGGTTACTTATGACGATTTGAGCGGTGGTTCGAGGGTTCTTATCTTTTCTCCTCATGAGGTCTCATACCCGTAATTCCCCAGAGGATTTTTACCTTCTGACGTGTATCGGTCGTGGGGGTGTGAGCCTCGTTCCTCCAATATCGAACGAGAAAATCTTCATGTCTCAACACATCGTCTTATCGTCCCGCATGGAAGCGGACATCATGCAGATCGCCGCATTACACGGCCTTCTGGATTTCGCGCTCAGCGAATGTTTGGCTGGCAATGACGTCGACGGCACGGTCCTCGAAGGGGCCGTCGTGCTGACGCGTCACATCCGCCGAAGGTTCAGGCACCTGACCAACGCACTCCTGAGCCGTGAGGCCGTGATGCCGTAAAACGCGACTGAGCGCTGCACGCCAGACCAGTGGCAGGCTTGCCGTCACCTTATCACCTTCCCTTACATTCCGCGCGTTTTTGCATCGGGCTCATAGACCTGAGGGAGACGTGCGCCCTTTTGGATTATCCTCATGATCAACGACCATCTGAACAATACCCTCCCAAACTGGGTCTCCCGCACTCTTTTCCGCGACGAGGATCTGGATCGCTATGCCGCTCTGTCAAAGGAACTTCTCGTCACGCCGACGCAACAGATGCTCAAGTTCTGCGACGGCGGTCGCGCTCTGGTCGACCGCTACAACCGCGACAAGCCTCTGTGGAAGGCTTTCCGTCAGGCCGTGACCCAACGCCATCCGACGTTGCCGGCCTGGCAGGGCGACGTCCGGATCAAAGGCTATCGCATTGAATCCATCGTCGAGCTCGCCGTCTATCGCCGGATCGAGCGCATCTGTCCGCAAGCGGTGCGCGTGATGGTTCAGCCGCCTGTCAGAGAGAGTGTTGTCCAGGCGCGAGCCGACTTCGGGCTCTACGTCCGAGGGAAACCCACGTTGTATGTCGAAGTGGTCGGCACCGTCACCCGTGACGGACGCTCGATCTCAGAAGACGCCGAAGGCCTCCGCAACGCTATCGAGGAACGCCTGCTCCGCTATGTCGGGATGGCTCCGGTCGAAGTGCTGCACATCGATGAAGTATGCGATCCTGCCAGCCTGACGGCGCGTCTGGGGCAGGCTTTTGTCAGGGCTCAAGCCTTGTGAGCGCCTGACCTCAGTGAAGGCGAACGGGGGCGTGCACCAGGACAAGCCCCCGTCGGCTCCGGGTCAATGATGGAGCATGATGAATCGTATCAGCAAGGCCGCAGCGATCAGATAGAAAATGAGTGTCTCCAGGGCCACTGGAAGAGGCTGGGAACAGGCCCGACCGCGACGCGTTGAACCGCAAGGTCCACCTGATTCCATATCAGGGACATCCGCCCGGACCACCAGCTTGAGGACGTCCGCCAGAAGGAAGAGCGTTTTCCGGCCGAACTTGTATTTCGGGAGGAGCCCCTTGGCGACGTATCGGTCAACCGTCGCAACGTCGCATCGCAGATAGATCTCCGCTGCCTCGAGCCGGGTGATAAAGCGCCCCAATAGGCCAGACGTCTGTATGTCGTGCACCGCATGCACTCCTCAAGCCATGACGGTCGACCATCGACGTCTTGTCGAACCACCTTGCCGAGGAGCTGGGGGGATCGGAGCTGGGGCTGTCTTGGGGAGGACGTTTGCCCTCGGTCACGAGGGGCTATGCTATGTTCTGTCGGGATGGAGAAGTATTAAACGAAAAGGCTCCTCAGCGTATTCTTGTTTTGTTCTATCAGAACACGCGGCGTTCTGCCAACACAAATCGTTCCAACGCGGTTTGAAGCCGCCCGACGCCACAGGAAACCGCAAACCATAAGGTGGGATGGATGATGGGAGCGTAAAATAAATCACTCGCAACACACTGATTTGTTTGATGTTTTTTGATTATGTTGGCGGAGGGGATGGGATTCGAACCCACGATACGGTTACCCGTATAACGATTTAGCAAACCGTCGCCTTCAGCCTCTCGGCCACCCCTCCGCAAGAAGAGTATGAAGTGTACACGACGTTTGCAGGGACGCTTTTAGGGGGTTCTGAGCATTCCGTCAAACCCCCTGAAAGACTTATTTGCAGGATATTTTAACCCCCCGCAAAAATTTTACACCGGGCCGCGGCGCTCAGGCGTCCAGCTTGGACTTAAGAGCATCATTCACCAGTGCCGGGTTGGCTTTCCCCTTGGTTTCCTTCATCACCTGCCCGACAAAAAAGCCGAACAGCTTGTCCTTCCCGGAACGATATTCAGCTACTTTATCCGCGTTTTTGGCCATAACGGCGTCAATCGCGGCATCAATCACGCCGGTATCCGTCACCTGACGCAGGCCTTTTTTCTCCACGATGGCATCCGGGCTTTCACCCGTTTCCACCATGTCTTCAAACACCTCTTTGGCAATTTTGCCGTTGATGGTGCCATCCGCAATCAGGTCCAGCATCTGGCCCAGCGCTTCCGCGCTGACAGGGCTGGTTTCAATGGTCTTGCCGGTGCGGTTCAGAGCAGCGAACAGATCCCCCGTCACCCAGGACACAGCCAGTTTGCCATCCCGCCCTTTAGCCACGGTTTCATAAAAATCCGCCACGGACTGTTCCGCCACCAGCACACCCGCATCATAGAACGGAATGCCGTAGTCAGACTGGAAGCGGGCACGTTTGGCATCTGGCAGTTCCGGCAGAGCCGCTTTCAGCGCATCCACCCAGTCCTGCTCAATCACCAGCGGCAGCAGGTCCGGGTCCGGGAAGTAGCGGTAATCATGCGCATCTTCCTTGGAGCGCATGGTGCGCGTCTCACCCCGGGCAGCGTCAAACAGGCGGGTTTCCTGATCAACCTCGCCACCATTTTCCCAGATTTCAACCTGACGGGCGGCTTCCACCTCAATGGCCTGCATGACAAAGCGGATGGAGTTGACGTTCTTGATCTCACACCGCGTACGGAACGGCTCACCCGCCTTACGCACGGACACGTTCACGTCCGCCCGCATGGAGCCTTCTTCCATATTGCCGTCACAGGTGCCCAGATAGCGCAGGATCTGGCGCAGCTTGCGCAGATAGGCCCCGGCTTCTTCCGGTTCACGAATATCCGGTTCACTGACAATTTCCATCAGCGCCACACCGGCACGGTTCAGGTCCACCATGGATTTGGTGGGGTCCTGATCATGGATCAGCTTGCCGGCATCCTGCTCCATATGCAGGCGCGTGATGCCGATTTTCCGGGTTTCACCGCTGGACAGCTCGATTTCAATCGTGCCCTCACCCACAATCGGGTGCGCGAACTGGCTGATCTGATAACCCTGCGGCAGATCAGCATAGAAATAGTTCTTCCGGTCAAACCGGCTTTCCAGATTGATGCGGGCGTTCAGCCCCAGCCCGGTGCGCACGGCCTGCGCCACACATTCCCGGTTGATCACCGGCAGCATGCCCGGGAATGCGGCGTCAACCAGACTGACCTGCGAGTTCGGCTCCGCCCCAAAGGTGGTGGAGGCACCAGAGAACAGCTTGGATTTACTGACAACCTGTGCGTGGACTTCCAGCCCGACCACAATTTCCCAGCTACCGGTTTTGCCTTCAATCACGTAGCTCATACGCCTGCCTCCGCATGCAGGGCGGGCTTGTGGGCAAAGCCCGCAGCCGCTTCCAGCGCGCCGCCCACGGACAGCACGGTTTCTTCATCAAAATGCCGGCCAATAATCTGCAACCCAAGCGGCAGACCTCTGGAATCCAGCCCGACCGGAACGGACATTGCCGGAACCCCGGCCATGCTGGCAGGCACGGTGAAGATGTCATTCAGATACATCTGCACCGGATCATCCATATTTTCACCCTGCGCGAAGGCAGCACTCGGTGCGGTGGGGGTCAGCAGAACATCCACCTGCTCAAACGCCTGCACAAAATCCCGCTTGATCAGGGTGCGGACTTTCTGGGCTTTCAAATAATAGGCATCGTAATACCCGGCGGACAGCACATAGGTGCCCATCAGAATACGGTTACGCACCTCCGGCCCGAAGCCTTCGGCGCGGGTACGCTCATAAATGCCATCCAGCGTGGAGGCATCCTGACGCTCACCGAAGCGAATTCCGTCATACCGCGCAAGGTTGGAGGAGCATTCAGCAGGGGCAATAATATAGTAGGTTGCCAGACCATATTTGGTGTGCGGAAGGGACACATCGACCACCTCACACCCGGCCTCACGCAGCCAGGCGATGCCCTGCTCCCACATTTTGGCAATTTCTTCCGGCATACCGGGCGCGCGATATTCCGCAGGGATACCGACCCGCAGACCTTTTACACTTTTGCCAGCCGCTTTGGAAAATTCCGGCACGGGACGGTTTGAACTGGTGCTGTCTTTTTCATCAAAGCCAGCCATCGCTTCCAGCATCAGCCCGGCATCGGCCACGCTGCGCGTCATCGGGCCAGCCTGATCCAGAGAACTTGCAAAGGCAATGGTGCCCCAGCGGCTGCACCGGCCGTAGGTCGGCTTCAGCCCGACAATCCCGCAGAACGCTGCAGGCTGACGGATGGAACCGCCCGTATCCGTGCCGGTTGCGGCCAGTGCAAGGCCAGCAGCCACAGCAGCGGCGGACCCGCCGGAGGAGCCGCCGGGCACCAGAGCGGCATCATCACCCTGACGTTTCCACGGGTTCAGCACCGAGCCGAACGCGGAGGTAATGTTGGCGGACCCCATGGCAAATTCATCAAGATTGGTCTTACCCAGAAAGACCGAACCCGCCTCCAGCAGGCGCGCCGTTACGCTGCTTTCATACGGCGGCACGAAGTTGGCCAGCATCTTGCTCGCAGCGGTCGTCTTGACACCTTTGGTGCAGAACAGGTCCTTCACGCCCACCGGCAGGCCGTCCATCAGCCGCGCAGCGCCACTGGCGTAACGGGCGTCTGCGGCATCGGCCGCTGCCAGAACGTCCTGCTCGGGCAGCACCGTAATATAGGCATTCAGTTGCGTGTTCAGGCGGCCAATGGCGTCCAGATGCGCCTGAGCAAGCTCACGGGCAGAAAATTTACGGGCCGCAAGCCCCGCGCGCGCTTCAGTCAGCGTCAGTCCGGTCAGCATTATTCAACAACCTTGGGTACTGTGTAGAAGGGGCCGGATTTTTCCGGCGCGCAGGAGAGGATGGCGTCCCGGCAATTACCGTCCGTCACCGCGTCGTCCCGTTGGCGCAGCGCCTCAGTCTCGGTGCCCACCATGGGGGGCACGCCCTCAACATCCACCTCGGAGAGCTGATCAACCCAGCCCAGGATGCCATCCAGCTTCTGGCGGACAGTTTCAAGCTCAGCATCTTCAAGGCCGATGCGGGCCAGTTTTGCAATACGTCGGGTGGTCGCGAGGTCGAGCGACATGAAAGCAGACTCTCTTCAGCTATGGAGGAAAAAAGCCCTAGCATAATCGGGCGCAAGGCAACATACCGTGCAGACATGGCTCTGTTCAACCTTACCGACCTCGCCGCCACTCTGGCCCGTGATGACCGCCTGCTGGGCATTGACCCCGGCCGCAAGCAGGTGGGACTGGCGCTGTCTGATGTCTCCCGCATGGTGGCGACCCCGCTGGAGACCGTAAAGCGCGGCAAGCTGGGCGCCATGGCGGAGCATATCCGCGCGCTGGCGGCAAAGCATGGCATTGGCGGCATGGTGGTGGGCATTCCGCTCTCACTGGATGGCACCTTCGGCCCCGCCGCGCAGGCCAGCAAGGACTGGGCGACTGCTCTTTCTGAACAGACAGGCCTGCCCGTGTGCCTGTGGGATGAACGGCTCTCTTCCTCTGCCGTCAACCGGATGCTGATTGAGGAAGCAGATCTCTCACGCAGCAAACGCAATGAAGTCGTGGATCAGCTCGCCGCAGCCTATATCCTGCAGGCAGCTCTGGATTGCATTCCCCGCACCTGACGAAACCTTCTGGCAGTTCAAGACGTTACGCCGTGAGGACTGAAAGCGAGGTCACACTCTGCCCCGGCACGGGCTGATCTCATATTTGCCATAAAGCCACGGCAAGACATTTGTAACGTAGCGAAAATCGTATGGAGGCTATTTCAATGACGTTTGCGACATTCCGGACCGCCCTGACCACAATGCTGGGGGCTGCGGCCTTCACCCTCACCCTGCCCGCAGCCCATGCTGAAGAACAGGGCGCCGTGAACAGGGCATGGAACGACACACGTCAGGCAACAGATAACGCGTGGGATAAAACCAAGAGCGGGTCTGAAAAAGCTTGGGACAAGACCAAGCAAGGCACCAGCAACGCTTGGGATAAAACAAAGAGCGGGTCCGAAAAGGCTTGGAACAAGACCAAAGAAGGCACAAACAACGCCTGGGATAAAACCAAGAGCGGGTCCGAAAAGGCTTGGGATAAGACCAAGGACGGCACCAGCAATGCCTGGGATAAAACCAAAAGCGGGACTGAGAAAGCCTGGGACAAGACCAAAGAAGGTACGTCTGACGCCGCAAAATCTACCAAAAACTGGGGCAAGCGGACAGGCAAAGCTATTGGTAACTGGGGCGATAAAGCCGGAAAAGATATCAGCAACACCTTCTCTGGTGACAGCAAATAACAGCACTGAACGGGGCACGGTTTTCTTGCCCCGCCTTTGTAAAAAAGCCCCGCTCTCCTCAGGAGGCGGGGCTTTTTTACAAAGTGGCTAAACGACCCAGCTATGGCTCAGATCACTCCCCGGCCACGCACCATTTACCCCGTATTAAAGACACCCGACATTTTCTGAGCAGGCGCGCCGAAGCCTGCGCCGTTGCCGGATGGAGAGGCGTACTTTGCGCATCCCATCCTTTAAAGCCAGCCAGTACGCCCAGAATGCCGTCATGATATCCTCTCAATACTGTGATCGTTCAAAATAATGGGCAATAATGGCCCCAGTATGACGCTCTTTCCTGCGTATATTAACAAAATGTTTCTTCTTTTTATTTCATAGAAACGTCACATCCGGCCTGACATGATGGTGCTAGAACGCCGTCAGTTCCGCTTCCAAACAGCAGAAGACACTTGCTATGACACGCCTTCAGCCCACGACCGGCTCAGCACCTTCCAATGAAAAATGGCGCGAAGCCGTTCATGAGACACTTCGCAAAACGCTTCTCTATATCTGGGAACAACCCGATTACACTCCACTTCAGGCACGCCGGGACGCACAGAACAGCAAAACGCATTCTGCCTCCACCACACTGGTTCTTTCCGGCCACATCGGGGGCTAACGCGCCGCGCCCGCCGTGGCTCCCTGCCAGAGAGCAACGCGCGCCTTAAAATTTAGGGAAACAGAGGACCTGTCCGGACGTCTCTCTACAGACATGCCTGCACCAGATCGTGCTTGCGCTCGGCATCTATCAGAACCTGAGCGTGACAGCCGAACGCGAGAAAAAACAGGAAAATTTAACGGATTGAGAAAAACCTTCCTGTGAAACGGCAATCAGTCACAGGGAAATTTTCTGAGGGCGTGCGTCAGGCACAGATTCACAGATCAGGCAAAGCTGCATGCAGCATCCGGGTGCCACTAGCGAAACTAATTTTGGGAAACAAATTTTCTGGCAAAACCGCAGAAATCACCGGTCAAAGATGGTGGGCGCAACAGGGATTGAACCTGTGACCCCTACCATGTCAAGGTAGTGCTCTACCGCTGAGCTATGCGCCCATCTTTGACCGTGGGCCGCGTTCTATCGTGCTTGCGTTCAAAGTGCAAGCCCTCAATGATAGCCGGATGAAAAATATTACGCATAGCCTGATTCAACGGGGTCTGGCCCGTGTCTTACCGGGCGTGCCCGCCAGCCTTCCGCAGGAGGCAGACCGCGTGCAGGCCCCTGCTCCTGTGCTGGTCTCCGGCCAGCCGGACACCCCTGTGGTGCTGGCCTCCCCGCATTCCGGCCGCTTTTATCCTGAAGCCTTTGTGCGGGAGAGCCGCCAGCCGCTAAACATTCTGCGCAGCGGAGAAGACAGCTATGTGGAAGAACTGGCGGCCAGCGCGCACGCCCTCGGCCCCATGTTTGTTCACGCGACCTTCCCCCGTGTTTTCTGTGATGTGAACCGGGCTGCGTGGGATCTGGACCCGCGGATGTTCAATACGCCAGTTCCGGCGTTTGTGCGTGCCACATACCGGGGGCTGGCGGGCCTTGGTCCGTACCCCGTATTGTGGCTGATAACCGCCAGATTTACCGCGCCCGGATGCCATTCATGGATGCTGCCCTGCGAATCCGGGATTACTGGATGCCCTACCACGCCACTCTGGCCTCGGCCTTGCGCAAGACCCCATGCCCAGCATGGCATCAGCTTGCTGCTGGACCTACATTCCATGCCAGACGCGCCGGAGGCCGGAAGCCCGGACTTTGTGCTCGGAGACGCGCACGGCGCAAGCTGCTCTGGTCTCCTGGTGCAGGCCGCAGAAGAGGTTCTGCGGGACATGGGCTTTAAAACATCCCGCAACACGCCCTATGCCGGGGGATATATTACACAGCATTATGGTCGCCCGCGTGAGGGCCTGCATGCCTTACAAATTGAAATGCGCCGGAGCCTGTATATGGATGAAAAAACGCGCGAAAAACACAACGGCTTCTCTGACCTGCAACACGCTCTTGCCCAAATGACAGAACGCCTGACCACCGCCCTCCAGATGCGCGAAATCAACGGCTAGAGTATGCGTTTTCAGAAAGCGCTTAAGAAGCGTTCTGGAATTCTGTGCAGGCCGCTTTCTCCCCCGGCAGTGACAATCCCGGCAAGATCAAGCGTGTCTAAAGATGTTTCTGAACGGGTTTTCTGAAAAGCTCTGATAAACCCGACCATCGCCTGATCTTCCATACGGTGCGATTCTCCGTGCCGCAAAGCCCGGGCCTGCGCACTCCAAGGCAGCGCACGTGTAACACTGAGACGCTTAAGCACGACGTCTTCATCCGCATATTTCAGATGAAACATCCACAATGCTGTATCTAGCATTTTCTGCTCTTTGCAATCATGGAAGCCCGGCCCCCACGTCAGAGGCACGGAAGACAGCAGGGTTTTACAGGACCAGACTCTGACCGCGCCATAAGGCCGCTGCACCAGAATGGGATGATCCCACTGCACGGGCGGAAGATCCTGCGCAGCCGCAATAACATCGACCCCGACACAGCGGATACTGGCCGCTGGCGCCTGTGCCGCATACTCCTGCAAGGACGCAAAACGTGCAGGGTCCGCTACCAGAAATTCATCACAATCCGTGAAAAGCACCGTCCGATATTTTTTGAGGAGCTTTTTCTGAAACGCCTGTATCTGCGCACAGCGGTCAACCTCATCCAGTTCGGCCCGTTTGAGGGGTGTGACCTCACATCCGGGAAGATCGGGCAGGCTGTCACTCCCGTGATCGAGAACGAAAATATTTCCCGCCCCTGCCTGCGCGCGGTAATAGGCTGCCCAGACAGGCAACATACGGTGTTCATTATAAACCATGGTAAACACGGCCAGCGGCTTACGGGCGTCAGGCTGATTCCTGCCCGGCCCGTGGCGGAACACCTGCGCAAAGGCGGCTCTGACTCTTTTCCAGATGGATGCCACAGGGCCCTCCGTTTTTGAGTGTGAGAGAAATTTGACGAGAGTGCCGCATTTATACCCTGATGCCGTGATGCTTTCAGCGCAGGACATGCCGCGCGCACCGGGCTGGCTGGCCCGCGACCAGAGCCATATTCAGGAGAAGACACACATGATCAACGTATTTTCTGCCTCTTTCGGCACACGCCATAAAAAACTGACCGGCACGGCCATGCTGGGCGCCGCCCTGCTGGCACTGGCCGCATGCCAGACGGCCCCCGCCACAGCCGGGGAGCCTGCAAACGG
>NZ_BAJW01000087.1 GCF_000613905.1 Acetobacter persici JCM 25330
ATGGAGACTTCCGCCGCCAGCAGGGGCGTCGCCACCCCGGCCATCGGGGCCTGAAAAACCGGGACACTCAGCCCCAGACGGTCAAGAGGCTGCATGCGCCCTCACCCCTGCTGCGCTGAATACTGCGCGATAAAATCTGTCAGAGCCTCAACGGCCTGACTCCGGTACCGTTCCTTGTGCCGCAGGCCGAAGAACTCACGCGGCCCGAAGGCCAGCGGGGCCGCATACAATGTGCCCGCCGCCAGCGCCGGGGCAACGACGAGAGAGGACAGACCGGCAATCCCGGCCCCGGCCTCAACCGCCGTGCGCACGCTCTCATTAGAGGGCAGAACCAGAACCTCGGTCAGCTTTTCGGGGTTCACGCCGCTCTGCCGCAGGCACTCATCCAGCGTGGATCGGGTGCCAGACCCCTGCTCCCGCATCACCCAGTCTGCCTTTTGCAGGGCCTCCGGTGTGCAGCTTTGCGCATCAAACGGTGTGGAGCGTACCAGCACCAGCCGATCCTGTGCAATGGGCCACTGGGCCAGAACAGGGTTGTCCACTTTGCCTTCCACAATGCCAAAGTCAGACTGGCCAGCCTGCACATGCGCCGCAACCTGCATGGTGTTGCCAATTTCCAGCACGATTTCCAGATGCGGGAACCGCGCCCGGAAGGCCGCGAGGGCGGGCGGCAGCCAGTACGCCGCAATGGTCTGGCTGGCAACAACGCGCAGGGTGCCGCGCTTCAGGCCGCTCAGATCATCCAGCATGGCCTCCGCCGCGGCAACACGCGCCAGAATAATGCGGGCTTCCGCCAGGAACAGGCTGCCCGCTTCTGTCAGCACAATCCCGCGCCCGACACGGTGAAACAGCCGGACCCCGTGCCGCGCCTCCAGTGCGGCAATCGCCGCCGAGACCGCAGACTGCGTGACATGCAGGGTTCTGGCCGCATCCGTCATGTGCTCCCGTTCCGCCACACACACAAAAATCCGAAGCTGCTCAAGAGTCACAATCAGGCCATCCTTTTCCAATTCATTATTTTTACTGATTGGAATGAGAAAAACAATGCGTTGGATTGATTGATCTTCCGCGCCTAGATCAAAGGGCGGAAGGACACATCCATGATCACCGCACCTCTGGGCACAGTCTATCGCACCCTCCGCACCCGGCTCCCCGGCATTGGCTTATGCGCGGCCATTACAGGAGGCGCGTATGGCTCCAGTCACTCGAAGCCCTGCTGTTTGGCAAGGTGTGGCTGGAAGCACTTGTTCTGGCCATCCTGCTGGGCGCCTGCATCCGCAGCCTATGGACGCCAGACACCCGCTGGGATGCGGGTATCTGCTTCAGCGCACGAACCCTGCTGGAGGTTTCCGTCATGCTGTTGGGTGTCTCCGTCAGCGCAGCCGCTCTCATGCCGCTTGGCCCCCGGTTGCTGGCGGGGATTGCGGCCGTCGTCGCCACGGCTATTCTCGTGAGTTTCGGCCTTGGGAGGCTGCTCGGCCTTTCGCCCCGCATGGCCCTGCTTGTCGCCTGCGGGAACGCTATTTGCGGCAATTCCGCCATTGCCGCCGTGGCCCCGGTAATCCGGGCAGACAGCAAGGATGTGGCAGCCTCCATCGCCTTTACCGCTGTTCTGGGGATTGGCGTGGTGCTTGCCCTGCCTGTTCTGGCCTTTGCGACGGGGATGCCTGACCAGTCTTTCGGTATTTTTGCAGGCATGACGGTGTATGCCGTGCCGCAGGTTCTGCCTGCCACAGCGCCCCTTGGCCCACTGGCTGTGCAGACAGGGACCGTTGTTAAACTGGTACGGGTGCTGATGCTGGGGCCGGTCTGCTGTGTTCTCTCTTGCCTTGCGCCCCGCCTGCCCCCTGCGCAGCCGGATGGCAGCACTATCACCGCCGGACCAGCCGAGGCCGGGCGTCCCGGCCTCACACAATTTGTCCCGTGGTTCATCCCCGGTTTTCTGGCGCTCATGCTCTGCCGCAGTCTTGGGCTTGTCCCTTCTGGCCTGATTGCGCCGCTTACGCAGACGGCAACAGTACTGACAGTCCTGTCCATGGCGGCTCTGGGGCTGGGGGTTGATGTTCGTACCGTCGCCAGAGCAGGAGGCCGCGTCACAACAACCGTTGTCCTCTCGCTCACCGTGTTAGGGGGGCTGAGCCTGCTTCTGCTCCGTCTGGTGGCCCTGAAGTGAAACGCCTTGCCCCCTCCTGCAAGATCACACGCACAGATACGCAGCCCATAAAAAAACCTGTGCAGGCGCGAGAGAATTGCTCTCATGCCTGCACAGGCTTTTCAAAAACAGGATAACTCTCTTCCCTCAGACCACCCTCTTCGCAGCGTGGTCTGGTGAGAGACTTAGTGGGACGGCTTAATTGAAATCATCGGCTGAAGCAGATCCTGCATCACGATGTAATGCGGCGGCAGCAGAGCCGCGAGACCGTAAAGAACCAGCGTCGCCGCCAGCACCGAGACATACATCAGCACGGCACGCCCCCGGCTCAGCCCGAGCCCGACACGCGCCACATACCATTGCAGCCAGATTTCATAGACAGAGACCGTGACCATCAGTGCGGCCATAAAACCCGGCTGATGCAGCAGCGGCGGGAAGAGCAGGCCCGCCAGAACCGTGGCCACCAGAGAGATAAGCACCACCACCCAGCCACACCATGTAGAGGCCGTGATATAGCGGAGCCAGAGCGCATCCCGCCCCCATTTATGGGCGTAAAAATGCGAGATTACCGCAGGCAGCAGCACCACACACAGAGAAAGCAGGAGCTTGGTAAAGCCCAGCACCTTGTCCGTCTGCATTGAGGCCTGAAAAATACCAACCAGCAATAACGCCAGTTGCGGCGCAAGGGCCGCACCAAAGGAATCCGGCGTTCCCTGAAAGCAGCCAATGCCTTCACGCCGCCCGCTGGCCAGCAGCAGCATTCCCTGCAAAATTCTGCGGCCATTACCCTGTTTGCCAGAACCCGAACTTGAAATCACGCCATGACCCCTTCCAGAAAGGTCTTATAAATCGTCGTCAATGTTTCCAGATCAGCCAGTGTCGTGTGTTCATCCACCTTGTGAATACTGGCCCCGACCAGACCAAATTCCGCCACCGGGCAATAATTTGCAATAAAGCGCGCATCAGATGTGCCGCCACCCGTATCCAGCTTAGGCGTGCGGCCTGTCACGGTCTGCACGGCCTGCACCAGTTGGTCCGTCACTGCCCCCGGGGCCGTCAGGAAAGATTCCCCGCTGATGCGTACTGTCACCCGCGCCGTGGGCGCGTGCTGGCGGCAGATAGTCTCCAGCCAGCCTTTCAGGCCTGTGCCGGTATGCAGGTCATTAAAGCGGATATTCAGCCGCGCTTCCGCTTTTGCCGGGATCAGGTTGGTCGCGGTATTGCCCACATCCATACTGGTAATTTGCAGGCTGGAAGGCTCAAACCAGTCAGACCCGTTGTCCAGCGGCGTCTCACGCAAAGCACTCAGCACACTGAGCAGCTTATGCACCGGGTTATCCGCCCGATGCGGATACGCCACATGGCCCTGCACGCCCTCCACCACAATATGGGCGTTCAGACTGCCACGGCGGCCAATCTTGATCATGTCCCCCATGGCGGCGGGGTTGGTTGGCTCCCCCACCACGCAGAAATCCGGATCTGGTCCTGCTCCGCCATCCAGTCCAGCACCTTGCAGGTACCGTATGTGGCAGGGCCTTCTTCATCCCCGGTGATCAGGAGGCTGATGGAGCCAGGCAGGCCGCCCTGCTGCACACACCGCGCAACAGCGGAGACAAAAGCGGCAATGCCGCCCTTCATGTCACACGCACCACGCCCGAACAGAATACCGTCTGCAATGTCTGCCGCGTAAGGGGGATGGGTCCAGGCACTTTCCGCACCCGGCGGCACCACATCGGTGTGGCCTGCAAAACAGATGTGCGGCCCTGCCGTGCCGAGCCGGGCGAACAGGTTTGGCGTCCGCTCCGCCCCCTCCCCAAACGGCAGGGAAATAATGGTAAAGCCCAGCGCCTCCAGCATGGCGGCCAGAGTCTGCTGGGCCGGGCCGGGGTCAGGCGAGACAGACGCATGCCGGATCAGCGCCTGTGTGACCGCCACCGGGTCCGTCAGATCGGGCAGAAGCCCGGTCCGGGGTCCGGTTGTGGTGGTCTGGTCCGGCGCTGAATAGGTCATGTGTATAATCTGCCTGAGAGATCCCGTGCTTAGTCGCGCAGCAGGTCGTTGATAGACGTCTTGGAGCGTGTGCGTTCATCCACCCGCTTCACAATCACGGCGCAGGCCAGATTGGGGTTCGGGCGGCCATCCGGCCCGACGGGGCTGGACGAGGGCAGCGTACCCGGCACCACCACGGAATAGGCCGGAACACGGCCCATGAAGATTTCACCCGTCGCACGGTCCACAATTTTGGTGGACGCGCCGAGGAACACACCCATGGACAGAACAGAGCCGCGCTCCACAATCACGCCTTCCGCCACTTCGGACCGCGCACCAATAAAGCAGTTATCTTCAATAATGACCGGAGCCGCCTGCAACGGTTCCAGAACACCGCCAATGCCTGCCCCGCCGCTGATATGGCAGTTGCTGCCAATCTGCGCACAGCTTCCAACGGTTGCCCATGTATCCACCATTGTGCCGCTGCCTACATGCGCGCCCACATTCACAAAGCTGGGCATCAGCACCGCACCCGGTGCAATATAGGCGGAGTAGCGCACCATGCACCCGGCACCACGCGGAACCCGGCTTTTTCAAAGCGGGCCTGATCCCAGCCTGAAACTTGACGGGGACCTTATCAAACGCCGGGCCACCCGCGGCAGCACCCGGCATGATCACGCTGTCATTCAGACGGAAAGAAAGCAGAACAGCCTTTTTCAGCCATTCATGCACCACCCAGCCATCTTCACTGGGGGCTGCCACGCGCAGACGCCCGGAATCCAACGCCTCCAGAGCGGTTTCAATCGCCTTGCGATCATCACCAGTCGTGGCGGAGGAAATCCGGTCACGGGCGTCCCACAGAGTTTCAATTTGAGCGCGGAGAGTTTCTTCAGTCATAAGACAATACCGTCAGACAGGATGGAGACAGGGCCGGGGCGGAACCCCCGACCAGCAAAAAGAGGAAGGAACCATGCGGACAGGGCACGCTCCTGTCAACGCGGCGAGGCGGACACCTGCTGGCAGATATCCGCCCACGCAGATCAGTCCGCGCGGATCAGCGTGCCGGAGCCGGACGCCGTAAACAGTTCCAGCAGGCAGGCATGCGGTGTGCGGCCATTGATGATCACAGCGGCCCGCGCTCCGGCCTGAACGGCCTCAATGCAGGTTTCCACCTTGGGGATCATGCCGCCGGTAATCACGCCATCCGCAATGGCCTGCCGGGCCTGCTCGGCAGTCAGTTCCGGGATCAGCTTGCCGTCCTTGTCCAGCACGCCGGCACGTCTGTCAGCATCAGCAGGCGCGTGGCGTGCACGGCCCCGGCCACCGCACCGGCTGCGGTATCGGCATTGATGTTGTAGGTCGCGCCGTCTTCACCCAGACCAACCGGGGCAATCACCGGAATGAGCCCGGAGCCGGACAGAGCGTAAATCACCCGCGGGTCGACCTTGATCGGCTCACCCACAAAGCCGAGATCCAGCACACGCTCAATCTGGCTGTCCGGGTCCCGCACGGTGCGGGCCAGCTTGCGGGCGGTAATCAGCTTGCCGTCCTTGCCGGAAATACCAACCGCCAGCGCACCGGCCTGACTGATCAGTTCCGCCACTTCCTTATTGACGGACCCGGCCAGCACCATCTCAATCACATCGACCATGCTGGCATCGGTCACGCGCAGGCCATCCACAAAGGTGGAGCGGATATCCAGCCGCGCCAGCATCTGGTTGATCTGCGGGCCGCCGCCATGCACCACCACCGGATTGATGCCAACCAGCTTGAGCAGGGCAATATCCCGCCCGAACGTCAGCGCCAGTTCCGGGTCACCCATGCGTGTCCGCCATATTTGACCACAATGGTATCACCCGCGTAGCGCCGCAGATACGGCAGCGCACCGGCCAGAACGGCGGCTTCATGATGCAGATCAGGCAATGAGGAAGAAGGGTCGGTCATGGGCTGAAAATCCTGCTCGATAATCCTGCCGGGTGTTATTGGGGCGGCAGAGCAAAGTCTGCAAGTTCTGCCCGCAGAGGCTCAATGCCCAGTCCGGTCTCGCTGCTGGTCAGGGAAAGGAAGGGGCATGCCGCAGGGTGGCGTCTGGTCAGAGCCAGAACCTCTTCTTCCTTGCGGGCCAGTGCCGTGGGTTTCACGGCATCACACTTGGTCAGCACCACCTGAAAACTGACGGCGGCGCGGTCCAGCAGCTTCATCACTTCCAGATCATGCGGTTTGACTTCAATCCGCGCGTCCAGCAACAGAAGCACCCGCCGCAGGCCGGGGCGGCCGCGCAGGTAGTCAAACATCATTTCCTGCCAGTCTTCCTTGACCGACTTCGCGGCTTTGGCAAAGCCGTAGCCCGGCATGTCCACCAGCATCAGCCGGTGGGCCAGATCAAAAAAGTTGAGCTGCTTGGTACGACCCGGCTGGGATGAGGCCCGGGCGAGCGTCTTCCGGCCTGTCAGCGCGTTGACAAGGCTGGACTTACCCACGTTGGAGCGGCCCGCAAAGGCAATTTCCGGCAGGGTCTGCGGCGGGAGTTGCCCGAGCTTCTGCGCCCCGAAAATAAAATCGCACGAACCGGCAAAAAGCAGCCGCCCCTCTTCCAGGGCGGCGGCAATCTGTTCGTCATTCGTCAGGTCTCGAAAGTCAGTTCCGGCTTCGGGCATCAGCGCTTGCTCACTCCAGTCGTCTTGCCATCGGCAGTTTTGTCAGCCGCCTTGAAGCGCCCGAGAATGATGAACTGCTGCAACGCCGTCAGCAGGTTGCTCCATGCGTAGTAGATCACCAGACCAACCGGCTGATGCGCCATGAAGAAAGTGAACACCAGCGGGATGAATGTCATCACCTTCTGCTGCGCCGGGTCCATGTTGGTGGAACTGGAGCTGATCTTCTGCATCAGGAACATGGTCGCGCCATACAGGATGGGCCATGCACCAAGGGAGAGAATGGACAGCACCTGTGCCGGGTCAAACGGGATCAGCCCGAACAGGTTGAAAACGTTCGTCGGGTCCGGGGCTGACAGATCCTTAATCCAGCCAAAGAACGGTGCATGCCGCATCTCGATGGTGACATACAGATCCTTATACAGACACCAGAACACAGGAGCCTGAATAAGCAGGGGCAGGAAGCCGCCAAACAGATTGACGCCCTCTTCCCGGTACAGCCCCATAATATGCTGCTGCATGGCCATCGGGTCGTCTTTGTAGCGGGCGCGGATCTGGTCCACCTTCGGCTTCAGGCGGGCGGTCTTCCACGTCATGCGCATCTGCTTGATGGTCAGCGGCAGGAACAGAAGCTTCACGATCACGGTAAAGGTCAGCAGCGCCAGACCAAAATTACCGATCATGGTGTAGAGCCAGTCCAGCACGAAAAAGACCGGGCGCGTCAGGAACGCCAGCCACCCGAAATCCACCGCTTTCCAGAACATGGGCACATGCAGGCTGTGCTCATACCGGTCCAGCAGCCGCACTTCCTTCGCACCGGCAAACACATGTGCTTCGGAAGAGGCCGTCTGGCCTGCTGCCACCTGCACCGGGGTGCTGGCTGTAAAGCCCACCTGATAGATGTGCTGCGCCGGCAGATAGGTATAGGCCCCCACAGCCTGTGTGGTCTGGTCCGGTAGGACGGCCATCAGCCAGTATTTATCGGTAATCCCGGCCCAGCCGCCTGTGCCCTGATGGCTCCATGAGACGTTATCGGGCGGCACGCCTTCATTCCGCAGCGCCTTGTAGGACCCTTCATTCAGGCGGCCATCAATGACGGAAATCGGCCCTTCATGCACCAGCATTCCGCCGTTTGTTTCCGGCGTGTAAGCACGGTTGACGCGGTAATACGGATACAGCGCCACAGCCTGACCCGTTGCGTTATGCACGCGCTGGGTAACGGTGAACATGAAGTCCTGATCCACCGCCAGAGCAATTTCAAACGTCAGGCCCTGCCCGTTATCCCATGAAAGGGTGACGGGATGCGTGGAATCCAGCTTTGCGCTGTCTGCCTTCCACACCGTATGGGAATCGGGCAGACGCACGGAAACGTCGGACGCGCGCGCCACCCGAAATCAATATAGTCCGGCCGCGCACTTGCTTCCTGAGACAGCACACGCACGTCCGGGCTGTCCGGCTTGACCGTTTCCCGATATTTTTTGAGGACCAGATCATCCAGCCGCGCACCGCGCAGATTGATGGAGCCCTGCACGGCGGGTGCGTCAATCGCCAGATGCGTCTCAGGCCCGCTGGCCTCATTAGCCGGATCGGCAGCAGCTTGCGCCGAGGCTGCGGGAGAAGGCTGCGCGGCACCAGACGGCGGCGCAGAAACACTTTGCGTTGTCTGCTGCGTAACAGGAGCTTTGGGCGCCTGCGGGAAGAAATAATCAAACCCGAGAAGAACCGCGGCTGACAGCAGTGTTGCCAGTATCAGACGTCTTGTATCCATTGCTGGCCTGCTGGCCCCCCTGCACGAAACGGAACAGATAATTCAACCGTGAAACACGGAGTCTTCACGGCACTCTGGTTTCCAGCGCAGGATGAGCAGGAATGCAAGCCGGGAAAGCATCTTCCTGCCCTGTCAGGCAGGCAGAAATCTCACTTATGGCCGGGCTTTGCGCTCCGGTCAGCCTGAGAAAGACACTGCTGCAAGGCTTTGCGAAAATCTGCCACCAGATCCACAAAAGAGCGGTTCAGGGTTGCAGCGCGGCCAATCAGAACCAGATCAAGGCCGTTAAGAGGTGTTTCAGTTTCCACAATGCGGACAACCTCGCGCAGCCTTCGGCGGGCGCGGTTGCGAACCACAGAGTTTCCAACTTTTTTTGTAACGGTAAACCCAACGCGCGGTGCGTTGGAGTCGGCCCGCTGAAAAAGCTGGAGCACCAGCCCCCGCACGGGCGCCTTACGCCCACGCGAGGCCAGAAAGAGAAACTCTTTCCGCTCTTTTAGGCGTTGGGAACGAACGGGCTCAGCCCCCGCTCCCTCCAGACTCTCACGCGGTTGCATGATGCCCGTAAGCCATAAAAAGCTTAAGCGGAGAGACGCTTACGGCCTTTGGAACGACGGTTGGCAATAACCTTGCGGCCACCAACAGTTGCCATACGTGCGCGGAAACCATGACGACGCTTACGGACGAGCCGGGACGGCTGATAAGTGCGCTTCATTGCAGCACTCCCTTCATTGATACAGATATGCAGGCAGCCCAGAGCCACCTGTCTTGAAGGGGCGGCTTATAATGTTCAGAAAGGAGAACGTCAATCATATCGGCAGAGTCCCGGCACACTCTGTTCCGACAAAAAGAAGGGCTGGTCCTCCATGAGCACCTCTCAATCCCCCCTCAGCATCGTGCTGCTTCTCTTCTGCCTGCCGCTCCTCGGCGCTTTGACCGCGGGCCTGCTCGGTCTTTCCTTCCCTGCGGGGCTGCTGCCTGTTGCGCTGACAGCCGGGGTCGGGGCGTGGCTCGGCACCCGTTTCCGGGCCTCGGCTCTGGCTGATTCGCACCATACGGCCCACAGTCAGCCCGCAGACTCGCGGCAGAACGCTTCCATAACACCGGCTGCGGTTCCAACACCCCCCTCTGCGCCCCGCATGCCCACGCTGCCCTCACAGCCTTCAGTCATACAGGCTCAGCCTGCTCCTGTGGCGGACACAGCCTCTGCTCCCGCAGCAACGGACGCTGACCCAAAGCTGCGGCACGATATCCGGAATATTCTCTCCCCGGCCATGCTCGCAGCCGAGCAGCTTGGCACCAGCACGGACCCTCTGGTGCTCAAGGCCGTCAGAACCATAGACGAGTCTCTGGACCGCGCCCTGCTCCGCCTGAAGCAGAAACCGCAGTCCTGAAAACCGCGCATCGCTGCGCGGAGTTAGTCGGGGCGCTGGATCAGTTCGATTTTATAACCGTCCGGGTCTTCCACAAAGGCAATGACGGACGTGCCGAACTTCACGGGGCCTGCTTCCCGCGTAACCTTACCGCCCCCGGCCCGGACCTGCTCCACCGCAGCCGCAACGTCCGGCACACCGACGGCAAAATGCCCGAAGCCGGTACCGACGTCATAGCCATCGTCCTTGCCCCAGTTATAGGTCAGCTCGATCTCGGCCTCACCGGCGGCATTGTCGGCATAGCCGATAAAAACGAGCGTATACTGGCCGTCCGGCACTTCGCGCCGCCGCAGTTCATGCATGCCCAGAAGTTTATAGAAAGCGATGCTGTCATCCAGATTTTTCACCCGGACCATTGTGTGCAAATAGCGTACCATCGCGCTGCGTCTCCTCTGTTTCGCTCTTGTTTTTAGCGCGCGAGAGGCTCCGGCGTTACCGCAATCAGGAATAATCCTGCCTGATCCGCCTCCCGCACGCAGGCTTCGCGGTCTGTCAGCAAAGTATGGCCTGCTTCAAACGCAATCCCGCGCAGGCCCGCCAGATGCGCGTTGCGCACCGTTGCAGGGCCAATGGTGGGCATATCGGCCCGCTTGTCCTGCCCGGGCTTGAGCAGCTTGACCAGCACTCCACCCTCGCCCGGCTGGCGACATTCTCCGGCGCGCGCCAGCATGCGGTCCGTGCCCTCCATGGCCTCCACAGCCAGTACCAGACCATTCTGCACCACGCAGCCCTGCCCGATATCCATCCGGCCCAGCGCGTGCACAACCTCAATCCCGCGGGTGATATCTGCCTGAGCCTGATCATCCGGCGCAATCGCGCCCAGAATACCCGGCGGCACAACGGCGTGCGCCAGAAATTCATGCGCACCCCGGACGTAGAACCCTTCCTCGCCCAGAATACGCACCAGAGCCGCCAGAAGCCCATCGTCTCCCGCAAACAGCGCCCGCCCCAGCCGGGCGAGGATACGCGCCCCTTCCGCATCCGGGTACAGGCTCCGCAGGGATGGACGACGGATAGGGCCGATCAGCACCAGATCCGTGCAGCCATGCTGACGCAGAAGAGACAGCATGTGCCCCGCAGCGCCAAGGCGCACAAACTGGTGCGGCCAGGGCTGATCACCTCTGGCTCCGCAAATCCATCAAATCCGAGAATAAAAACCGGCCGCCCGGCCGCCGCTGCGGCCTCG
>NZ_BAJW01000086.1 GCF_000613905.1 Acetobacter persici JCM 25330
CTATGCGCCCTACGGGTGCTGCGCATTCCGCTTCTTGGTGCCTGGAGTGCCGCCTACGTCGATATCCTTCGTGCCGTTCCAGCCATCGTTCTGTTCTACTGGTTGTTTTTTGCCTTCCCGATGATTACAGGCCTCGGTCTGTCGGCGTTCGTCGTCTCGGTGGGCGCTGTGGCATTGCAATCAGCCGCCTTCTTCAGTGAAGTTTTCCGTAGCGGGCTGAACGCAATACCACGCGGACAATGGGAAGCCGCTTTGTCTCTCGGCATGAGTAGCCATACAGCGTTTCTGTTCGTCATTGCGCCGCAATCATTACGTGCGCTAATGCCCAGCTTCATGACCCGGGCTATTGACCTGATCAAGACGACGACATTCGCATCGGTCATCTCTTACAACGAAATCGTCTATGCTGCGTCGCAGGTCACGGCGAGCAACTATCATCCTATTGAAACGTATGTCGTTCTCGGCGGCATCTTTTTTGTGCCGATTTTCGTCCTCAGCATGTTTGCGCGCTCCATGGAGCGGCGTCTCGGCCGGAGCCGGTCACAATGAGGCATATATGGGATTTCAGCTTTCTGGTGCATTATTTAGTACCATTGGGCCGGGGGCTTATGAATACCATATGCCTGTCGGGTATGGTCACTGTCGCCGGTTTCACCCTCGGCTTGCTGGCGGCTATTGCCTCCATGTCTCCACTTCGCACCGTCCGGATGGCATCTGCAGCCTATGTCGAACTCCTCCGCAATGTTCCAGCACTTGTCATTTTATTCCTGTTTTTTTACGTAATCCCGGTTCTCACCGGCTTTCAGAATGATCGCTTTCTGACTGCATGCGTCGCTTTTTCCCTTTATACCAGCGCTTATTTTTGCGAGATTCTGCGTGGAGGTTTTCTTGCGGTCGATCCTGGGCAGTGGGAAGGTGGCCAAGCATTAGGGCTGTCGCGCGCCGGTATTTTCTGCTGGATCATCGCGCCGCAGATCATACGAGCGGCGATGCCGTCCCTGGCCAATGAGGCCATAGAAATCGTCAAGATCAGCACCGTGGCCTCGACCATCGCTTTTCCAGAATTTCTCTATCAAACCAAAATTGTCAGCGATATCGAATACCGCCCCATCGAAACCTATACGGCATCCGCCGTCGTGATGACCGTCCTGATCCTGGCCCTGACATGGGTAAGCAGGATCGCAGCGCGACACTTCGCAGGCCATCGGAGAAAAAAATAGAATGAGCGTGATAGCGGTCAGAAATATTCACAAGCGCTTCGGCAACCAGGATGTCCTAAAAGGGATCGACCTTAGTGTGGCGAAAGGAGAGACGGTCGTACTGCTCGGCTCCAGTGGATCTGGGAAAAGCACCATCCTGCGCACTCTGAATCTGCTCGACTTACCAGACGAGGGTGATGTTTTCCTGCACGGCAACAAGCTGGGCCAGGCACGCCCTGATGGCACGCGCCGTTATCGTGGAGGCGAACTGCGGAATTTGCGCCGGCGCGTGGGGATGGTCTTTCAGCATTTCAACCTGTTTCCTCACCTGACGGTAGAAGAGAACATTATGATTGGTCTGCGGCGCGTCCTGAATTACAGCATCACGCAGGCACGGGAAAAAGCGCGGCATCATCTGGATCATGTAGGTCTTGCCGAGAAGGCTCTGGCCTTCCCAGATACCCTTTCCGGCGGCCAGCGTCAGCGGGTAGCGATCGCGAGGGCACTGGCAATGGACCCGGACGTCATGCTGTTCGATGAAGCCACCTCAGCCCTTGATCCTGAGCGCGTCAGCGAGGTTTTGCGTACGATGAGGCAATTATCGCAAGAAGGCACCACGATGGTCGTCGTAACCCACGAGTTAGGCTTTGCTTACAACGTGGCGGACCGCGTCGTTTTTCTGCATGGCGGTCGCATTCTTGAGCAGGGTACTCCTACGGAGATTCTTCTGCACCCCACCCACGCTCCCACCCGGGAATTCCTGCACGCGCACACGGAATTCCGGTTGCCCAGCGCATAGAAGGACGTTCGTGTGCTGATCCATCTGAGCCGGTCCGATGCACTGGCCCTTGCCTTTGATATTATGACGCATGCAGGAGCCCGGCCAGAAGTAGCCGGAACGATTGCTGACTGTCTGGTCCGTGCAGAATGCGACGGCGTTCTCAGTCATGGGCTGTCACGCCTGCCGGACCACGTTGCATCAATCCGTGCGCACTGGGCCGATCCCGCCGCCCTACCCGATATCGTGCAGGTGCGACCCGGCCTCCTGCGTGCCGATGGTGGCAACGGATTCACGCCAGTTGCCGCCCGCATGGCCCGGAACAGCCTAACCGAAATGGCTCGGCAAGAAGGCCTAGCTGCGTTGTGCGTGCGTAACACGCATCATTTAGGAGCGCTGTGGTGCGACATCGAACCTTTGGCCGAAGAAGGCTGGTGGCTGCCAGTTTCGTACATTCCCGACCTCGCATGGCACCCTACGGCGCGAAGAAGGCTTTAATCGGCACCAATGCAATGGCTTTCGCCTTTCCCGACGGACGAGGCGGGGCCATTACCTTCGACCAGGCATCGAGCGTGCTTTCGGTAGGTGACGTGCGCCGCCACGCTCGCGAGGGCCGCCCCCTTCCCCCAGCTGCCGGACTGACCCGCGAAGGCATCCCGACGACTGCGGCAGACGACATCATGAATGGTGGCCCCCTTCTGCCGTTCGGTGGCCATAAGGGAGCTTCGATCGCCTTGATGGTGGAAATTATGGCAGCCGCAATGACGGGCGCGGCATTCGGCTTTGAAGACCATTCGTCCAGTTATCCCGGGGCAGCCAGTTCGAATGCCGGCATGTTTCTTCTGGTCATGGACCCGGCCATCACCTCCGGCAACGATGCCACGGAGCGCTTCATGCATCTCATCGCGCATCTGCATTCTGATCCGGACATTCGCCTGCCCGGCGAAAGAAGATACGCAAACCGCGCGCATGCCATGCAGAACGGCATCACTATCGAAGAAGATCTGGCAAATATTCTTTTTTCGTTACGGCCTTAACTGCTTAACTTAGCGCAAAAATATCCTTAGACATCTGGGAGAATTCACATGAGCGGACCTGTTCTCTTCACACCGATAGACATTCAGGGCCTAACCCTGCCCAACCGGATCGTCGTGGCACCCATGTGCCAGTATTCCGCTATCGACGGCCAAATGACGGACTGGCATCTGATCCACCTTGGCTCCATGGCGCTTTCTGGCGCAGGACTGTTAACAATCGAAGCCACAGCGGTAATGCCCGATGGACGCATCACTTATGCGGATGTCGGCCTGTGGGATGATCAGACTGAACATGCTATGCGCCGTGCTCTGGACGTTGTCCGGGCAACTTCAGACGTTAAAATCGCCATCCAGCTTTCCCATGCCGGGCGTAAGGCATCATGCGAGGTGCCGTGGAAAGGCGGAGCACAAATCGCCCCCAACATGGCGAACGGCTGGCAAGCGGTCGCACCCTCGGATCTACCTTTTCAGCCAACTGATCATGCGCCCATGAGGCTAGACCGCGAAGGCATGGTCAGGATACGCGACGCCTTCGTCGCATCCGCTCATCGAGTTGCCAGAATGGAGATTGATGCCGTGCAGTTGCACGCGGCACATGGCTATCTTTTGCATCAGTTCCTTTCTCCCCTATCGAATCAAAGGGACGATTCCTATGGAGGGACGCTCGAAAACCGGATGCGCTTCCCATTGGAAGTGTTCGACGCCGTACGTACGGTATTGCCTCACCACCCGGTCTCCGTTCGCGTATCGGGAACTGACTGGGTGGAGAATGGTTGGGACATTGAACAGACCACTGCTTTCTCAAAGGCGCTCGAGGCACGCGGCTGCGACGCCATCCACGTTTCCAGTGGTGGAGTAAGCCCCCGGCAAAATATTTTGGTTGCCCCAGGATACCAAGTTCCACTGGCCCGCGCGGTTAAGCGGGAAACCTCCATTCCCGTTGTGGCCGTTGGCCTGATTACAAGCTTCGAACAGGCCGAAGCTATCGTGGCTACGGGCGATGCTGACATGATCGCCATTGCGCGTACGATCCTTTACAATCCACGCTGGCCTTGGCACGCAGCAGCGCATCTCGGAGGTCATGTTAAAGCGCCCAACCAGTACCTCCGTTGTCAGCCACACATACATCAAGACCTCTTCAAAGTTCCATCATCATGAAAGGATGAATAGGTTGATTTTACCCACCACTACTTTGGTCAAAGATTTCCAATAAGGATACAGGATCTGTTTTCGTGCCGTATCCGCAGCAAGATAAAAAACGTCTCCACAAAACCTAGGGCAATTCAGTATAGTTGCAATATCAGAATAATGTGAGATGCCGCAGCATTCTTTCGGAATTGGGCCATGGGTAGCTAGCTGCGCAGTTTTCCATCCGTTGGGTCTGGGAACGCCTCTTCGCCCTGGGACAGGAACGTGGACAAGGCTTGGGGACGGTCTTTCTCGACGCCCCCAATATTCGTGCCCATCATAAGGCCGCTGGGGCCCAAAAAAAGGAGACGACAGCGAGACCGCCGTAAGGCGCTTGGCCGCTCTCACGGCGGCTATGGAACCAAGGCCTGCGTAGTCGCTGACAGGCGAGGTCGAACTCACCGTCACTTTGGACTTGTAACGATTTGGTGCCGGTCAGGAGTGGCATAACGAGATAAGTGACCGGCACAAGGCTGTTACAAGTCCAAATTGATCATAGATTTCTCCTGAGTTTACCCGCTAAAAAATTTCCAAAAATTTGAACAATTATTGTAATAATTACAAGTATTCCAACTATCCAGAGCATCATGCCTGTATTGAACCTCTGATATCCATAGCGGATAGCAAGGTCGCCTAATCCGCCAGCGCCAACCACACCCGCCATGGCCGAGGCGCTGATCAGGGTGACCACTGTAACCGTCAGGCCTGAAATCAATCCCGGTAGCGCTTCTGGCAGCAGTACAGACCATACGACTTTCAGGCGCGTTGCCCCCATGGAGCGTATGGCTTCAATCAGCGCCGGGTCCACGTCTTTTAAAGACACTTCTGCAATACGCGCAAAGTACGGAATAGCCGTGACTGAAAGAGGCACAATCGCAGCTCCGGTCCCAAGAGCTGTTCCAACCAGAAGACGGGTGAACGGGATGAGCAGGACGAGAAGAATAATAAAGGGTACAGCTCTGGTCAGATCAATAATAAAGCCTAGCCCTTTGCGAATAACAGGTGACGGCCATAAACCGTTTGGTGCCGTTACAGTCAGAAGAAGCGCGAGTGGTAATCCAAAAATTACGGCAATGGCGGCAGAAGCAAAAACCATTTCCAGAGTTGCCAGCGTTGCCTTCAGGAACAGATCAAATACCTGATGGGACATAGCCAAGCACTTCCAGTTTTTCGACGTTCTGCACAAGCCAGTTCAGGGCGTTCTCATCGTTCCAAGAGAGAATAATGAGATGTGTTTCTCCCATATCATAATAATTTTCGTTCAAATCTACTCTCAACACGTGTGATGTAATAGAAAACTGCTCATAAAGAGCCGGAATGAGAGACGTGAATAAGGCGCTTTCTGCAACCGTTACACGCAGAGCAGGTAATCCTCTATGCGTTTTTTCGCTCTGCATAGCAGACAATCGCTTGCCTGAAAGAACGCTCTGCTCTTCTCCTTCAAAAAACTGCGTTAAGGCACGCTTCTCTTTTGCGCCTGAAAAATCCTCTGTCCGTGAATCTTCGATAATACGCCCCTGTTCTAAAACCATGACACGGCGCGCAAGGCGATGGATCACATCCATTTCATGGGTGATCAGCACAATCGTGATGCCAAGTTCCTGATTGATCTTACTCAGCAAAGCAAGAATGGATGATGTTGTTTCTGGATCCAGAGCAGATGTGGCTTCATCACACAACAGGACCGCCGGATTTGTGGCAAGTGCCCGCGCAATCCCTACCCTTTGCTTTTGCCCACCTGAAAGCTGAGAGGGATGTTTATTTTCATGCCCTTCCAGTCCGACCAGCCCTATCAGTTCCTGAATTCTTGCTGTACGCGCTGATTTGGAAAACTCTGCAATCTCAAGAGCCAGAGAAATGTTACCCCACACAGTCCGGGATTTAAGCAGGTTAAAATTCTGGAAAACCATGCCAATACGCCGACGAAGTGCAAGGAGTTCTTTTTCTTTCAACCTGCCGATTTCTTGGCCTTCAATAAAAACGTCTCCCGCATCCGGGGTTTCCGCGCCGTGCAGGCAGCGGAGCAGCGTTGTCTTCCCTGCCCCAGACCGCCCGATAATCCCAACAATGTCGCCTGCCTGTATGGAAAAACTCACCCCCTCCAGTACAGGCTGCCGCCAAAAGCTTTGTAAAGCCGGTCAACTCTCAGACTATCTGTCAGACTCTCAGGCATGCGATTTCTCTGAAAATGTGACGTTGTTCATATTTTTAAATCCGCACGCAGATAGTAAAATCCGCCCTCTTCTGAAAGCTGCTGGCTAAGCGTATCATAGAGGTTATTGTTATAATCTGCAGTAAAAGACGGTACCCGGCTCGGGTAAGCATTTCCAATATTGTTGCCACCCAACGCCAGATGCAACTGAGGCAATACCTGATAGCCCACCTCAAGATTGGTCACAAAGCGCGGGCGGTTGATCTGATGGTAAAACTCTGTGGTGGAAAAGGCATTTGGCCCAGAGACAAACGTCAGATTTGACGTTGTGTGGCCATAGCGAATTTCATGCACAGCCACATCCCATTTCCCCAATGTCCACCGGCCGCCAAAAATAAGCTTGTTTGAGGGGTTTTCCGTCGACATAAGGCTGATCTGCTGAGCATTCAGGACAGGATTGCCCTCCCCTGTCTGAGCAATATCCTTGACTTTGGTGTGATTGAAATTAACGGCGGCATCCCAGTCCACCTTTCCAAACCGGCCGAAATCCGTCGCGTAACGGGCAGTGATATCAAGGCCCGTCGTGCGCGTGTTTGCCCCATTCGTGAAATAATTTGTACTGACTGCGGATTCATCTCCGGCAAACCCGGATGTATTCACCCCGGCAGCCGCGTAAGCCTCAATGGCGCGTGCCCCTGAAGCATATCCTCCATCAACAATCCGGTGTTTGATTGAAATTGTGTAAGCATCAACATTGATATGGAGCCGTGGCAACGGGTTCAGGATCATCCCGACGCTGAAATTTGTTGATGTTTCAGGACGCAGCCCCGGAGAACCTAAGGCGCGTGCCGCTGCGGAGTTCGCGGCAATTTGCCCCGTCGCGTAGTTCGGGCTGGAAATAAAAGCGGCAAAATTCTGCTCAGCAAGAGTAGGTGCCCGAAAGCCAGTGCTGGCTGTCCCACGGAACCCGATATATTTGTTGATATCATAACGGCTGGAAATTTTTCCGGTCCGTGCATTCCCGACATCATTATAATGCTCAAACCGACCGGCAATATCCACCCGCCAGCGTGAGATAATTTGTGTCGACAAATCAATATAAGCTGCGGCCACATGTCTGGCGGAATTAACCGCGTTTTCAGGCGTTTCTCCCTGGTAGCCTGTGCTCCGCTCAGATAATATGACAACGGCTCCCCGGCCCCGATCGAATAGGTGTCTCTGCGATATTCTCCCCCAAACGCAATATTCAAAGGTCTGTAAAGAAATGGCAGATCAACGCCCCGCCGGATATCGAGGTTATTTGTCCATTGCTGATTGGAGTAATTGCCCAGATAAAAGCGGGACGGTGAATAGCCAGTTTCTTTGTAGGCATCCGCATTGGCTGAGTTATAGTCAGCCAGCGTATCGTGATCTCCACCAATGGTGGAACTGAGATCCCAGTCAAAGCCGTACAGCTTTTTTCCTCGGAACCCTAACGTAAAGCCATAATCATTTTCAGGCATTGTCTCCACAGGTTCAAAACCATTCGGATACATGCCCTGAAGCCCGTCGGCTGCCGCCGTGCTCGGCGCGCGTAAATAGGCCCAGCGTTCAGCATCCCGATGTGTGAAGGTGCCAAACCCATAGAGTTCAACCTGATCTGTCAGATGATAGCCGAAATTCGCCTCGATTGATTCCCGTGTGACCTGCGGCTGGCCAGTCGCAAGATTATTATTACGGCCGGTTCTGGGGTCAATCCCTGTCCTCTGGGTGCGATCCTGATGCTTGAATTCTGCGCTGATATTCACATAGCCACGCTGGCCCAGAGCAAACCCCGCGTTCAGGTTTTCCCCGGTCGTAAAGCCATCTCCGGCAGCATATCCGCCGTTGGTGGCTTGCATATGCAGACCGTGGCTGTTTGATTTCAGGATCACATTGATAACGCCTGCAATGGCGTCAGATCCATACTGGGCTGCGGCGCCATCCTGCAGGATTTCAATGTGGTCAATGGCCGAAATTGGCAACATGTCTAAATCAACAGGCGTCGTGCCCTGCTGGGAAGATGCATCAACAGCAATGGCTGCTGTTGTATGGCGTCTCTTTCCGTTGACCAGCACCAGCGTCTGATCAGCATTCAAACCACGCAGACTCAGCGCATCCACGACTGACCCCTGATCTGACCCATTAACTTCCCGGCTGATGGACGGAGAAAGCTGGACAAGAGCCTCCCGGATATCCGTCATACCTGTTGCTCTGAGCTGATCCCCGCCAATAATGGTGATTGGACTAACACTTCTCGCCGCAGTTTGAGACGGATCACGCGTTCCTGTAACAATCACCTGTTCAGATTCATCAGAGGCCTCATGGTCTGATTGTGTTGTACGGAGCGTATTTCTGACAACAGCCACCTTCTGAGAACGCGCGCCCTTATCAGAAGGGTTTTGTCCGCTTCCGCTCTCCGTAGCCAGAGCGGTCGAAACAGACAGGCCAAAAACAATCGGCGCCAGAGTATAACCACGCATCATTATAGTTTTTTCCATAAATAACTTTAACACAATTATTCCATGTGGAATTATGAGTCAAACAACGAATAATTTATGGATTTTTTATATAACGCGATTTAGTGTGCATTAAATAGGGCCTGTCAGAGCCTGACGCCGGTTTTGGCCACGGTCTGACATCTGGCAAATACCGTAGCTGGAAGTGATCAACGCATGACGCGGACTGCTTATTCTCTGCCGACCATCGATCTTTCGCTCTGGAACAAAAGAGGAAAGCCCGATGACGCCTTTCTGGACTCACTGAGCTTGCTGCCCATGAGTACGGCTTTTTTTACCTGAAAGGGCATGGAATTCCCTTGTCCCTCAATGCTGACCTGCTCCGGCAGGCGCAGCACTTCTTTTCCCTGCCTTTGGAGCAGAAAGAGCAGATTGCTATGATTCATTCCCCGCATTTCAGGGGATATAATCGTGCGGGACTGGAGCTAACGCGCGGCAGGCAGGACTGGCGTGAACAGATTGATATCGGCTCAGAAAAAGCTGCTCTGACAGATCTTGAGGATAAGCCCGCCTATCTGCGTCTTCAGGGGCCTAATCAATGGCCTGAAGCCCTCCCTGATTTCAAAAAAACGGTTCTGGCCTGGCAGGAGCAAACCCTCAATGTGCTGCGCCAACTTCTTGAAGCACTTTCCCTGTCTCTGGCACAGAATAAAACAGCGTTTCATCCGGTTGTGAATGACTCACCCTATCTCCTTTTAAAGCTGATCCATTATCCGGGTTCTCAAAATAATGATGAAGGTCAGGGCGTCGGTCCGCACAAAGATAGTGATCTGCTGTCTCTTATCTTACAGGATAACGAAGGTGGTCTTGAAGTTGAACTGACGTCCGGGCAATGGCTCAAGGCTCCGCCACAGCCGGATACGTTTATCGTCAACATCGGTGAACTGCTTGAAGTCGCGACCAGCGGGTATTTCAGGGCAGCCATTCATCGTGTGGTCAGTCCCCGATCGGGCATGAGAGGCTCTCGGCCGCATTTTTCCTTGGCGCGCAACTGGATTCCACAATCCCTATCCTGCCTTTGCCGGACTCCCTCACAAAATCTAGCATCGGGCTGACGCAGGACCCGGAAAATCCGCTTTTTTCCCAGATTGGCCAAAACACCTTAAAGGGCCGCCTCAGATCGCATCCCGACGTCGCAGCCCGCCATCACAGTGACCTTCTTTCTCCGGTATTACCGAAAGTTCTCGACCATGCGTAATGTGTTCTCTACCCCCCTTTCCACCGCACGGGGGCGTCGTTTTAACCGTCGTACCGTCCTGACGCTTCTGGCTGCGACACCGGTCATTCTGTCATCCGCCGCCAGAGCACAGTCTCGCCCAATACGGGTTGGCATCCTCTCCGGTGAGGATGAGGATATCTGGCATATTGTTCAGGAAAATGCCCGGACTGCCGGTCTGGCCATTGAGCTATTCCTTTTTCTGAGGGAACGCCAATCAATGCGGCACTGGCGGCCGGAGATCTGGATGCCAATGCTTTCCAGCATGGTCCTTATCTTCAGGCACAAAACACGGCTCTGGGTGCCCATATTGTCCCCGTCGGTAATACATATTTCGCGCCAGTCGGGTTTTATTCCAAGAAATGGACAAGCCTGTCTGCTCTGCCGCAAGGCGCAACAATAGGCGTTCCAGCGGACCCGACAAATGAAGGCAGAGCCCTGAAGCTCCTGCAATCCTTAGGCCTTTTAAAAATTGCAACCGTACCGGATGGAATGCCCACGGCGCTGGATATTGCGGAAAACCCCAAGTCTCTGACAATTAAAGAGCTGGATGATCCTGTTCTGGCGCGATCCCTGCCCGATCTGGATGCCGGGGTGGTTATTACGGAATGGGCCTATAAAGCCGGGATTGACCTCAACAAAGAACGCCTCGCGCGCGAGAGTATGGAAAATAATCCCTACATCAATTTTATTGCGGTGAATGAGAACAATGCCCATGCACAATGGGTACAGCCGCTCGTGAAAGCCTTCCAGCAACCCAATGTGCGCGCAAAACTGCTTGAAGCCTATCATGGCGCAATTATTCCATCGTGGAGTTAAATGAATAACGCACCACAAGGGGACGCAGGATGCTGAGCATGCCATTTTGTAAGGCCAGAAAAATACCACATATCGCTCACTCACTATGATTTTTATAGACACTATCAAAAATGATCGGGCGTCTCCCCTCCCCATATTTTTTCCAGAGATCGAAAAATTCTGTCGTCCTCGCACTGCGTCACATTGAACCGCATGAAGGAAGATGCCGACTGGCTGACACTGAAGATATTTCCCGGAGCATGGCCGCCTTTGCGTCCATCCGGAAGGTTCCAGCCAATGACTCTTCGTGAGAAGAGGTGCAGCGCCACAGCTAG
>NZ_BAJW01000085.1 GCF_000613905.1 Acetobacter persici JCM 25330
ACAGCCGCTCCGGGCCGGTCTGCTCGCTTTGGGGCTTGCCGGAGTGCTGGCGGGCTGCGCGGGGGGAAATGCAACGCAGCCTGTTGCGGTGTCTGGCAAGCCGGACGGCATTTATCAGGCCTCCGGCAATGAGCCGTCCTGGAATATGACACTGGCGCAGAAGATGCTGACGCTGGAAACACCAGACGGCCCGCGCACGGCGGCCCCAGTGTTGCATGCCCACGCGGAAGGGCGGGACCGGATATATGAAACGAAATCCGCGCGGGTTGAGATCACCTCCAAAGCCTGTTCTGACAGTATGAGTGGCCAGAATTATGCCGATACGGTACGGATTGTGACACAGAACCGCACACTGACTGGCTGTGGGGGCGCGGCACTGGCCCCGAACAGCCTGAATGGCACGCGCTGGGTTGTCAGCGCGCTGGACGGACAGCGGCTGGTGGATGGTAGTAAAGCGCCTTCTGACACTGACCGCACGACCGACCAGCCGGGCGTGAAAGCCGGTGCGCCGGATATGGCCCCGACGCTGGATATTAATGACAGCGGGAAGGTATCCGGCTCTGACGGCTGTAACCGCTATGTGGGCGGGCTGGAATTTGGCAAGGATGGCCGGGTGAAAGCGGCCCCGCAAGGCGGCGTGAGCAGCTGATGGCCTGCCCCGGCCGCCGCGATACACTGGCCCGGCAGTTCTCCACCCTGACCCGTGCGGCTACCCACTGGCGGATGGAGGGCACAACGCTGGTGCTGGAAACGGCGGATAAGAAAACTGTGCGGCTGCGGCAGGTTTTCTGAGAAACGTTTTTTCAGGCCGCGACGGAAAGCGTGGCCTGAAGAAGACTTTTTAGTCCACGATGCGCTCATCCGGAAAATGGGTTTGCAGAAAATTTCGGATGGTTTTTGGCATATCCTTTTCCCAATCCCCCTCTTTTTCTCCCGATTTTATAAAAGAAACAAATTGAGATTTAAAGTATTTAAGACAGTATGTTATGCCATTTTCTAGAGAAATATCAATAGACGGTAGATCATCTCCATAAATACTTTGATAAGAGTAACTCACAATTCCGGCGGGCAAGATCTTTTTTTGCTCAAGCAAAATTTTGACAACATATGTTCTTAATTCTGCATGATAACCGCGGTAATTTGTTTTAGTTAAAAGGTGGATTTGCTCTTTGTCAGTATACTCTTTCCCTATAAGAAATTTTGTACAATAGGAAAAGGTTTCTGGATGTTCGACCATTAACCGGCGCCAGCCGGGTTCTTTATAGTCATGAATGATCTGTAAAAGAGCGTCCTGCGTTTCACCTTTTATTTTTTCGACAAGCAACGCGAACAAGGTGGGCCGCTCGTGCCCATTCTGCTGCTTCTGTTTACCAGAACGCGCGACCCGCAGCCAATTCTCCTCTCTATCACGATAAGAACTGCTATTGGGCTTACAGAAACTATACTTTTCACCACTTTGCCGAAGTGGATAATCATTTTTAAAAGAGTGACCGTCTTTACGGCTCCTATCATCTCCCAGAGCCAGCAAGGCTCTTTGCAGGAGAAACTCGTTTGAAGCAAGAATGGATGGACTTAACAGTGCGCAGACTTTGGTAATGTTTTGTTGAAAAAGATCAGGATCAGGTGCGTCCTGGCCTGCCGGATAAGACATATCCAGCACAAAACCGACCTGCCCCATAAGATAAGGATGGCTTTCATAAGCGGGTTCAGGCGCTCCATTCTCCCATGTCCCATGACGCAGAAGAGTTTCCCACCGTGCCTCGGACAGAATTAGGCGGCATTTGCGTTTTTCCTCACGCCATTGCTCTTGTGTAAAACCTGGCATGGACTCATCTGTCCTGACTAAATAACCATAAAGATCATTGGCATTTTCGGAAAGCTTCCGAAGCGATCTGGAAAACGGCAGGAATATTGCCAGGTCATCAATTGTCTGGTTATAGATCAGATTATCTGTCACACGGTACCAGCGCCGGAACTGGGCATCAGTTGGTGTCTGAAGTGTCTCAATAAAGCAGATGAACGCATAAAATCTTACTTCTGTGACATAATTTTCTCCTGTCAAAACCGATTTCAAAAGTTCTTTGACTTTTGAATCACTTTTTTCAGATGAACAGTAGTCAAGAACGGCCTTTATCCTCCTCCTGTTTTTTTGATCAAACAACTTGAAATCAAGAATTATTTTTTTTGAGCTATAATGATGCGATCCCCTTAGTTTTCTCAGAAAATCTTGTTTGTTTTTGTTAATTTTCTGAACATTTCCATGCGTCATCTCACATGCGCGGTAGAACGCCATAAGAAGAAAAAAGCGCAGATACAAAGCATTAAATGCGGTAGTATCCTTTTTACTTAAATCCCAGAACAGATCTGTCCATGCGCCATCCATCCTGGCTTCAAGCTCTGAGCCTTCTGGTAATTTTTTAAGATATAACGACCATGATGCCTTGAAATTTTCAAAATCAGACAGGATTTTCCCGCGTCCATTCATCTTGATATAAAGTTCATCTGAAAGAGAAAATTTTTCTAAATCAAGAAACTGAAACCGAATGCGTGGTGATTTTGTGCAGAGCAGACGCTCATAAAGCCTTGAGGGCCACCAGAAAACTTTGCATGCATGGCATCCAGCATGATCAGACATCCCTTGACGGTAGGGTCATGCAACCATAACGAGAAAAACCATTGCCTATTTTTTATGGATTCAGATAATTTTTCCTGCGCTTCAGGAAGCAGAATAGCATCCTCCCTTACCAGAGCATCAAAAAATTCTGTTGCGCTGACACGTGTTTTATAGGTAAACTTGCTTTTATTATTCTCCAGAAATATCTTGCGGAAAGACTCCAGTTTTCCCTCCCTCAAAGCAAGATACCAATGGAGCAGAAAAAGTGTTGTCAGACGTTGCTGGCCATCCAGAACAGAAAAAACTGGAGAATCAGTTTCTTCCGTATTGCCGTAAATAAAATCCAGATCAAGCGGATGCTCTGCATCATCGGCGCATAGACTGTCCCGAAGGGATGTCAGAAACTCGTCACGAACACTGCTTTCCGTCTCACGGCCCTGCGCGTAGTCACGTTGGAGAACGGGAATCTGCACGAGGTCTTTCCGTGCAAAAAGGTCCATAAAGGTCAGAGTTGTCCCCGCCTGATTGCTCATGCTGCGGCTCCCGGTTCAGTAAAGAACTCCGTAAATGTCTGAATAATGGCATTCTGGTAGTTTTCCATGTCTTTTACAGTCCACCGCAACATATCATTCACATGTGCGCTATAATATTTTAGAAAGACATTTTTTGTACAAAGTGGAACAAATATTGCAGATTCATCACGTGCAATAATATGTTGCCTTTTAAGAGGAAAAATGGCGTTCTGGTAGCTTCTGTTTGTTTTACTATCCAGCAAGGCCAGATTGCCGATGCTATCCTTCCAGTCTCTAGGGCTTACCTCTGATTTTTTTTCAGAATTCCCATAAAAATTTACTATATCTTTAGCAATATTATCAAATTCCTGCTTGCTGAAATTATCTTTTTTTTATAAGTTTCTTCCCTTCTTCCAAAAGTTCCTTCCTTTTATTATCATCCTGCAGATTATACATTGAAGAAGAAGCCACAAAATCCAGGGTATATTGTAGCCAGGCAATCTGCTTCTGCCGTTGTCCTGGAAGATTGTCAGAACGGGAATGGATATGTTCGACATCCCATTTTTGTGCCTTGTATCGGTCAAACTGGAAACGGGCATTTGTTTCAGGATTTGAAAAGAAGCTTCTTATATTAAAAAACAGGAGGACTTTCAAAACACTTTCGCGGTTTTCGTAAGTCAGACCCCTGATATAGTGATCAATATTTTCATCTTTTTTAATAAAGACATTTTTGATTTCATTCTTGAGCGCCTGTCTAAACTCTTTTTTTGTGGTCGTTTTTGCAAATATTTTCGCAATACTGGAAACAGTTCTACCGCTGGCAACCAGAAAGCCGATCATGTGGAACAAATCATGTTCCTGATACCATTCTTGTAGAATCATAAACCAACGCTTGATCTTTCCCCAACAAGTCTGGAAGGCTGTAGGTCTTGTGTTGTTTCAAACCAGTCGGCAAAAGTCAGAAAGATGTAAGAGGGATCAACGGGCGAGATATCCGTTTTATCATCTTGCAGGTCACGGGCAACCAGATTAAGAACGAATTCAATCCGATTGGCTTCCCGCTCTTCTCCGCTGAGGAAATACCAAAAATCATCCGCTTGCAGGGCGCGTTCAATCTCATCCCATTCCTGTGCGATTTTGATCTGCCGCAGATGGCGCTCCTGCTCTTCAAAATTACTACGCTTGAGCAAAAGAGCCTTGACCAGCTCTGCATTGGTCAAAGGGATTTTACCCATATTCAGGCGCGTAAAGATTTTGGCGACGTCTGTTTCTTCATTGATCTGATACCAGATGACCTTGACGTTTCCGCCTGCCTTGCCATCACCCAGCAGGGTTCTAAGGAATTCTGGTTTCTTGGTCTCATCTCTTTTTTCAAACCATTGCTGAACGGTTTTTCGGACTTCATACATATGAAAGAAATCAATATTATCCCGGCTCTTCTCCTCCTTCAGATCTGAAAGGAAATCCTCGCTGCCCGGGCGGGTTTCGTAAGAAATCTTATACAGCATCTGGCCGGGTGCCATCTGAGCCTTGAGAAAACCCAGGATTATATGGAGCGTAGTCAGACGTTGCTGGCCATCAATCAGTTCCCATCCCCGCTCATGCCTTTTTACAACGACTGGCTGAAGGCAATAGAAAGGGGTTGCTTTCCCCTCCTTTTGTTGCGTCTGGAATTCACTCAGATCATCCAGCAAGTCCTTAGCCTGCCGAGGGGTCCATCGGTATCCACGCTGATAGAATGGAATAAAAAAGGATTCATTGAAAAGTTCATCAATAGATTTTAGAATAATAGTATTATTTTGAGACATGGAGACTTTCCTGAACCGGCTGGCAATTGGCCACATCTACTCACCCTACCACGCCGTCAGAATGGCGCGATAGAGAGGAGTGTAGATACATATCAGCCTATTCAGGAGACACGCTTGGGGGTAATCAGGCCCCGGTGCGGGCGGCCTGAGCGGCGGCGCGGGCGGCGGCTTTTTCTTCTTCGGTCCAGATTTTACGTTCGCGCACTTTTTGCGGTTTGATCTGCTTGACCGGGCCGCCACCGAGCACGGGCGCGCGCTTGGTGGACGTGCGGGCTTCTTCCGAATGCCAGGGGTGGTCAGTGTGGATGGTCAGGGTGCGGCCAATTTCACGCTCAACATCATGCAGCCATGCGCGCTGTTCGGCATCGCACAGGGTGATGGCGTAGCCGCTGCGCCCTGCCCGGCCTGTGCGGCCGATGCGATGGACGTAGCTTTCCGGTAGGCTCGGCAGGTCATGATTGAAAACATGCGTGACTGTATCAACATCAATGCCGCGCGCGGCGATGTCTGTCGCGACCAGAACCTGCGCCGTGCCAGCACGGAAAGCGTCCAGAGCGCGTTCCCGCTGGCCCTGTGATTTATTGCCGTGCAGGGCTTCCGCCGTGATCCCGGCCTCGGTGATGAAGGCGCAGACTTCGTTCGCGATGTTCTTTTGCAGCGTAAACACCACGGCCTGCCCCATGCCGGGGGTGCGCAGCAGGTCCAGAAGGGCTTCCTTCTTATGCGCCGCATCCATGAACATAACGGACTGCTCAATCCGGTCTACCGTGGTGGACGGCGGGGCAATTTCAACATTAGCCGGATTATTCAGCAGGCTTTCCGCCAGTGCCGCAATGGATTTGGGCATTGTAGCGGAGAGCAGGATGGTGTGCCGGTCTTTGGGCAGGGTCGCGACAATGCGCTCGATGGGTTTTGCGAAGCCCATGTCCAGCATCTGGTCGGCTTCATCCAGCACGAGGCTTCAAGCCGGGAGAGGTCACATTCGCCCTGCGTGACCAGATCAAGTAGGCGGCCGGGGGCGGCGACAATCACATCCACGCCGTTTTTCAGCGCGTTGATCTGGTGCATGGGGCTAACGCCACCAAAAATGGTGGTGACAGTAAACGGCAGGTGGCGGCCGAAACTTTCAAACCCCTCCGCAATCTGGGAGACCAGTTCCCGCGTGGGGGCCAGCACCAGAACGCGCGCGCCGCCTTTGGGGGCCGGGCGCGGGTTTTGGGCCATGCGGTGCAGCAGAGGCAGCACGAAGGAGGCTGTTTTGCCGGTGCCGGTCTGGGCCATGCCCAGCAGATCCCGCCCTTCCAGCAGCAACGGAATGGACTGGGCCTGAATGGGTGTGGGGTTGGTGTAGCCTGCCTCGGCCAGAGCATCCTGCAGGGGCTGCGCCAGAGGGAGATCAGCAAATGTAACAGACGGGGACATGCAGGCAGCGCCTCCGGCGCTCAGTAAGGCTGCGCCGGGTGGGGCATCGCGGTTTTGGAACGGGGCCTTTTACGGGCCGGGGCTGCGATGCGTCAACCAAAAGACGGGGCTGTGCAAAAATTATATGGTTTCTAATTTGGTAATTTGCTAAATAACGAATCATGAATGACGTGTTTAAAGCCCTTGCCGACCCGACCCGCCGGGCCATTCTGGAAATGCTGCGGGACCGTGCCATGAGTGCTGGCGACATTGCCGCGTGCTTTACGCTCGCCAAGCCGACCCTCTCCGGGCATCTGGCTGTGCTGCTTGCCGCGGACCTTGTGCACCGGGAGCGGATTGGCACAACGCTTGTGTACCACCTGAAACTTTCAGTTCTGGAAGGGGCCTGGCTGCGCCTTGCCTCAACCATGCGCCTTGGAAAGGACGCCCCGCCATGCAGCACAGATATGGCCCCCGCATCACCCTCGCGCTGAGTGCCGCCACGCTCGCCATTGGTCTGGTTCTTCTCTAGCGCGCGCCGGACGGGGCGCTTGTGCCAGTGCATTTTTCTGGCCAGTGGGTGCCGGACCGGTTTGCAACCCCGGCCCACGCGCTGACCGTCTGGGTCGGGCTGCTGGCGACGCTCTGGCTGTTCTTCCGCGCTCTGGCGTATGGACTGCGGAACCACAGTGGATTTCAGGCCTCCGTCCGCGTGTACGATCAGGCGTGGATAACGCTGACAGCCCTGCTGTGCGCTCTGACTGTGGGCTGTATGGAGGCTGCACTGGGGATAAAAATTGCTCTGGGGTCACTCAGTTCTGTCATGCTCGGGGTTTTCTTTATTGTTGTGGGGAATGGTCTGGGGAAGATCCGCCCCAATAGTGTTCTGGGGCTGCGGACCCCGTGGACAAAAGCCAGCGTGCGGGTGTGGGAGCGCACGCACCGGGCCTGTGCGCCCTTTTTTATTCTGACTGGCGTTTTTTTGACGGCCACCGGCTTTGGCATGCTGGGCGCACCGCTGAACAGGACGATTATGAATCTCTGCCTGCTGGGGCTGGTTGCGCTCTGCTATGGGCTTTCATGGATTTACTGGCGGCAGGAGCAAAAATACGGGTAAGGTGCCGGGGATCGACTGACCGTTTCTCCGGAAAGAGACCTTATGAACACACAGGTTTTTCTGCTCTGCGCGGCTGTGCTGCTGTTGGCGCCTGCCAGAGGTTTTGCCGCGCCTGCCCGTGAGACGCTTTTTGACCCGCAGCATCAGTTTACGCTTTCTGCCGGGCCGGACTGCGCGGACGGAGGGCCGGGCATCACGCTCCAGTCCGCCACCGCCAGCCCGCGACAATTTGCCGCCACACGGACCGAACTGCCTGCGGAAAAGATGCGGAACACACCCCTCCAGTTCCAGACCACACTGCATGTGCGGGCGGTGCAGACCGGAGCCGGGCTCTGGGTTGGGCTGTATGACGGCACGCAGCAGATTGCATTGAGAAACACACAGAAAGACCCGGTGCGCGGGGAGGATCTGACCCGTACTCAGACAATTACGCTCTGGGTGCCCCCGCAAACAACGCGCATTGTGTATGGCGTCACGCTACAGGGCACAGGCAGCGTGACCGCCTGCGGCTTACGCATGGAGGCTCCTGCGCCTGCGGAAAACAGGGAGGCTTCTGACGCCTCTCTGCCCGTCAAGACCATGCATTTTGTTCTTGATACTGTGCGGGACCGTGCTTTGCACAGTGCTGCGATTGACTGGAGCACACGCACCCCGGCCCTGCTGGATCTGGCCAGACACGCCACTGAGGACGATCTTTACGCCGAGATGCGGCACCTGCTGGCGGACCTGCATGACGGGCATAGTTTTATACTGCCCCCCACCAGAGCCAGACGACTATCAGAACGACCTGCGACGCTGCCGGTTTTTACAAAACTCTCTTCTGGCATCGGGATGATTTCGGTTCCTGATTTTACATCCCACAACCCTGAGGCCATGACAGCCTTTTCCGCCGCAGGGCACACGATCTTTGCGCAGGCGCCGGACATGCGGGGCTGGATTGTGGATTTGCGCGCTGACCGGGGTGGAAATATGTGGGCGATGCTCGGGATTTTAAAACCCCTTCTTGGCTCTGGGGATCTGGGCGTGTTTGAAGACCGGACAGGCCAGCGGTCCAGACCCTGGCGCGCTGAAATACAGGGGAGCGGACAGGAGCAGGCAACCGGGCCGGATTTGGCCCGGTTGCCTGTGGCGGTTCTGATTGGACCGCAGACTGCCAGCGCAGGCGAGGCAGTTGCCATTGCGCTGAAAGGCCGCCCGCAGACACGGTTTTTTGGACGCGCGACACACGGCCAGACCACTGGCAACACAACCTTCACCCTGCCGGACGGTGGAATGCTGGCACTGGCGACCGAGCATGAATGTGACCGGACAGGGCAATGTTATGAGGGGCCAGTGCAGCCGGATGACGTGCAGGCTGACCCGGATGCGGCATTACGGGCGGCGGAGGCTTGGGTAGGGAAATGGTGATTTCAAAAAAACGTCACACCGTGCGGGGGGCCGAAGCGTATAGGAAGAGGGCGTCTGAAATCTTTCTGCCTTGTGAGCACGATGATGCCTCAGTCTTCCAGTCCCGCCCCAGAAACTGCCCCGGTCCTCACGTTGCGGGAGGCTGCTACGGAGCGGTGGCTGGCAACATTACGCCAGAAAATGAAAGCGGACGGCACGCAGCCCCGCGTCCATTTTAGCCGCACACCGGACCGCCTGCCTGACCGTGAAGGCGTGATGCGGGATTTTGAATGACCGCTCACGTTTTGTGAGCAGAAGCAACGGTCTTGCCTCTGAGACGTTTTGAAGCTGTGGCGGTGCCCGTTTTTTTCGGGTGCCCCGCGTTTTCTAACGGAAGGAGGACGTTGCCGTGGTGACCCTGCCCCGCAAACCGGTTTTAAGTCTGGTGCTGGCTGCTGGCCTGCTTGGCGCTGGTGTGGCGGCTGCTCCGGCACACGCCCAGCGCAGTATGCTGTTTTCCGGCACTCTGGCCCCTGAGCATGGCGCACCCGCCCACATGCAGGGCAAAGTGATGGCGCTGTATTACCCCGGCGCGCATGTGCTGCGCTACACCGTGACATGGGACGGGCTGACCGGCCCGGTGACCATGGCCCATCTGCATGGCCCTGCCCTGCCCGGCAAGGATGCGCCAGCAATGGTGACGGTGCATGGCCCCTATAAAAGCCCGCTGAGCGGCAGCGTGATGCTGAGCAGCGAGACAGAACGTGACCTGCAGGACGGACGTGTTTACCTGAACCTGCATACCAAAGCCTATCCGGGAGGAGAGGCGCGGGCATGGCTGGGGAAGAATGAGTAAGCAGCACCAGCAGCAAGGCCCCGTATAGTGGCATCCGGTGTATTACATCCGGATACCCAGTTTAGGGGCGAGCCAGACCATCCCCAGATAGAGCAGGATGGTCACGCCACATCCGGCCAGCAGGGCGAGCCAGAACGGCATGCCCTGGCGCATGGCCCACGGAATAAGCAGAAACATGGGCAGGGACGGCAGAACGTACCAGAACGTGGCCCCCACATGCGCTTCCATGCGGGCAGGGTCTTTTGTTTCCAGCCAGAGCCAGATCATCCCGAAAACGGAGATAAGGGGGAGAGACGCGATCAGCGCGCCAAAGCCGGGATAGCGGCGAGCAAGGGAGGACACCAGAGCAATGGTCAGTCCCGAGAGAAAAGCTTTCAGCCAGAAAAACATGCGGGTGTTCTGTCCGGTGTCAGAAATGTTGGGCACACCCGGCACGGCGCCGGAGGGTGCCCGGCCCCTCCCCCGCTTGAGAACGCGGTGGAGGGGCTATCAGGACTTAGAAGTGGGCGTCGCCCTGCTGGGGAGAGCGGGCTGGGCCTGCTGGGTCTGGCCGGGCTGCGCGCCAGTCTGGGGCGCTGCGTCCGGGTTCATTTTACCGGGCTGAGTGGAATGTTCCACGTCGTACGCCGTAGCTTTCTGGGCGTAGGTGCCTTTTGCGCCGGGATGCTCCTGATCATACAGAGCAGCCTTCTGCTTGGCTTCCTTACGATAGACGTGGCGGCGATACATGCCGGTGATGCATCCACCGACGGCACCCAGTACTCCATGATTGGCAACATGGCCGCCGACAGCACCAACGGCCCCATATTTCAGGCAGCCACCCGGTTCTGCCTGTGCGGCGGTAACCGTTGTGCCAGCCAGAGCGGCGAGAACGCTCAGAGTGATCAATCGACGCATGTGTGTTTCCTTTCTTCCACCAGATAATAAGGTGGATCCGGGCCGTATCTTAGCCAGATCGGGGCGTGGAGACAATGTGTGCGGCGGTTATGCCGCCACAGGCAGGGCTGCGAGAAAGGCTGCGACCAGCGTTTCCAGAAGCTGCTGGTCTGCTGGCGAAAAGCGGTCTTTCCGGGGGCTGTCCAGATCCAGCACGCCGAGAAGCTGGCCGTGCGCGACCAGCGGGATAACGAGTTCAGACGCGGACGCGGCATCACACGCGATATGACCGGGAAAGGCATGAACATCCGGGATGCGCTGTGTGGTGCGCGTCCGGGCGGCCGTGCCGCACACCCCCTTCCCCATAGCGATGCGCGTGCAGGCGATGCGCCCCTGAAAGGGGCCGAGCACGAGTTCACCCTCGCCCTCGCTCGACCCGCCGGAGGCCACCGTGAAGAGGCTCGCCGGTGCCGCCGCATGGGGGCGATAGAGGTAAAACCCGGCCCAGTTGAGGTCCGGCAGGGCCTCAAAAATCAGGGCGGACAGATTGGCCATATTGGCCAGCGGGTCCTGCTCCGCCGCCAGCAGGCCGGTGGCGGCGGACAGCAGATCCTCCGGAGTGAGGTGGGTGCTCGGAGCGCTCATGCTGCGGCTTAGTGCGCCAGAAGATCCGGGCCGCGCAGGGCGGAGCGGCTACATACGGCTTCCTGCTGGTCCCGGTTGAGGGTTGTGATATCGAACATAACGGTCGGGCTGAGCATCAGCCGCCCCTGCCCACCCCAGGCATAGGCCGGGTTGGTGCGGATCCCCTCACGCGCGGCAAGCTGACGCCCAAGAGAGCGGACCGTGGTGTCCGTCACCAGTTTGTGGGCATCACAATAGTACATCAGGCCGCCGACATTTTCTGCTGAGGCGTGTTCAACCGTGGGAATACCATCATAATCCAGCACGCCGGGGGCCGCGGTGGCGGCTGTCATGGGAGCGGGGCCGGGAGCGACCG
>NZ_BAJW01000084.1 GCF_000613905.1 Acetobacter persici JCM 25330
GGCTGTGTGTGGGTGGTGCTTTACCGCCGGGCTTCCGCCGCCGTGCGCCCCGGCCTGCGGCTGGCCTATCTGCTGATTGTGCAGACCATGCTGTATTTTGTGTTCTATCAGCAGATGGTCACATCCCTCACACTGTTCGCGCTGCGGGATGTGGATTCAGCCTTCACGCTGGGCGGCATCACGCTGTTCCATATGTCCGCCGGGCAGTTTCAGGCGCTTAATCCGGTCTGGATCATGCTGGCCAGTCCGCTCCTGTCATGGGTGTATAAGAGCATGGCGGATAAGGGCTGGAATTTCCCCATTGCCGAGAAGTTTATTGTCGGGTTCTCGCTGGTCTCGCTCTCCTTCCTGATCTGGTGGTGGAGTGCCGCGACCGGGGGCAACCATCTGGTTTCACCCTGGGTGATGTTCTGGGCCTATGGGGCGCTGTCTATCGGGGAATTGCTGATCAGTGCGCTGGGTCTGGCTGTGGTCGCCCGTTATGCGCCTGCCAATGTGGGCGGCTTCATGATGGGCAGCTACAACGTGTCCAACGGTGTGGCGATGTATCTGGGCAGTGCGCTGGCCAATCTGGCCGCTGTTGGGCCTGCCGTGGCCTCGGCCGACCCGGCCCAGACTCTCCCGGTCTATGCCGGGCTGTTCCGTATGCTGTTCCTGCTGGGTGCGGGCTGCACGCTGCTGTTTGTGCTCTGCCTGCCCTTTACCCGCCGGTGGGATGCTCAGCACAGGGCGGCACAGGGGCGATAGCCGTAAGAGGCAGCCCGTCAGTTTGCATCAGTGCTGCGTGTGCGTGGGGCGGGGGGAAATCCTCCGCCTCATTTGCGTCCGGGCGGGCAAACAGGCTGCTTTTTGTCCAGAGTTCGCGCCTGCGCACCGTCTGAAGGGCATCCGAAGGGCAGGGCGTCAGCGTTTTCACGAAAGTCTCTCCATCTCACCCGGCCCGCACCACAGCGGCCCGGCATTCAAGTTGCTGCCCAAACGCGGGGAGATGGGAAAGGTTCAGGTCGGTCTGAAGGCGCGGCTTGGAGCAGTGAATGGCAGGCGGAGGTTACTGAGCCTGATCCGACAGCAGCGGGACGCCGCTTTTCTGCGCCATGTCCTGCATGTAGTTCAGTGTGTTGGCACCAAAGGTCAGGCCCTTCACAATGCTGAGAGATCGCAGCACCGGATAGAGGTGGAAGTCAGCCTCTGTCAGAGGATGTGAGCCGGCTAGCAGCGGCTCAAGCGCATCCAGTTGGGCTGCACAGGCGGCAGGAGTGTGTCTGTCTGCGCCATCAGCGCGTCCAGAGAGCCAAAATGTTGCTCTTCCCGTGCAATAAAAGCCTGTCGGGCTGCATCCGTTGCAATTTCAGCAAATTTTCCGCGGGTAAAGCGCGGCACAATCAGTTTCAGGCTGAGGGGCCATGTCTGCCTGCTCCATGCCAGAAGGGCTTCATGTGCGGGGCTTGTCAGCAGGCGGGGCGGGTAAGTGTCATCCAGATCATGCACGATATCCAGACTTTCCGGCAGGCAGGTGCCATCATCCTTTTGCAGGATAGGCAGGCCTTTCTTGCCGGTCAGGCGCAGCGCGGTCTCACTGTCGCCTTCCATGACAACGCAGAGTTCAAGTGGAATATTCTTGAGCCCGGCCATCATGCGGGCACGGGAGCAGAACGGGCAATGTTCGTAGATATAGAGTTTCAATGTCGGCTCCCTTAATCTCATACGCAAACTCTGCCGGCTTGCGGCTGGCCCGGTATCCTGATGGCGGGCGCACAGCCAGAACACATCAGGGCGTGGATCGTTGCCGCAGGGGAGGCCGGAGCTGTCATGTGCGTCGGGCTTCTCATGAAAACAGGCCCGCCACAGAGTGTGACGGGCCTGCCAGAAGGTATGTTTGACTGTAGGGTTCTATCCTGAGTGAAGTCCGAAAAAGTCTCTCAGAATTCAGCAGACAGCGTGAAGTGATAGACACGCGGGAGGCCTGCATACAGGCTGGAGGCCGCGCCGGAGGTGCCGCTGGGGGCCCCTGTGTAGACAGACGCCCAGTAGCGTTCATTCGTGGCGTTGCTTACCCCAAAGCGCAGGACCATCGGCAGTCTTTCCGTCGCGCGGAAGCTGTAGCGCGTGCCAAGGTCCAGCGTGGTGTAGGAACCGGTGTGCAGCGTGTTGGTCACGTTGGCAGCGCGGTTGCCCATGTAATGCACGTTGGCGTTAAACGCCCAGCCGGACGCAAAGCGCCCAAGGGAGGCAGGCAGGCGGTAATCCAGCAGCAGGTTGGCCTGAAGGGGGGCGGCCCCCACAATTTCCTTGCGGTCCAGCGCGCGGGAGGCCGCGTTGACCAGTTCCGCATCCAGCCACGTCATGCCCGCCAGCACGGACAGGTTGGGCAGGACTTCGCCCGAAATCTGGGCTTCCACGCCATAGTTCCGCTGCGTGCCGCCGTACTGGTAGGTCTGGCAGTTGGTCATGGCGGCACACCCGGCATTCGGGTTGGAGGCCGCGACATACATGGCGTAGGGCGATGTCATGCGAAAGCCTGCCACGTTAAACTGCATGGTATTGTAACGCAGTTTGTAGCCGACCTCATATTCTTCCGAATGCGCTGCGGGCAGGGCGATGTTGGTGTTGGTATAGCTTGTGCTGTTGGGCGTAACAGGCCCGGCTTCCACGGAGCGACCATAGGTGAAGTAGAAGGTCTGGTTGTCCGTTGGCTTATACATGATGCTGGCGGTCGGGCTGAACGCAGCGGATGTTTCAAACGTATCCCGCATGGCGGTTTTGGCGTTCAGCGCGCCGCGCTGGTGGATCCAGCCCCATGAGAGCGTGCCCATGATGGACCAGTGTTTGTTGAGTTGCAGGGTATCCCCGACAATAAAGGACTGGCTCATGATGCTGCTGGATTTATAGCGGCCATGATAATAAGGCTGCGTGCCACCGTTCTGGCTTGCGCCATACATGTTGTGGATACCCAGATTCTGCGCAGCGGTTGAGGCCGCAACCGGGTTGTAGTTGCCCATCATGTAACCGTTGGTGCCAATCACCAGATCATGCCGGATGGGGCCGGTGTAAACGCGCCCGTTGAGGTAGGCCATGTTACTGCCAACGCGGAAATCATTCGCGGTGGTGGTGGCGGTCGCTTTGGAGCTGTACCAGCCGTCACTCCCGCGCAGACCGCCACAGGTCTTGCCGCCGTCACACAGCGTATCAGCGACACCAAATGCCTGACGGGCTGCGTCCTGATACAGGCCACCGAGGGTGAAGCTCCAGTTCTCGTTGAACTGATGCTTGATCTTGCCCAGAAAGGTGTTGGTTTCCATGTGGTAACCGCTCCATTCCGGAGCCAGACGCTTGCTCAGGTCCGGGGCTTCGGGGAGTTTGTCACCGCCCACGCCGGTGGCCAGAATACCAAAACCGGGCGCACCGCCACGCTGGTCATAGGTGTAGTGGCTGGCGTCAATTTCGATAACTGTTTTGTCGTCCAGATGGAAATCGAAATCCCCGCTGACCATTTCACGGCGCATGGAACTGCCCTGTGTATAGGCCGTGCCATCCGCATGCAGCATGTTCAGGCGGTAGCCAAACCAGCCATTGCGGCCCAGACGCCCGGAAATATCGCCGTTTACGGTCGGGGTGCCGATGGAATCCACACCGACGGAAAGCCGTTCCGTGCGGCGGTCAGTCGGGCGTTTAAGCGTGTATTCAAACACGCCCGCCGGGTTTTCCGGCCCGTACATGGCACCGGCCAGACCGTTGAGAACCTGAAGGTTATCCACCCATTCCGCCGGATATGGCGTGGTGGAAACAACGTTCAGACCGTCGAGACGGGAGTTGGCCACAACATCGGATTCAAACCCGCGGGACTGCGGGCGGGAGGTGTTAGGGTCCCCGCGCACTTCAAGCTGCACGGAGGCAGATACTGCGCCATATCATTGATACTGCGGATCTGCTGGTTGACCACCACGTCATGCGTCACACCCATGACGGAATAGGGCGTGTCCAGTGTATCGCGATTGCCCAGCGGACCGAGATACACAACCTTGTTCATGTATTTGGCGGCCGTGCCGTCTGCTGCGTGGTGCCCGTGGACGTTAATGGTCTCCCCGTTGGAGCCATCCAGAATCCCGGCAATGGGGGTGGAGGTGCGTCTTGCGGCCCCCACAGCGGCTGGGGCTTTCAACGCGGCTTTTCTGGCAGGCGTGGCTTTGACAACGGCGCGTTTGTCAGCCGTGCCGTACGGGGCCGAAGCCGGGGTTGCGGCCAGAGCGGAACTTGTCAGCAGGAGTGCGCCGAATGTTCCTGAAGCGAAAAGGCGGGGAAAACGATCGTGCATGGCTCAGGCAGGTCCGGGAATTGGTAAAGAACAGAAGGTGAGCCGCTTCTGCCGGTCCTGCCGGGTGTTGTCCATATACGGTGATGCATAAACCTGTATATGCAGGAATATAATCACTGGACTGATGCCAGAATAATACAGTCAGGCTGCGTTCCCTCGGAAATCTGGCGGGACTGTTCGGTTTTCTGCATCGGCGTAATGCAGAAAACCTATCGGAGAAGGCGGGAAGGAACCCGGCCCCTGTCATGCCAGCAGGCTCAGTAGTCTTGTGGTTTTTGTGGGTGATGGCAGCCAGAGGGAGACGGGCGTCTTCGGGGTGTGCCTTTATTGTGCCTGCTTCAGCCTGTCTTTAGCATGCGCTTCCTCAGGCAACCGGAGAGAGATGTTACGTGAACTGGCTGTATTTATTTATGAGCGGATTTCTGGAAATTGGCTTCACCACCTGTATGCGTTTTGCAAAAGGGTGGCAGGATATTGGCTGGTTTATCGGACTGCTGTTTTGTCTGGTGACAAGTATCGGGCTGGTGCAGCTTGCAACCCGCACCATTCCGCTGGGTACGGCCTATGCCATCTGGACAGCATTAGGTACCGCCGGAACCGTCGTGTTCGGCATGGTGGCGTTTCATGAACCCGTTTCCGTCATGCGGCTGGTGTTTATTGCCGGGATCATGGTGTGCGTGATCGGGCTGAAAGTCTGTGGTGGCTAAAAATGCCTGTCGGCTGAACAGAGCCGATAACAAGGGCCGCCTGTTAAGTCTCTGGTCAGACGGTGTCCGTGCGGAGTAGCAAAATCCAGACAACGGGCAACGCGCTCTGAGAAGTAAGCAAGGTGCAACTCTGGCAGCAGAGACTTTGCAGGAACCACTTATTTAAAAAGGGAAATGCTGGGGCGAATGACGGGGCTCGAACCCGCGACAACCGGTACCACAAACCGGCGCTCTACCAGCTGAGCTACATCCGCCACACAGCAAGCGCTCATGTAGAGAAACGCGTATGCCCCGTCAAGACCGAGATGCGGTGAAGACGGAGAAAAATTCTCCCCGGCTTCAGGTCCGGGTGCTGGCCCAGCGTTCAATACGGGCCACGGCGTCCTGCAACACCGTGTCCTGCTTACAGAAGGCGAAGCGGACCAGATGCCGGGGCGGGGTGCCGTTGGCTGGGTCATAAAAGGCTGAGGCGGGGATGGTTGTTACCCCGGCTTCTTCCGTCAGCAGGCGGGCAAAGGCGACATCATCCAGCCCGTTGGCCAGCGGGGTGATATCCGCCATGACAAAATAACTGCCATCGCACGGCAGCACGTCCAGCCCCACGCCGCGCAGCCCGGCGGAGAGAATGTCCCGCTTGCGGGCCATGTCCCCGGCCAGATCCCGGAAATATTGCGCATCTTTCTTCAGGCCGAATGCCACGGCGCGTTGCAGGTTGGGGGCGGTCGCAAACACCAGATTCTGGTGCGCCTTGGCGACGACCGATGCCAGTGGCGCCGGGGCGGTAACGTAGCCAACTTTCCAGCCGGTGAGCGAGAAGCTCTTGCCCGCACTGCCAATGCGCAGGCACCGCTCACGCATGCCGGGTCGCGTCATGAGTGAGACGTGCGGGGTGCCGAAGGTCAGGTGCTCATACACTTCATCACACACGGCATAGGCGTCGTGCTGGCTCAGCAGCCCTGCGATGAAGTCCAGCTCATCCGGGGTGAACACCTTGCCGGTGGGGTTCATGGGGGTGTTGAGCAGAATGGCCTTGGTGCGGGCGGAAAAGGCGGCGGCCAGAGCTCCCGCGGCAGCGTCCAGCCCGGCTCTTCCAGCCGCACCAGCCGGGGCACGCCGCCAAGCTGGCGGACCATGGGAGATAGGTGTCATAAAGCGGTTCAATCAGCACCACTTCATCCCCCGGTTCAATCAGGGCCATCAGGCAGGCGGCAAGGGCTTCCGTCGCGCCCGACGTGACCACCACTTCCGACTCCGCATTGACCTCCAGACCCTGAAAGCGGGCGTTAGAATCTGCTACCGCTGCGCGAAGTTCCGGCAGGCCGGTGAGGGGCGCATACTGGTTGCGCCCATCGAGCAGGGCATCCGCCGCGGCCTGCACCATATCCTGCGGGCCTTCCGTATCCGGGAAGCCCTGCCCGAGATTGATGGCGTCATGCGTGCGGGCCAGTTCAGACATGACGGTAAAAATGGTGGTGGGCAGGGCGGCAATCTGCCGGTTGAGCGGTTTGGTCATGGCCGTAAATCCTGGGAGTTGCCGGGGGACGGGTGGCGGAAAAAAGCGAAAGCGGCGCGCAGAGTGGCACGGCCTTGCGGCGTGAGAAAAGAGGGGAGATTGGTGCTGGATCGTTATATTTCGCACAAGCCCGATTGCCCGCGCGGCCAACCCGTGCAAGTTTGGGGCTGTTCGCTCTGAGTCTTCATGCCCCCCGGGATACCCCATGGGCAGGTTGCGCGCAGAAAGAACCCCCTCTTGTTGAGTGCAGCACTAGAATATTGATGACGTGACATGAGAAAGATCGAGGCCATAATCAAGCCGTTCAAGCTGGACGAGGTGAAGGAAGCCCTTCACGAACTCGGCCTGCAAGGCATTACCGTGATCGAAGCCAAAGGCTTCGGGCGGCAGAAAGGGCACACGGAGCTTTATCGTGGCGCGGAATATATTGTTGATTTTCTGCCCAAGATGAAAATTGAGGTTGTCTGCCCTGCCAGTCTGGTGGAGCGCGCGGTGGAAGCCATTTCCGCTGCTGCCCGGACCGGACGAATCGGGGACGGCAAGATCTTTATTCTCCCGGTGGAAGATGTGGTGCGAATCCGCACGGGGGAAAGAGGGGAAGACGCTATCTGAGGTGCCCCGGTGCGGGGCCGCCCGGCGGCGGACGCGAGTTTTATAATCCTAGACGTGCCGCAAGAGTGTGGTGCGCAACAGGTTGTAGGTGAAGACATATGGTGAAGAAAACGACCACTGCGGGTGACAGCAAAGCCGCAGCGATTGCTAAGGTTTTTGACCTGATCCAGGAAAACTCGGTCGAGTTTGTCGATCTGCGTTTCACGGATCCGCGCGGCAAGTGGCACCACACCACGCAGTATGTCACCACGATTGAAGAAGACACCTTTACCGAGGGCTTCATGTTCGACGGTTCTTCCATCGCAGGGTGGAAAGCCATTAACGAAAGTGACATGGTTCTGCTGCCGGACCCGGAAACCGCTGTGATGGACCCGTTTACGGCGCGCCCGCAGCTGATCCTGTTCTGTGACATCATTGAGCCGTCCACAGGCCAGCCCTATAACCGTGACCCGCGCTCCACTGCCAAACTGGCTGAGCAGTATCTGAAGTCCTCCGGGCTTGGTGATACCGCCTTCTTTGGTCCGGAAGCTGAATTCTTCATCTTCGATAATGTGCGCTTTGGCACCGGCCCGAACTTCGGCAAATATCAGCTCGACAGCATCGAAGGACCCGGCGCCTCCCTGAAGGATTACCCGGAAGGCAATATGGGCCATCGTCCGGGCGTGAAGGGTGGCTACTTCCCCGTGCCGCCGGTGGACAGCGAAAACGACCTGCGCGCAGAAATGCTCGCCACCATGGGTGAAATGGGTCTGCCGATTGAAAAGCAGCACCATGAAGTCGCACAGTCCCAGCACGAGCTGGGCACCAAGTTCGATACGCTGGTCCGCTCTGCCGACTTCATGCAGATCTACAAATACTGCGTGCACAACGTCGCCCATTCCTACGGCAAGACCGCCACGTTCATGCCCAAGCCGATCTATGGCGATAACGGGTCCGGCATGCATGTGCACCAGTCCATCTGGAAAGACGGCAAGCCGACCTTTGCTGGCAATGGCTATGCGGACCTGTCCGATACCGCCCTGTATTACATCGGCGGCATCATCAAGCATGCCAAGGCGCTGAACGCCTTCACCAACCCGTCCACCAACTCCTACAAGCGCCTGATCCCGGGTTTTGAAGCTCCGGTGCTGCTGGCGTACTCTGCGCGCAACCGCTCTGCGTCCTGCCGTATTCCGTATGCCACCAACCCCAAAGCCAAGCGCGTTGAAGTCCGCTTCCCGGACCCGACGGCCAACCCGTATCTGGCCTTCTCCGCCATGCTGATGGCCGGCATTGACGGCATCAAGAACAAGATCCACCCGGGCGATGCCATGGACAAGGATCTGTATGACCTGCCGCCGGAAGAACTGAAGCAGATCCCGACGGTTGCTGGTTCCCTGCGTGAAGCGCTGGAAGCTCTGTCTGCGGATTATGAGTTCCTGCTGGCTGGTGGTGTGTTCACCAAAGACCAGATCGACAGCTACATCGCCATCAAGTGGGAAGACGTGTATCGCTTTGAACACACGCCGCACCCGGTTGAGTTTGAAATGTACTACTCCGTCTGATCTCTCCTTCCCGGAGTTTCAGATGATCAGGAACGCGGCCTTCTTCGGAGGGCCGCGTTTTTTGTGCCTCTCGTGCGGGGCGTTGCGGGGTGGGAGGCTGATACGCTTTTGCGATTTTGGCGTTGCATGTTGCCCTGTGGCAGCACTGTTGCACCGGGTAATTGACTCGACCGGGCAACGCGATATGACACCCGTGTGATGGTTTCCCCTGCAACGGGGGATGAAAAGGGAACCGGGTGCGGGCCGTGCTGGCCTTAGTCCCGGGCTGTCCCCGCAACTGTAAGTGGCAGGGCTGAGGCTGCCCGGACGCACCGCGTCCGGCCCACTGGAGCAGACGATTCTCCGGGAAGGGAAGGCTCAGTCAAAACGCCGCAAGCCAGGAGACCTGCCATCCGGCACGTGGTTGCAATCAGGAGACGCCAGCCGGGGTGTGCTGGCGTGCGTGACGGAGTTTTGCTCCGGCCTTTGCCGCCTGAGCAGGCGGAGCACGTTTTCCTGTGGCAACGGCTGACCACAGGATACGAGTTAAAATGAGTTTTTTTCGTTGCGCGCTGACCACCTCCACCATTCTGGCTGTCACCGGACTGTCTGTGGCTGGCGCACAGGCCGCCGCCTCTTCCGGGACCGATGCGCGTTCTGGCAAATCTCTCACGCATAAAGCCGCAGCTTCGGGCAGCCATCTGAAAAGCCGCGCTGCCGGGCGGACAGCAACGGACAACACGGTTCCCGCAATGCCGGGTCAGTCTCTCGCAACTCCCGCACCGACGGGGCGCACGCTTGTCTCACTGAGCCCGTCTCAGGGATTGCCGGAGGTGATGACGGTCAGTGCGCTGCGCAGACCCATACGGGCGGATGATGTCGGGTCCAGCGTGACGGTGTGACGGAGGAGCAGATTGCCACCCAGCAGCGCCGCACCCTGCCGGACATTCTGGCGCGGCAGCCGGGGCTGAATGTGGTGCGGTCTGGCGGATTTGGCGGCACAACCTCCATCTTCATGCGCGGGGCAAACGCTAATGATGTGAAGGTGCGGATTGATGGCATGGACATCAATGACGGCAGTTCCGCCAGCAACGCGTTTGATGCCGGGCAGTTTGTAACGGACGGCATTGGCTCCATTGAAATCCTGCGCGGCCCCCAGAGCGGCCTGTATGGCGCGGATGCCATGGCGGGTGTGATTGATATCAACACAAAGCAGGGGCAGGGGCGCTTTAAACCGTTTGTGCGGATTGAAGGTGGGTCTTACGGCACGTTCAATCAGGCCTTCGGGGCGTCAGGCAGCAGCGGGCGCTTCCACTATAATGTTGTGCTCTCCCATTACCGCACGGACGGGTTTCATGAAATTCCGCGCTATATTGAGCGGTATAATGGGGCCAACCGGGCCCAGCGCCGCGCGGGGGACCGGAATGATAACCGCAGCGCCAACGTCAAACTGGGTTATGATGTTACGCATAATTTCGATCTGGGTCTGACAGCACGGCTGATACAGGCCAACTATCATACTTTTACAGCGTATGATCAGGTTTATACGCCCTATAACGGAGACCAGTTGATCCGGGACCAGAATACCCAGAACGAGGCCGTGGTGCGCGGCACGGCGCATCTCTCCTCCTTTGGCGGGCGGTTTGATCAGGTTCTGGGGCTTGGCTACATGACCAACCGCCGCCGGTACATGCAGGATGGGCTGTACGCGGATGGTGCTCCTGCCATGACAGACCCGGATTATTACCGTTCCACACGCCTGAAAGTGGACTGGCATGGCACGGTTGATCTGCGGAAATTCGGGACGGTTCTTGTGGGTGCCGAGCATTTTCATGACAGCATCAATGTCTCGACGAATGACCCGACCGAGCCTGTGCACACCACCGCAGGCATGGATACCACGGCAGGCTACGGGCAGTATGAAGGGAACTGGAACCACATTCTCTATGGTGCGGCCAACGTGCGGTATGATGCCAATTCCCGCTACGGCAACCATGTGACATGGCGTGTGGCTCCCGCCATCCATGTGCCCAATACGGGCACCATCATCAAGGCCAGTGCCGGGTCGGGCTTCCATGCGCCCTCGCTGTATCAGCTTTTTGTCAATCAGCGCGGCGCTGGCTGGGCGGAAGAAGGCAACGCCAACCTGAAAGCCGAAACCATGATTGGTTACGATGTGGGTGTTGAGCAGAAACTACTGCATGACAAACTACGTTTTGGCGCCACATGGTATGACAACAAGGTGCGGAACCTGATCCAGTCTTCTGCTTACGTCATGCCTGCCGCGGGCAGTGCGTGGGGGGATTATATCTATTCCTTCGGCAATGTTGGGCATGCCCGGATGTATGGGGTGGAAGCATTTCTGGACTGGAAGGCGCTGGACACACTCAGTTTTGCGCTGAATTACACATGGACCCATGCGCGGGATACGGACAGTGATGCGCTGTTGCAGCGCCGCCCGCAGCATAAGTTCAACTTCAATACCACATGGTCCCCCGTGAAGGACTTCACCCTGTCCGGCAATATTCTCTACACCAGCGGCTGGCGGGATTATCCTCTGGTGGGAGAAAACTTTTGCGCGACCTGCGCAAAAGGGCATGGATATTTTACTATTGATCTGACCGCGAATTACAAAATTAACCGCTATATCTCGGTTTTTGCACGGGCAGATAACCTGCTGAACCGGCAGTATGAAAACCCGGTGGGCTACCTCCAGCCGGGCCGGGCCGGATATGGCGGCTTTACGCTGAATTACTGATCCTGCACGCGGTTGTGTGTGCCGGAAGGCCATTGCGGCGGGGGTGCGCTCCTGTGGCAATGGCTTTTTTGCGTCATGCGGTAGAGTGACCCCACAGGTTAAGACGCATTTCAGAAAGGCTTTCCTTATGCTCACGCATCGCCCCGAAGCACAGCCAGCATCCCTCCAGCCCCAGCCCCAGC
>NZ_BAJW01000083.1 GCF_000613905.1 Acetobacter persici JCM 25330
CCCCGCCGCAACCAGCGCGGCCACCCCCATAAAGGAGCCATGTGGCAGCCCCGTAATAAACCGGGCAATTTCCAGCATGTGCAGGGAGGTCGCACAGGTGCTCAGGCAGTTTGTCACCGCAAACCACGCCATGAGCACCACCATCAGGGAACGGCGTGAAAAACTGGCCCCGATCACAGAAACCAGAGGAGCGCCCACCACCACCCCCAGCGCGTAAGCGGAAATCGCACCCCCGGCTTCTGGCACTGTCACATGTAGGCTGTCCGCAATCTGGGGCAAAAGCCCCATCGCCGCGAACTCCCCTGTTCCAATTGCAAATGTTCCCACAGCAAAAGCGAGAATGGCCTTTGAGGCTGCCTGAAGCCCCCCGTCGTTCCCGCCTGACATCGTTACCCGCACTCCCCAGTTCTCATTTTTGTCTGAATCATTTCATTCAGAACATTTTATTACAGAACGTACAAAAATATGTACTGTTCCCGGTCACTAAAATCCCCATCAGTCGTTACATAGCCATTCCTTCCTTTGAAAGAACTGCTTTCCATGACTTCCGCCTCCGCTTCTCCGCCTGATTGCGCCGCATCATCTGAGCAAACTGACAAAAAACAGACGGATACTGCCGCTCCGTCCTGCCCGGTCCCTGAAACCAACTCAGAGGACAGCGCCGGGTGGCTCGGCAGCATTACCCACATCCTGCGGCTGACGCTGGGGCTGGCCGTGATCGGGCTGATGGTGTGGCTACTGGGGGATGTGCTGACCATCCTGTTCGCCGCGACGCTGTTTGCCGTGGTGCTGCATGGCCTGTCCAGAATTCTCGTCAAACATCTGCGCCTGCCCTACGGCTGGTCTCTGACGGCCGTGGTGGCTGCGCTGATCGCGGCGGTAGCGTTACTGGTGTGGGGCAGCGGTCCGGCCATTGTCAGCGAGGCCTCCAAACTCCAGGACGCCCTGCGCCAGCAGGAAGCCTCTCTGCGCACCACTTTACAGCATAACCCCACCGGCCAGATGATCCTGAACTATCTGCCTGCCTCCCTTGGCGGCAATCAGGGCGGCAGCGGTGGCAGCCTCGCCTCGCTCGGCTCACGGATTGCAGGCTCCATGACCGGCATCCTTGGCTCCGCCTTTGGCGCTGCGGGCACGATTGTCGTGATTCTGATCGCCGGACTGTATTTCGCCATGGACCCGGCTTTGTACGCCAACGGTGCCCTGCGGCTGGTGCCTGTGGCCCAGCGTCCCAGAGCCCGGATGCTGATGCTGCGTGCAAGCCAGACACTGTGGGCCTGGGTTGCCGGGCAGTCTCTGGACATGCTGGTGGTGGGTGTTCTCTCCGGGGTGGGCCTCTGGTTTATCGGCGTGCCGCTGGCTCTGGCGCTGGGTGTGCTGGCGGGGCTGTGTAACTTCATCCCCTATATCGGCGCGATTATGGGGGCTGTGCCCGCCCTGCTGCTGGCGCTGTCTCTGGGCACGCGGGAAACCATCATGGTGGCGGTGCTGTACAGCGTGATCCAGTTTTTTGAAGGAAATGTTCTTGCACCCGTTATCCAGCGCCATGCCGTGCAGATGCCTCCGGCCATCACAGTCCTCTCCCAGACGCTGTTTGGTGCCATTCTGGGGTTCCCCGGCCTGATTTTTGCCTCCCCCTTAACCGCAGCGCTCCTGTCCATTTTTGATGGGTTAACGCCTCCCCTCTCAGATGACGAACGCGTATAAAAACTCCGTCGTGACAAACCGGTAGGAACACCGTAAGATTTTGGTAATTACTTCCGGAGTCTTGGTCCAGAAATGCGCATTCTTCTTGTTGAAGACGATCAAACAGTCAGAATCTTCATCGCTAAAGGCCTGTCCGAATCAGGGCATCTCGTCGAACAGGCTGAAAACGGCAAAGATGGGTTGTCCCTCGCCACCAACGAGAATTTTGACATCATCATTCTGGACCGGATGCTGCCGGGCGGCGTGGACGGCATCCATATTCTCGAAACATTACGGCGGCAGGGGAACGTGACCCCTGTCCTGCTGCTCTCCGCTCTGGCGGATGTGGACGAAAAGGTTGCCGGGCTGAAAGCAGGCGCGGATGACTACGTCACCAAGCCCTTCTCCTTCAGTGAGCTTCAGGCGCGTCTGGAAGCACTTGTCCGGCGTAACCGGAACGAGGCCCAGCCGCAGACCCGCCTTGTGGTCGGGGATCTTGAAATTGACCTGCTCTCACGCGGCGTCAAACGGGCCGGGCAAAAGATTGACCTGCAACCGCGTGAATTCCGGCTGCTGGAGTTTCTGATGCGGCATGCCGGGCAGGTTGTAACCCGCACCATGCTGCTGGAAGGCGTGTGGGATTACCATTTTGACCCGCAGACCAACGTGATTGACGTCCATGTCTCACGCCTGCGCCAGAAAATTGACAAGCCCTTTGGTCGTCCGCTTGTCCACACCATCCGCAATGCGGGGTATATGTTGCAGGAATGACCGCCCCGGTCTCCTCTGCGCCCGCAAGCCCGCAGCCCGGCTTTTTACGCCTCCGCTCGGTCAGCTTACGGTTCGCACTGGTTTACGGGACGCTTTTTGTCTGCTCCGCCGCCCTGTTTTTCTCCTTTATCTGGTGGGGAACCGCCGGGCTGCTGGAGCATCAGGTTGAACAGGCGATCACCCTAGATTCCCGCTCCCTGTTCAATATCTGGGAAGAAAGCGGCCCCACCGGCCTGACGATGGTGATTGATGACAGGTTGGAGCAGGACGTGGACGACAACGCCCTGTATCTGCTGATCAACAAAGACAGGAAATGGGTCGCGGGCAATCTCTCGGAATGGCCGCACCAGATTACCAGCGACCAGCGCTGGTTTAACCTCCCCGTTCAGCGCGCCTTTGCGCAGGATACAGCCAAGGTCCGGCCTATGCTCTGCCGGAGGGGTACCGCCTGCTGATTGGGCGAGATATCAGCGGCCGCACCCTGCTGCGCAAGATGCTCACGGATACGCTGCTCTGGGCGTGCCTCATGCTCATTCTGCTGGCTGTTGGCGGTGGATGGCTTATCCGGCGGCTGTTCCGGCACGTTATCCAGTCCATCAGCCGCACCACGCAGGCGATTACCCACGGAGATATGTCCCGCCGCATGCCGGTGCAGGGCACGGATGATGAGCTGGATGAAATTGCCATCACCATCAATGAAATGCTGGACCGGATCAGCCGCCTGATGGAAGGTGTCCGGCAGGTTTCAAACGCCATTGCGCATGACCTGCGCACCCCCATCGCTAGAGCGCGTGCACAACTGGAAGATGCCGCGCTGCATGCAACAAGTGAGGCGGAACTCCGTGCGGCGATGGAGCAGGCGGCCAGTAATCTGGACAACGTCACCGCTATTTTTGAAGCACTCCTGCGGATCGCCCAGATTGAATCCGGGGCGCGCCGCTCCGCCTTTGTACAGTTTGATCTGGTTCCGGCGTTGCAGGATGTGGCGGACCTGTATCAGGCCGTGGCGGAAGAGCACGGGCTGAAATGTGTGCGACACCTGCCCGACCATCTGCCCTTTTTTGGGGACCGCGCCATGTTCCAGCAGGCCGTGGCCAATCTGCTGGATAACGCCATAAAATTCTCGCCCCCCAACGGCACAGTCACGCTGTCTGCTGAAATCCTGACTACCGGACGGCATTCTGATGGCAGCAGCGACCGACAGCTCAACCTGAGTGTGACGGATGAAGGGATAGGCATGAATGAGGCCGATATGGCCCGTGCTTCCGAGCGGTTTTTCCGGGCGGAGCAGGCCAGACATACCCCCGGTTCCGGCCTTGGTCTGTCTCTTGTGGAGGCCATTGTGCACCTGCATGACGGACAGTTACATCTGGCCTCAAACACACCGGGGTTGCTCGCCCGCATCACCGTCCCGCTGCCGGATGAGGCCACAACCTCTTCTGAACGCGCTGGCGACCCTCCTCACCCCTTCTGAGGCGCGCACATTAACGAATACTTATGCCCTCATTTCGGCCTTAAAAAAGACACTGCGCCCCGAAAACTATCAGGGCATGAGACGACCCCTGCCTCTCACCCTTGTGCTGATTTTCGGGAGTCTTGTGGTGACACCCCTCGCCACACGCCTTTCAGCACAGGCTGTTATGCCCCCTGCCCCGCCTGCTGAAGAGCGGCGGATTATGCGTGCGCTGCCCCCGAGCGAGCCGGTGGTCATTACCTCAGACAGTGTTGAGTTCTGCCTCCGGCTCTCGCATGTCATTGATAATTACAAGACGCAGGGCGTCTTGCCGCATACTGTCAGCCAGCTCCGGGACGAAGGCACAGACCTGTGCCGGCAGGGGCTGGTTCGCTCCGGACTGATCCGCCTGCGGCGCGCCATTGTCAGCCTGAAAAGGACAACACCGTAATGCGCCTCTCACCCCGCATCCCCTCCTTCCGTGCGCCAGCTTTTGCACTGGCCGTTGCCTGATTGCCCCCGGCCTCGCCTTTGCGGAGACAAAACCGGAGGAGACCTACACCCGTCTGGATATCAGCGGCTCAGGCTCCGTTCAGGCAGCACCGGACCAGCTTACTGCACATTTCCGGGCGGAAGGGCGGGCAAAAACAGCCGCCGCCGCTCAGCAGGCTGTCAACACGCTTGTCCATAAGGCAGTGGAACAGTCCAGCAAGACCGCCGGGATCAAAGCCGCCGTGCTGCAATATTCCGTTTCAGAAGAGCGGCCGGACAAGGCTCCTGCCTCATGGACAGCCTCACAGTCCCTCACCTTTACCGCACCCGATGGGTCAGGCCTGCTGCCGCTGACCGGAGAGCTTCAGGGGCAAGGGCTGATACTGGAAGATCTTTCATGGTCTCTCTCGCCTGAAAATCAGAAAACGCTGAAGCTGGACGCCGAGAAAAAGGCCGTCGAAGACCTGAAAAAGCAGGCCGATACCCTTGCCGCATCCCTCGGCCTGCATGTTGTGCGGTTTGCCAAGGTGTCCATCGCCGATGGCGGCTACCCCAGACCTCTCATGATGATGGCAATGCCCGCACGAGCCAGTCTGGCCGACGCCGCCCCTCCGCCTTCCAGCACAGCGGAAGTCCAGACGGTGCATGCCAGCGCCAACGCTACAGTTCTACTGGCACCGTAAACAGGTCCATCCACAGCCGCCTACGCGTCTGACGCGGGGCGGCAATTCACCATAAAAAAAGCGCCTGTGCGGGGTTTCCCTCGCACAGGCGCTTTTTGGTTCTGCCGGGCGGATCAGACTGCGTAGATCAGCCTGCACCCGGAGGCAGAGCTTAACGGGGTGCCAGCACCATGATCATCTGCCGGTTTTCAAGACGCGGCATCTGTTCAACTTTAGCCTGCTCTTCCATCTCGGTCCGGATACGCTCCAGCACCTTGATGCCCAGTTCCTGATGCGCCATTTCACGGCCACGGAAACGCAGGGTGACTTTCACCTTGTCGCCATCCCCCAGGAAGCTTTTTACGGAACGCATTTTAACCTGGTAGTCATTTTCGTCGATATTCGGACGAACCTTGACTTCCTTGATTTCAATGACCTTCTGCTTCTTGCGGGCTTCGTTACGCTTTTTCTGCTGCTCGTATTTGAACTTGCCGTAGTCAAGAATCTTGGCAACGGGCGGTTCTGCGTTCGGGCTGATCTCAAGAAGATCGAGTCCGACGCCATAAGCGCGAGCCAGCGCATCGCGGGTCGACATGACACCCGCCATCTCGCCTTCTTCGTCAATCAGACGAACCTGCGGAACGCGGATCTCTTCGTTAACACGTGGTCCCTCGCGGGTGGGCGGCGCGGGAATAGGGGGTCTGGCTATGGTCAGCTCCTGTCATGGATAAAAAACAAACAGAAACACCTCCCGGTGCTTCCGCTTACGGTGTTATTATGTGCGCAATTCTCAGCCGTTTATCAAGCATATCCGGCCAGAAAACAGACTCATTCCAGCCCTGCCAAAAACAACCGGCCGAGTCTCACGCCTTTTTGCGCAGGTCCGGCGGCGTTGCTTCCTCAGCCATCAGGGCCACAACCTCATCAAACCCGAGGGTTTCCTGATCTTTCCCGCCCAGACGGCGCATGGCCACGGTCCGCTCCTCCGCCTCCCGGCGGCCAACCACCAGAATAACCGGCACGCGCGCCACACTATGCTCACGAATCTTGGCGTTGATCTTGTCGTTCCGCACATCGGCTTCCGCGGCCAGACCAGCCGCGCGCAGGGCCGCGGCCACCTCTTCCGCATAGGCCCCGGCATCACTCACGATAGACGCGACAACCACCTGCACAGGGGCCAGCCAGAGCGGGAAGCGGCCAGCATGCTGCTCGATCAGAATACCAAGGAACCGCTCGAAGGACCCAAGAATCGCGCGGTGCAGCATCACCGGCCGGTGCCGTGCGGAATCCTCGCCGATATAGCTGGCATCGAGTCGTTCCGGCAGCACCAGATCAACCTGAAGGGTGCCGCACTGCCAGTCACGCCCGATGGCGTCACGCAGCACAAATTCCAGCTTGGGGCCGTAGAACGCGCCCTCACCCGGGTTATATTCATACGTCACACCGGCCACTTCACACGCTTCCTTCAGCGCGCTTTCAGCTTTGTCCCATGTTTCGTCACTTCCGGCCCGCTGCTCCGGGCGGTCCGCAAACTTCACGCGGACATGCTCAAAGCCCAGATCCTTGTAGACCTCATGCAGCATCCGTACGAACTGCACGGTTTCATCCGCGATCTGGTCTTCCGTGCAGAAGATATGCGCATCATCCTGCGTAAAGCCGCGCACGCGCATCAGCCCATGCAGCGCGCCGGAGGGTTCATACCGGTGGCAGGCCCCGAATTCCGCCATCCGCATTGGCAGTTCACGGTAGGAGCGCAAGCCGTGGCGGAAAATCTGCACATGGCACGGGCAGTTCATGGGTTTGAGAGCGAGGGTCTTATCCTCGTCCTCCACCGTCGCCACAAACATGTGGTGGCGATATTTGTCCCAGTGGCCGGAGGCTTCCCACAGGCCACGATCCACCAGTTGCGGGGTCCGCACTTCCTGATAGCCGCCACGGGTCTGGGCGCGGCGCATATAATCCTGAAGGGCGCAATACAGACGCCAGCCTTTATGATGCCAGAAGATCTGCCCCACCGCTTCTTCCTGAAAATGGAACAGATCCATTTCCCGGCCAATGCGGCGGTGGTCACGGCGTTCCGCCTCTTCAAGCTGGTGCAGGTGGGCGTCCAGTTCCTTCTGGTCCCGCCATGCGGTGCCGTAAACACGGGTCAGCATCGGGTTGCGGTGGTCACCGCGCCAGTAAGCCCCGGCCACCTTCATGAGTTTGAAGGCCGTGCCAACATCCTTTGTGTTGCGCAGATGCGGGCCACGGCAGAGGTCCAGCCACTCGCCCTGACGGTAGATGGAAATATCCTCATCTTCCGGCAGATCACGGATCAGCTCGGCCTTGAAACGCTCCCCCTTTTCTTCAAAAAAGGCAATCGCCTTATCCCGTGGCCAGACTTCCCGCACGAAGGGCTCGGCATTGGCAACAATTTCCTTCATCCGCGCTTCAATCGCGGCGAAGTCTTCCGGGGTAAACGGCTCGTTGCGATAGAAGTCGTAATAAAAGCCGTTTTCAATGGACGGCCCGATGGTCACCTGCGTGCCGGGGTAGAGAGACTGCACAGCTTCGGCCAGCACATGGGCAGCGTCATGCCGGATCATCTCCAGAGACTCCGGGTCTTTCCGGGTAATAAAACGGACGGCGGCATCTTGCTTATGGCGCGACCAATATCCTGCAATGCACCATTGACCTCCATGGCCAGTGCCGCTTTGGCCAGCCCCGGCCCGATGGCTTCGGCAATGGCCGTGCCCGTAACCGGCCCGTCAAAACTACGAACGGATCCGTCAGGCAAGGTGATGGCAGGCATGGAAGAACTCCGGAGATCAGATGGTTGGAAAGGTTTCTAATGGCGGCAGGAGAGCGCGGCTGCAACCCTGTTGACGGAAAGTGTCGCCAGATCCTGCACAGAAAGCACACAAACCTGCCCCGGCACGCGCCCCAGCGGCGCAGTGAGGGACGGATTGCTGTCTGCGGAAAACAGCACAACGGAGGGGCAGCCCATCAGCGCGGCCAGATGCATTGGCCCGGTATCATTCCCTACCGCCACCTGCGCCCGTGCGGCCAGCCCCGCCAGTTCCGGCAAGGTTGTCTTACCCGTCAGGGCCAGCGCCTGCGGGCAGGCCTGCCGGATGGTGTCCGCAAGCGGTGCCTCCCCCCGGCCACCCACAACCACAGGGAGCAGCCCCCGGCTTTCCAGATGGGCCGCAAGTTCAGCATACCGGCGCACCGGCCAGCGTTTGGCCGGGCGATGTGGGGAGGCTCCGGGCACAATCAGCGCATAGGGTCTGTCCAGATGCGGCCCGTGTTCCGCCAGCCATGACACATCCGGCACCGGTACAGCCGCAATGCCTGCCCGCCGCAACTGGTCGCGCTGGCGGGGGCCTGTATGCATGTCATTCCGCCAGCGGTTATCATGCCGCAGAGGGCTGTGCCCCACATGCCCGCACCAACTTGCCGGGCGTCCGGCCAGCACAAAATAACGTGCTGTGCGGCTGGAGGTCTGAAGGTCGTATATCCTGTCATAGCTGCGGAGGGACTGCCGAAGCTTCAGCAGGGCCGGAAGATTGCTCCATGCAGGCCGCTGGTCGGTTTCAACAGCGTCAAACCATGGAGAAAGACGGGCCAGGTCTACAAAAGGCTGCGTGGTCAGGAGCGTGATAAACGCCTGAGGATGCGCCGCCCGGATAGCCTGAAACGGGCCGAAGCTCTGCACAAAATCCCCCAGCGCCCCCAGCCGGATGACCAGAACACGTTGCACAGCCTGCGGTTGCGTCACGGCGAATCCGGGTCAGCCGCCAGAACAGCCAGATCCTGCCGGGCGCGGTCAGCCTCGTGGCTGTCAGGTGCGACATCCAGCACATGCTGCCAGTCCGCCTGCGCGCCTGTAGCATCCCCAACCTGCTCCCGGATAATCCCGCGTTCCAGAAGGGCGGCGGCATTGTCCGGCATCCGCTGCAAGGCCAGCGTAATATGCTGGGTCGCTTTATCCAGTTGCCCCAGACGCCGCTCTGCTGAGGCCAGCAGCACAAAAGCTTCCGGCGGGGCTTCCGCCCCCCGCGCCACCAGAGAGGTCAGATCCGCCACCACAGCCCCGGCATTGCCCTGCTCAAGCAGCGCCCGCGCTTTAGCCAGACGCAGAGAAACATCCCCGGGGCGCACAGAGAGGCCGAAATCCACAATATTTAAGGCACCGGGAATATTCCCGGCTGAAAGCCAGGCTTCAGCCGCTTCTTCCGCCATGACGGCCCGCAGGCTGGCGGAGCTTTCCGGACCGGATGCCGGGGCTTTGCGCACCAGATCGTCCAGTTCCTGCGCCGCATCCAGTTCATCCCCCAGTTCCAGCAGGGCCAGAGCATGGCAATGCCGGGCCTCACGGTTTCCGCCGTGCTTCAGCCAGTCCTGCGCATAATCCCGCGCGCCGAAGGGGTCTTCCTCCACCATGCTCATACACTCAGAGAGCACCCATGTCTGCCGGGCATCCTTTGCGCCGTGCGCCGCAGGCGTCGCCGCGCGGGCCGGACCACCAGCCAGCAGAAGGCCAAGCCCCACCGTTGCAACAAAAGGCGTGCAACGCACCGGAGCAGGCCGCAGAGAGAGAGACAAATGCGTCATTCCTTCTTCCATAACGCGGATACGGGCCGGGTGGTCAAGTCAGACCACAGGACCGCAGGTGCGTGGAAGAGTGTCTGTTGCCGGAAAACCATGCTAACAGCCCAGATATGACGATTACGCCATCCTCCCCCGTCATCCTGCAAATTCTTCCGGCACTCGAACAGGGCGGGGTTGAACGGGGCACACTGGAAATGGCCGATGCCATTACGCAGGCCGGTGGCACCGCACTGGTCATGAGCGCAGGCGGCAGGCTGGTCCCCTCGCTGGAGCGGCTGGGCGCGCAGCACCATATGCTCCCCCGCTGCGGCAGCAAAAACCCCGTTTCCATCCTGCGGAACGCAGGCACACTGGCGCACTTTATCCGGCAAAACAACGTGGCCCTTGTCCATGCGCGCTCCCGCGCCCCGGCCTGGGTGGCGCGGCTGGCCTGCACCCGCACAGGCACCCCGTTTGTCACCACATGGCATGGCGTCCATGCCAATAATTTTCCCGGAAAAAAACGCTATAACGCCGTGCTGGCTGCGGGAGACCGCGTGATTGCCATCAGCCAGCATATCGGCGAGCGGCTGGCGCAGGAGTATCATGTCGGGCCGGACCGCCTGCGCGTGATCCCGCGCGGGGCGGATAGTGGCCAGTTCAGCCCGGAGGCTGTCAGCGGGCAGCGGGTGCACCGGCTGAGCGAAAGCTGGAGCATCCCCGCCGGGGTGCCGGTGCTTCTGATGCCCGGCCGCCTGACGGAATGGAAAGGCCAGCGTTTTCTGCTGGAAGCTCTCGCGCAGGTTAAGCAGACCACCCCCCAGACACCGTGGATATGTGTTTTTGTGGGCTCCTGCCCCCCGCAATCGCTATGCGGAAGACCTTGTGACATACGCCCGCACACTGGGGCTGACAGAGCAGGTGCGATTTGCCGGGCATTGTCAGGATATGCCTGCGGCCATGGCGCTGGCGACACTGGTTGTCATCCCCTCGCTCCGGCCGGAACCGTTTGGCCGTGTGGTGGTGGAAGCACAGGCCATGTGCCGCCCCGTGATTGTAACCGCCCACGGCGCCGCGCTGGAAACCGTTCAGCACGGTATGACGGGCCTGAGCGTCCCGCCGGGGGATGTGCAGGCTCTGGCCGAAACACTTGCCGCCGTCCTGCATGCACCGCAGGAAGGCCTGTATGCTATGGGGGAGGCGGCCCGCGCCACGGTGCTGGCCCGCTACACCACCCACGCCATGCAGCAGGCCACCCTGAGCGTGTATGATGAATTGCTGGGCACCCATCTGCATGAAGCCGGCCTCCATAAAAATGAGGCCGCCCCCTTTCAGGACCAGACCATTGCAGGATAAGGGATGCGGCCTGCCCACCCGCTTTTTCCGCCATCAGCCGCCATGGGATGCCTGCCATGACCAGCTTTCCGCCTCCCTCAGCAGCCGCTGCGCCCGTGCTGCCAGACGTGCCGGAACGCATTGCCTTTCTGGCTGCGCCGACCGATGTCGCCCGGCATGAGTTTGACCGCCTGACCCGCCGGTATGGCAACTGCCATCCGGGAGAAGCGGACGTCGTTGTCTGCCTTGGCGGCGACGGCTTTATGCTGGAAACGCTGCGCGTGGTGCTGGAGCAAAATCTGACCGTGCCGGTTTATGGCATGAACTGCGGCTCCGTCGGGTTTCTGATGAACCCGATGCTGGAAGACAGCCTTCCGCAACGCCTGACCACCACACAGGCCGCCACCCTGCACCCCCTGCGCATGAAGGCCCGCACCATGCAGGGTGACACGCATGAGGCACTGGCCCTGAATGATGTCTTCCTGTTCCGCCAGACCCGTCAGGCCGCGAAAATCCGCGTCGATGTGGATGATCTGGTGCGTATGCCCGAACTGATCTGTGATGGTGCGCTGCTCTCCACCCCCGCCGGGTCCACCGCCTATAATCTGTCCGCACACGGCCCTATTGTCCCGCTTTCGGGCAATCTGCTGCCTCTGACCCCCATCTGCCCGTTCCGGCCCCGGCGCTGGCGCGGGGCGCTGCTGCCGTCCACCGCCCGGGTTGGCTTTACCATTCTGGAGCCGGAAAAACGCCCGGTGGCCGCAGTGGCAGATTCGATAGAAATCCGGGATGTGGTGTCCGTGCAGATCCATGAGGACCGCACTCTGGCCGTCACGGTGCTGTTTGACCCCGGCCAGACACTGTCCGAGCGCATTACCGCAGAGCAGTTTTCCGCCTGATGCCGCATATTCGCCCCTTCCGGCGTATAAAAGATCATCGTGAAAGGCGTTCTGCCATTCCACCCCGTCCCTCTTCTGGTTTAGTCTTGCCCGCAATGCACAACGCTCATCTCCGACCGCGCCGTCTGACAGGATTGTGCGCCCTCCTGCTGCTGCCGACCACGCTGGCGCACGCGCAGGTTGTCACTAACACACAGGCGCTGGACAAGCTGGCCAGCAAGCCCGCGGCCC
>NZ_BAJW01000082.1 GCF_000613905.1 Acetobacter persici JCM 25330
CTCTTCTTCCGAAGCCGCTTCGACCGCCGGGGTAGCAGAAGTCTCAGCGTCCTGCGCGGGTGCTTCGGCGTCAGCTTTTTTCCGCGGCGCACGGCGGCGGCGCGGCTTGGGAGCCTCTTCCTCAGCAACCGCAGCGTCAGCAGCAGCTTCCGTCACAGGTTCAACTGCTTCTGCCTGCTCAGCGTCAGCGGCAACCGGCGTGCTTTCGGCCGGAGTTGCGGCTTTACGGCGACGTGCCGGGCGTCTGCGGGCGGATTTAGCGTCCGGGGCCGGAGTGTCTTCAGCCTGTGTTTCCACCGGGCTTTCAACTTTTTCTTCTTCCGGAGCTTCTTCCACAACCGGTGCAGCCGCCGCAGCCTTTTTGGCTGCGAGAGCCTTTTCCGCTTCCATGGTGGAATTTTCGATCAGATCGAAAATATCCAGACTGCCGCCAAACGGATTGGCCGGTGTCGGGCCCTGCCATGTCGGGCGGCGCGGCTGCGGGGCCGGGCCTTCCTCAATGGTCACCCGGACGTCCGGTGTGTCCGTATCGGTCGGGCGCATGCGGGAATGGCGGGTGCGACGACGGCCGGGAATCAGATTACCTTCAGTCTCCGCAGGGGCAGGCGTGGAGGACGCAGAATCGTCTTCCTCTGCTTCTGCCGTAGCAGCGTTCTGCTCGTGCGTTGCCGCATTGTCTTCGCGGTTTCCATTGCCGCCACGACGGCGACGGCGACGGCGGCGACGACGCGGTTCCTCTTCCCCGTTGCCGGCTTCAGCAGCAGGTGCCGGAGCATCCGTGTGGGCCGCTGTTGTGTTCGGCTCGGTAGCAGGTGCTGCTTCGGGTGCGATGTTTTCAGCGACGTTTTCTACCGGCGGCAATGCCTCATAGGTGCGGTTTGCCTTGGGCGGCTGACGGCGCTCAATGCGGATTTCCGGCACAGGCAGCGTGGCATCGGCTGCAAACAGAATTTCCATCTGATGCCGCTGTTCGATTTCCGCCAGCCAGTCGCGCTTGTTGTTCAGCACATAGAAGGCAATTTCCGCCGCGACATGCACGGTAATGGCGGAGGCCCGGCGGCGTGCTCCTTCCTCTTCCACCGCGCGCAGCACATGTAGCGCAGAGTTTTCAATGCCGCGGACCATACCCGTGCCCTGACAGTGCGGGCAGGGCGTAAAGGCGGCTTCCGCGACAGACGGGCGCAGCCGCTGGCGGGACATTTCCAGCAGCCCGAAATGGGAGATTGTTCCCATCTGGATGCGTGCACGGTCATTGCGCAGCGCATCTTTCAGGCGGCGTTCAATTGCGACGTTGTGGCGGCGGGATTCCATGTCAATAAAGTCAATGACAATCAATCCGGCCAGATCGCGCAGGCGGAGCTGGCGGGCCACTTCATCCGCGGCTTCCTGATTGGTGCGGAAGGCGGTTTCTTCAATATTGCGCTGGCTGGTGGCCTTGCCGGAGTTGACGTCAATAGCGACCAGAGCTTCCGTCTGGTTGATAACCAGATAGCCGCCGGAACGCAAAGAGACAGTCGGGGAGAGCATGGCATCCAGATGCCCTTCCACATGGTAATGTGTGAAGAGCGGCTGGTTCTCCTTGTTCCATAGCCGGACTTTTTCAGCGTGCTGCGGCATGAGCATCCGCATGAAGTCCCGCGCGGCCTTCCAGCCGTGTTCGCCATCCACCAGAATTTCACTGACTTCCCGCGTATACACATCGCGGATGGCGCGTTTAACGAGGCTGGCCTCCTCGTAAATCAGAGCCGGGGCGACGGACTGCATCGTGAGGTCACGGATATCGTCCCACAGATGGAGCAGATATTCGCAGTCGCGCGTAATTTCAGGCCCCGGCCGCTGTGCGCCCGCTGTGCGGACAATCATCGCCATGCCACGCGGCAGGTTGAGGGCCGTAATAATATCACGCAGGCGGCGGCGGTCCGGCACGGAGGTAATTTTGCGGGAGACGCCACCGCCACGCAGGGCGTTGGGCATCAGCACGCAATAGCGGCCAGCAAGGGAGACGTAGGTGGTCAGGGCCGCGCCCTTGTTGCCCCGTTCTTCCTTGACGACCTGCACCAGCAGAACCTGCCGGCGGCGGATCACTTCCTGAATCCGGTAGTTCCGCAGGAAACGCGCAATGCGCTTCTGGATCAGCGCTTCCTCACCCGTATCGGTCTCACCGCCCACATAATCAGGGGTGTCATTCCGGCGGGTGGGGCGGCGGCCTTCTTCATCGCTGGCGGACTCATCAGCGTCGGAGCTGGCGTCCTCATCTTCAGCGGTGGAAGCCTGCGTGCTGTTTTCGTCGTCTTCAGACTCAGCTTCGCCTGCGTCGATCAGGCTTTCTTCTTCCGCCTGAAGGGCAAGCAGCTTCTCCCGGTCGGCAACCGGAATCTGGTAGTAGTCAGGGTGGATTTCGCTGAAGGCCAGAAACCCGTGGCGATTGCCGCCATATTCGACAAAAGCAGCCTGAAGGCTGGGTTCTACGCGAACAACGCGGGCAAGATAGATGTTCCCTTTGAGCTGCTTTTTGGAAGCCGCTTCAACATCGTAATCTTCAAGTCTGTTTCCATCCATAACGACAACGCGCGTTTCTTCCGCGTGCGTCGCATCGATCAGCATACGCTTTGACATAAAAGGAAAAACTCCGGCGTGCCGGTGGCCGGCCTATCCGGTGGAGCGTCTTGACGGCTGGACACGGGATGGGGACGCTTCCGACAGGCATAGGTCTGTATATGTGAGAAAATGAAAGGCGGATGTCAGGCCGGACGCTGAGGTGACAGCAGAGGCGCGGAAACAGGATGCTGTCTCCGGTCTGGTCATGCACTCCAAGAACGTGGCCCTGACGATAGTCATGTATCCTTCAACCAGTGTTTCCTGCTCCCATCTGCGCGGGGCGGCGGTTCAACGCCAGTCGCGCCTTTAAAGCTTAAAGGAGCGGAAACAGGATGCATGACGGGCAATCCTGCCTTGAGCCATGCTTGCCGACCATGACCTAAACAGCAACAAACCGCAAGCCATTCAGCGCGACTGTTTTGCATCCGGGTGGCTTTGACACGGTTTAGACATTATCTGTGTGCAGGATTGCCCCAGTTAGAGAAGTGTGAGCCTCGTCATGACGCCTGAGTCTGAAAAAACACCCGGTTTTTTTCTGATGGCCGGGCGGTCTGTCCGCACACGCCGGACTTTTTGCCCCAGAGTCCGCAGGATCATCTCCCGTCTCCTCCCCTGACCGGCGCGGCCTTCTGGTGGCGGGTGCGGGTCTGATAGCTGGCGGCCTTCTGGCCCCGCAGGCACAGGCCGCTGGGGCCCCGGCGCATGGGGCCGGGCAGACCCTTCACGCGCCTGCCATTATCGGGAAGGCGCGGCCAGCACTCCCGATGGTGATGCTGGACCCGGGGCATGGAGGGAAAGACCCCGGTGCGATCGGTTACAGTGGCACCTATGAGAAATATGTTGCGGAAGCTGCCGCCGCTGAACTGCGTCAGCAGCTTCTCGCCACAGGCCGGTATCGCGTCGCCATGACGCGCAGCAGTGACCATTTTGTGCCGCTCGATGGTCGGGTGGAACTGGCTCAGCAGCACGGGGCGTCCCTCTTTATCTCCATGCATGCGGATGCCTGCACAATGCCGGGGTGCGGGGGGCGAGTGTCTATACCCATTCGCATGGGGCATCGGACAGCCAGACGGCGGATCTGGCGAAAACAGAAAATAGTGCTGACCGGTATGGCGGGCCGCTGGTGCAGGGGGCGTCCCCGGAAGTGCAGCAGATTCTCGCCAGTCTGGTGACGGAGGAAGCCCGGCGCGGCTCTGCGCATATGGCCAGCGCGGTTGTCTCGTCTTTTCAGTCCCGCATCAATCTGCTGCCCAATCCGCACCGGCACGCCGCATTCGCGGTTCTGAAATCAGCGCAGATTCCCTCAGTTCTGGTTGAGATGGGGTTTATGTCCAACCGGATGGATGAGGCCGCACTCCGGCAGGCCGGGCACCGGGCCATGGTCGCGGGCGCGATGTGCACAGCCGTTAATCGTTACTTCGCATCTGCCGGGGTAGGGCTGGCTGGCTGAGTGGTCCGCCTGTAAAGTTATTTGTTGCAGTGTGTAAACAGACTGGTCGGGCGTCGATCTTCCTGATATTCAGGCTATATTATAACATAGTCTGACGGGATGAGTGTTCATGCGTACAAAACAGACAGGCCTGAAACTGGCCGGTTTGCTTGCCACGGTTTCAGTCTTTGCGGCTGGTGCCGGTCTTTCTGCTCAGCCAGTTGCCCGGGCTGCGGATGCCCCGCAGGTGACGGACGCCGCAAAGCAGAAAATCAGTGTGGAAGATTTTCTCGGTAAACCGCAAAGCGTGACCAGCAATGGTTCCGTGACCGTACATGGTGCGCATATTGATTATGAAGCCGTGTCCGGCACTCTGATTGTGCATAAAGCCGGATGGGATGATTCCGAGCGCCCCGAGGCGGACAAAGAGAAGTCTCAGCCAGAGGCTGCGGCATCCATGTATTATGTCGCGTATTTCAAGAAGGGTGTGCGTCCGGAAAACCGGCCCATCACGTTTGTTTATAACGGCGGCCCCGGTTCCTCCAGCGTGTGGCTGCATATGGGGGCATTTGGGCCCAAAAGAGTTGTCACGTCGGATGATAGCCACACACCCGCTGCGCCCTACGCCATTGTGAACAATAATGACAGCCTGCTGGATGTGACTGATCTGGTGTTTATCGATGCACCGGGCACCGGCTATGGGCGTCTGATTGGCAAAGATAAGGAAAAGGCGTTCTGGGGCACGGACCGGATGCCGGTGCGTTCACGGACTTTATCGCGCAGTTCCTCTCCCGTTTCGGGCGTTACAATTCTCCCAAATATCTGTTTGGCGAAAGCTACGGCACGACGCGGTCTGCAATTGTCGCCAATAAGCTGGCGGATGATAAAGGGATTGATCTGAACGGCGTGATCCTGCTCTCGCAGATCATGAACTACGATAACGATATTGATGGGGTTGCCATGAACCCCTCAATTGATCAGCCGTATGTTCTGGCTCTGCCGAGCTACGCCGCAACTGCGTGGTATCACAAACGTCTGCCAGCCGAGCATCCTGACCTCAAGGCGTTCCTGAAAGAGGTGGAGCATTTTGCGCTGACGGACTACACAGCGGCCTTGCAGGAAGGAAACGCAATTTCTGACGCGCAGCGTGATGCCACAGCGCAGAAGCTGCATGACTATACCGGCCTGCCGGTGGACTATATCAAAAAAGCTGACCTGCGGATTAATGGCGGGGAGTTTGAAAAAACCCTTCAGGGCGATAAGGATCTTGATACCGGCCGTCTGGACAGCCGCTTCTCCGGCCCGACGATGGATAAGCTCTCCCAGTTCTCGTATTACGACCCGCAGTCCTCTGCCATGTCTTCAGCCTATATCGCCGCGTTTAATGACTATGCGCGGAATACGCTGCATTACGGCAACTCTCCGGCCTTTGGTGACGGGTATCAGGAATACAAATTCTTCTCTGACGCCATCATGAAATGGGATTTCTCCCACAAACAGCCCAACACCGATTTCCCCATTCATGGGGCGGTCAATGTGCTGCCGGATCTGGCGTCTGCCATGAAGCATAATCCGAGCCTGAAAGTGATGCTGAATCAGGGCTATTATGATCTTGGTACCCCTTATTATGAGGGGATTTATGAAATGAAGCATCTGCCCATTTCACGTGATCTGAGCAACAATATTCAGATTGTGCAGTATGAATCCGGGCATATGGTCTATGCCAACCAGAATGCTCTGACCCAGTTGCATGATAACGTCGCGAAATTCATCACGCAGACGCACAGTGCTCCGGCTGCGGTTCCGGCAAAATAAGACTGCTCAGTGTGAGAACGGGGCGGGAACAGTCCTGCCTCGGACAGGATTTTTAGAGCGGGGGCTTGCTGACACCAGCAAGCCCCTGTTTCTGCCTGAGCACAGCAATCAGCAGACTGGTGCTGACGCCCGCAACGCCTCCAAGCCCCAGCCAGTATAAAATGCCCAGAGCCGGATTATGGATCAGGCAGAGGACCAGCGCACAGCACGGCCCCAGCGCACGAAGGAGCTTGCTGGCCAGAACCGTGCGGGCTGAGCGCGGAAAAGGCGAGCCGCGTCTGGGTTGTAAAAACGCATGGCTCCAGAAGGCAGCGGCCCACAGTGCTAGTCCACACAGCATGATCATGCGGCGCTCTTCCGTAATTTCAGGAGGGCGAAAAGGGCTATCAGGCCAGTGCAGAATGCCAGACTATCTGTTGTCAGAAAAACGCCGCCCCCCTGCATCCATGGGTGTGAGCCGGAAACAAGATCCAGAAGGGGCAGTGCACATCCGGTTCCGGCAAGTAGCACGAGTTGTTGCCGCCAGCCTGATGCAGCATGACGTGTCATGCAGAGCGCCAGCGCATGGGCGGCACACAGACCCCACACGGTAAAGAAGAAATAAATCTCCGCCATGGTGCGGCCGGAGAGTGTGACCGGCAGGCAGCGGTTAGCCCAGAAGAAGGCAAGCGTTGCTGTAGGAAATCCGATAAGTGTTGTCTGGCTCAGGGCTTCTGCCAGACGGAACAGGGCCTGCTCCCCTGATGAGCGGCGGCGTTTCATGAGAAACACTACCAGTCCGCTTGCGGCCAGAGCTGTTGCAGCAAGGCCGGAGCAGAAATACAGCCAGCGTAAGGAGAGAGGGGCATAGCGGGCATAATGCAGCCCGCGTACAAGCTGCATGGTGGCTGTGGCAGGCGAGCTTTGGGTGGCTGAGCGCAGAAAATGCCCGTCTTTCCGGCTGAAATCCGCATGGTCTCTGGTCAGAAAGGGGCCGTAGGCATCGCTCTTAAAAATACGGACTTCATCAGGCGTAAATAAAATCAGATTGCCATCCGGACTTTGCAGAATCTCACGGGCCTGCGCGATGAGGGGCGCAAGAGGCGGCGGTAATGGCCCCGCCTGTAAAACACGCCCCTTGGGTACGGTTTTTTCTTTCTTGTCCTTCCCGCCATGATGCGAGGCAAACCAGGCTGAGCAGGAAGGAGAACCCGCGCATGAATGGCGGTGCCGGTATAGCCCATAAAAAGAATGAAAGGCAGAAACAGCACGCCTGCCAGCAGATGGGCATCCAGCCACGCGCGTGGCCGAGGGCCAAACGGACGAAAGAGGATAAGGTCTGGCCAGAGTGCTTTGATATGAATTACCAGCCCCGACCCGATGGCCACCAGCAGGCAGAACCCCAGAAAGGTTACAATCTGCACACCGGGCTGATTGCCACCCCGGAGGGAGAAATGAAAATTATAGAAAAACTGTCCGCCTGCTGTCTCACGCGCCGGGACGAGCGCGCCGGTTGTGGACTCCAGCGCGGTGCCAACAAATTCATACCCGTCATAATGCAGGACCTGCAGAACCGGGTCACGGTCTGAGGGGAGGGTGAGAAAAGCGGAAAGCCCTTTTTGCTCTTCAGCCTGAACAGCCTGAGCGGCGGCCTGTAACGCCGCTGGTGTCAGGGTGGTGCTGTGCGTCAGCGAGACCTCGGGCTGCATCCACTGGGTGATTTCCGTATCAAACACGGCCAGTGTGCCGGACGCAAAAACAAGCACCAGAAGCAGCCCGGCCAGAAAGCCAACCCAGCTATGGAGCCACCCCATATGCACCCGCAAAGTTTCACGCATGGCTCGTCTTTCTCATCAGGAGGGGAGAATGCTGGCAAGAGCGATGGAGGCACACACCACAACGCCAAGAATCAGCCCCCATGAGTGGCGGCGTCCTGCAAAACCAGCCAGAACCAGCATCGGAACAAGGGCGGCAATCACCATCCCGCCCAGATCTGTTTTAAGCCGGGCATCTTCAAGCGGCAGGAGGCGGGTCAGAACCATAATCAGATGGGCGGTTATAAAGGAGAGCGCGCAAACGCAGGCCAGCAAGCCGGACCGCCGCAGAACGGTCTGCCTTTTCTGGCTCTTTTTTGCATCTGGCCCGGAGGAAGAGCCAGCCAGACCGGTCTTTTGGGTGCGACTCATTCTCATGTTGCTAGGTGTTCAGAGGGGGACTGTAAAGCCCGGAACAGAGACGATTTTATAAAATAATATTGCGAATGTCTCTTAATTGCGTCTATGGAAGCGCACACTGTCTTTATTTCTGGATTTATCATGATGATGCGTGGTCGCCCGCCTGTCCTTTCTTCGCTGCGCCATGTCGGGCGGGGTGCAGTCCTGCTGGCAAGTGTTGCCGTTTTGAGTGGGGCCGCATTTGCTGAGCCGCAGGAGGCAACGGCAGCAGTGGCGGCTGATAAATCTGCCAGCAAAGACAACAAACCGGCAGAGACTGTGCAGCAGTCCCGGCAGGATGAAAGCCTTCTTGTGACAGCCCGGCGGCGCAACCAGATGGAAGTGATCAGCGGTGGGCAGCTTGGGGCTCTGGGCACCAAGAAGGGGCTGGATGTGCCATTTAACATCCGCAGCTATACGTCCAGCCTTATTCTCAACCAGCAGTCCCAGACGCTGGGAGAGGTGCTGGAAAATGATCCGTCCGTGCGCACCACCTACGGTTATGGGAATTTCTCTGAAATTTTCGTTATCCGTGGCTTCCCGGTCTATGGGGATGATGTTGCGATCAATGGTCTTTACGGCATTACGCCCCGGCAGCTTGTCTCCCCCCAGCTTTATGATCAGGTTCAGGTCATGAACGGCGCCAGCGCCTTTCTGAACGGGGCCGCTCCCGGAGGGACCGGTATTGGCGGCACCATCAACCTGATGTTCAAACATGCGCAGAAAGCCCCCATCACGCGCCTTACGGGGGATTACGCCAGTCAGGGTGTCGGGGGTGGTAGTCTGGATGTGGGGCGGCGTTTTGGGCAGGACAAAGCCTATGGCCTGCGTTTGAACGTGGCCGGTCTGTCTGGCCAGACATCGGTTGATCATGAACGCCGCCACTCCACAACCCTTGGTGCTGATTTTGACTGGCACGATGATAAAACCCGTATTTCTCTGGACATGAATTACCAGAATCAGGGCGTGAATGGCGGGCGTCCCGGTGTCTTTCTGGGGGCCGGCGCAACAGGTGTGCCGCGTGTGCCGGGGGCGTCCCATAATTATGGGCAACGCTGGACCTATAATGATCTGAATTATATTTTCGGTATGCTCAATGTCGAGCATGATCTGTCAAAACATATTACGCTTTATGGGGCTTTTGGCGGTCTGGGGAGTGATGAAAAGGGGAATTACTCCACCCTTACAGTGCAGAATTCCCAGACAGGTGCTGCAACCGCCGGGGCGATGTATGTGCCATATCAGCAGACGAATGAAAGCACACGGGGCGGTGTGCGCGCGCATTTTGATACCGGCCCGGTCAAGCATGAAATAAATGCTGGCGGTTCTGCTCTGTGGGAAGAAAGCCGGACGGCGTATTCCATGGCGCTCAGCTCATTCGATACAAATCTGTATAATACGGGGGCTGTTGCCGCGCCCACTGAAAACTGGACCAGGGGCAATCTGGATAACCCGCTGCCTACCAGCCGCACGCAGCTTTATAGTCTGTTCTTCTCAGATACGATGTCCTTCTGGCAGGGGCGCGTCGCGCTGACGGCAGGGTTTCGCTACCAGAATATGCTGATTAACGGTTATAACGCGTATGGTGATGGTGCACGGACGGCCCATTATAATGAGGACGCGATTACCCCTGTTGTCGGGCTGGTGGTGCATCCTACCCGCCGTACCTCCATTTACTTCAACCGGATTGAAGGGCTGGCGCAGGGCCGACGGCAACCGGGACCAATGTGGTCAATCTCGGGCAGATTTTCCCACCCTTTAAAAGCGTGCAGTATGAGGTTGGCGCGAAATACGACACCGGGCGCTTTACAACAACGCTGGCATTTTATCAGATTTCCCAGCCCAACTCCTATACGGAACCCTATGGGAACAGTGGCGCCTTTATTTTCCGGGAAAATGGATTGCAGCGGAACCGTGGTGCTGAGCTGAGCATCAATGGCCAGATCCTCCCCGGTCTGCGCTTTAACGGTGGCGCTACGCTGATTGATGCTGATCTGCGCCGCACGGCACAGGGCGCTAATGACGGCCATACCGCGATTGGTATTCCCAATTATACTATCAACGGAAATCTGGAATATGACCTGCCATTCCTGCGCGGGGCGACGCTGGTCGGGCGTGTGGAAAATACCGGTAAACAGTGGGTGAATACGAGCAACACACTGCATCTGCCGGTCTGGACACGGTTTGATCTGGGCGCACGCTATACCTTTGCCGTGGCGCATAAACCTCTGACACTCCGTTTTGGTGTCGATAACCTTGCCAACACCCGCTACTGGGCCTCCGCTTTTAACGGCTACCTGTTGCAGGGGCTGCCCAGAACATTCAAATTCTCCTTCACCACCGATCTGTAATTGCTGCCGCGCGTGGTCATGCTTAAGTCTGGATAAGGTTCGGGGATAAAGAGCCGTTTTCTTTTCACCCGTTTTTATAAAGCCACCCTTCGGGGTGGCTTTTTTTGTTCGGACACAACAATGCAGGACAATCGATGCGCCACCTCTGAGGAAGTGGCGCTTTTACGTGAGCGTGTCGCGCGCGTTGAAGGGGGGCATGACCACCTTCGTGACGGGCTGGATACGTTATCGCGTCAGTTTTTTGATTTGCGGAGGGATCTGACGCACTCTGTGGCGGAAAATGCGGCCCGCACGCGGCATGAAATCATGGCCCGTGTGGATGATATGAGCCGTGATGCGCAGAATCGTGATGCGGAAGTTTCAGACCGTCTTGCGCGGATAGAAGGCGGAATCCGTCTGGCAAACTGGGCCATGCTCACCTGTATCACGCTGGCTACGGGCCTGCTGGGGTGGGAGCAGATGGGGAGTGCTGTCTGGCGTTTTCTCCTGTCTGTAACGCGGTTTTCCTCATGAACGGGGCGGTTGAAACTGCCGCTCGTACGGCATGGGGTGAAGCACGCGGGGAAGGGCTGCGCGGGATGCAGGCCGTGCTCAATGTGATCGGGAACAGGGCTGCCCGCCCCGGCTGGTGGGGGCGCGATATTGCATCGGTCTGCACAGCGGAGGCGCAGTTTTCCTGCTGGAATATGCAGGACCCCAATCGGGCCGCACTCCTTGCCGTGACGCAGGCAGACCCACAGTTCCGGCAGGCCAGCGCTCTTGCCGCCCAGCTTTGCCGCCAGCAGCTTTCAGACCTCACCGCCGGGGCGGACCATTATTACGACTGGCGCGGCGCAAAGCCTGTCTGGGCACGGAAACAGTTTTTTACAAAAACAATAGGCCATCACGCATTTTACCGGATTGGCCTGAAAGGATACCAGGCCGTCATCGACCGTTGCATCGTTCCGCTGCTGGGCCGCAAGAAGGTGCAGGACGTGAAGCGGCCCGACATTGCGGGGCTGATGGAGAAGTTCGCCTATAAGCCGGCCGAGGCGAACAACGCTTTCGGCGTGTTGCGCAAGATGTTCAATTTGGCCGAGGTGTGGGGCTATCGCCCCGACGGCACGAACCCGTGCCGCCATGTTCCGATGTTCCCGCCCGGCGAGGAAACCCGGCTCATCGTGGACGACGAGCTGGCGCTGATCTTCCGCCATCTGGAGAAGCTGGAGGCGGAAGGACTGGAGAACTACGTCATTCCGCTGGCGATCCGCCTGCAATTCGAGTTCGCAGGCCGTCGCTCCGAAATCTGCACCCTCGAATGGGCCTGGGTCGATTTGGAAAACCGGCGCGTGGTGTGGCCCGACAGCAAGACCGGCGGCCTCTCCAAGCCCATGAGCGCGGAAGCCTATCGGCTGCTTTCGACGGCACCACGCCGGGAGGGCTGCCCCTACGTCCTGCCGTCGCCCAACGACCCGACCAAGCATCTGACCTTTGGAGAGCACTATGGCGGCTGGTGCCGGGTGCTCAAGGCGGCCGGCGTCCCGCACGTCGGCACGCACGGCATCCGCCATCGCTCGACCACCGACATTGCCAATTCGGGCGTGCCGACCAAAGTGGGCATGAAGCTGACGGGCCACAAGACCGTAGCGATGTTCATGCACTACGTTCACACCGAGGACAAGCCGGTGCGCGATGCGGCCGAGCTGGTGGCCAGCCGGCGCCAGGCCATCACCGGCGCGCG
>NZ_BAJW01000081.1 GCF_000613905.1 Acetobacter persici JCM 25330
GTCCTGCCGGGCTGTAGCCGGCGTTCGCGGGGGAGAGAGGAGAAGCGCCTCTCTCCCTGACTTTTTTATGTTGTCCGCCGTGCCGGGCATGGCGGACCCGTCATAACCAGAGCCGGAACGGCTCGCCGCTTGGAACCAACGGCCGAGATGTGCGGACGAACGCCCGGGAGCGTACAGAGAAATGCCCCGCCGGTTGGGCGGGGCATCCTGGCGGTTCAGCCGTTGGTGCGGCGGGACCACAGGAGGGAGAAGCCTTCACCGTCGTCCGCCGGGAACAGGCTGGCGAAGATCGGCTGGGCGAAGCCGGGATCGTCGAGCTTCAGGGAGAGATAGTCGCGGCCGCTCTCCTGGGCGGTTTTCTTCCAGGCGGCGCCGACCTCGAAGGTCTGGGCGAATACCCGGTAATCGGGGGCGCTGTCCCGCGCCTTGTCGGGTTCGGGGACGATACGGACCTTGGCGTTGATGCCGAGGGTGCGGATGGTGCCGGTGAAGATGCCGCTGTCGCTTTTGGTGAAGGTGCCGATGATCGCCATAGCCGTGGTCCTTTGCTGGATCGACGCCGCCCCATGCGGCCTCAATGGCGATCCGGTGGCCGGAGGACGATCGACCCGCACCGCGCGCGGCCGCAGCAACGCGGAGGATGGCGGCCGGCGGCTATTTTGCGGCGCGAGGAATGACGCCCCGCGTCAGGGGGAAAATAGTCGCCGGTCGCCATTGCGGGCAGGCGATCGGCGTCCGGCAGGGTCAGCCAATCGAGAGGCCATAGGGGCAGCGTGTAACAGAAGGACGCAGGTGACGCCGGCTATCCGGTCATGCCAAGGTGCCACGAAGGCACTGCATAGCCGCTACCCCGTTCATGCGACCACCTCGTCTGCCGCGCTGTTCCCTATTCCAGACAACGGGAATCTCTCCTCCTGATGGATGATTGCCACGCAGGTTATTAGCCGTCAGACTTGAGACCACTATATGGCATCAAAATAGCTGTCTCATGTCCAGAAGAGGGGCGCACTACCATCTCCAACGAAAGGCCCTATGGCCGGATTTCACGACAATCCGGTTTCGGGTGACGATCCGACCTAAGCAGTCGTTCGTTCACCTTTGGGCGCCCCGTCCGCTCATCGCCCGCACCTCAGCCACCCAACGACATGTTTCGAGTTCAAGGCCTCCCGCCCACACCCGGACGGATCACCGATCGCGTCTTGAAGGTTTATGGGCATCTGCTCTTAGGGGTTTAGTTTGGCGTTGCGCTTTGCTATTCCGATTTGAGCGCAACATCGCCGGATAGGCTCTGGCGCTAAGAGAAATATGGATAAATGTGCGAAATGCGCGGCGCCAGATCTTACCACGAGCTTGAAAGAATCTGCCTCCGGCAGTGTACCTTAGAGGCCTTCGTGGGATGATCTATCGGTACGAAGATCTGGGCGAAGATCAGTTCGAGGAACTGATCGTCCTACTCTGCCGCCATCTGCTGGGTGCGAGTGTGAAGGGGTTCGCCAAGGGGCCCGACGGCGGACGCGACGCCAAGTTCGTGGGAACCGCCGAGCTACATCCGAGCAAGGCCGCCCCGTGGCAGGGCACTGTCATCTCCCAAGCAAAGCACACTAACGGGTATAACAAGAGCTTCTCAGAGGCAGAATTCTACAGCGAAAAATCCCAGAACACAGTTCTAGGAAAGGAAATCCCCCGTATCAGGAAGCTGCGGAATGCTGGCGACGTCGATCACTACATGCTGTTCTCCAACCGCCGGCTCTCCGGCGGAGCTGACGCGGACCTAACCGCATACATCGCCAAGGAAACGGGACTGGCTAAGGGCTCCGTTTATCTTTGTGGGGTCGAACAGCTGGAATCCTGGCTCAAGCAATTTCCAGCAGTGGCCAAGCTCGCCAAGCTCGATCCAGTGGACTCGCCGCTGATCGTCTCGCCCGACGAGCTTTCGGACGTTGTTCAAGCATTTGCAAGCCATAGGCCCACAGTGGGTGCGGCGCTCGATGCGCTCCTGTCGAGCGCATCTCCTACGAGGACAAGAACGTCCTCAACCAGATGACGGCGGACTATGCCAGGACACAGCGCCGACTGTATCTCAAGGACACGGCTCAGATCCAGGCTTTCCTTGCCGCACCGGAAAACATCAAGATACTCACGGCCTATGAGACCGCAGTTGAGGAGTTTCAGCTAAAAATCATCGCCCAGCGTAAGAAGTACCAAGAATTCGATGCAGTGATGAACTATCTCGTAGATTTACTTTTCGCGCGCGATCCGGTTCTGCGGCAAAACAAGCGACTAACTCGGGCAATGATCTTCTACATGTACTGGAACTGCGACATCGGACTGGGGAGCGACGATGCTGCGGCCTAGTAAGCATGCTCATCCTGACCGCACTGTGATCAATGTCGCACTTGTGCTGCTTAAGCGTCTCCAGACCATGCGCCTGTGCGACTATAGCACGCTGCTTGCATTTGCGCGCAAGGCCATCAGCGGTGGCGATGTGCTGTTCCTTCCGGCGCTGAATTTTCTGTTTCTGCTAGGTGTGGTGGAGTACCATCCCAAGACCGACTCTTTTGAGTATGTTGGCCAACATGAAGCTGTCTAAGCTTTACTCAAACCAGCCGAGTCGCTTCGAAGCTATCGCGTTCAGTCCCGAGCTGAACGTCGTGATGGCGGAAATCCGCCTGCCCGAGAACCAAGATCGGGACACCCATAATCTGGGGAAGACCACACTCGGGCGTCTGCTTGATTTCGGATTCCTGGCCGGTCGTGATCCGAAATTTTTCTTGTTCCGCCACGAGCAGCAGTTCACCGACTTCGTTTTCTATCTGGAAATCGAGCTAGCGGATGGAGGCTATGTGACGGTTCGCCGGGGCGTGGCGGGCCAGAGCCGCATCGCCTTCAAGAAGCATATAGCGCGCCACCAAGACTTCTCCAGCCTGCCCGACCGCGCATGGGATCATGTCGATGTCCCGTTCGAGCGGGCCAAGGATTTGCTCGACAGCTACCTAGACTGGCGCGCCCTGAAGCTTGGCACTATCGCAAGGGTCTCGGTTATTTTCTTCGGTCTCAAGAGGATTTTGGCGACGTTTTCCATCTGCGTCGTTTCGCCAGCTCCCATGCCGACTGGAAGCCATTCCTTGCCCATATTCTCGGTTTTAACGCGCAGTTGATCGATGAGCATTATGCCAAGGAGAACCATCTCAAGGACATGGAGGACAAGGCGGCAACCCTCCGTCAGGAATTGGGCGGCAGCATCGAACTTGAGGACTCTGGTAAGATAGACGGTCTTCTTCTTCTTAAAGTCAAAGAAATCGAGAAAAAACAGGCATTTCTCGATGCTTTTGACTTCCGGGCGGAGGACAAAGCTGAGACCCGAGCTTTGGTCGACTCGGTCGATGCGGAGATCGCGACGCTGAACGCGCGCCGTTATTCGCTCATGTATAACCTCAAGAAGGTGGTTGCCTCACTAGGGGAAGATCAGATCCTGTTCGATCCCCAGAGCGCTCAGGCGTTGTTCGCCGAGGCGGGAATCCTGTTCGCAGGGCAGATCAAGAAGGACTTCGAGCAGCTAATCGCCTTCAACAAGGCCATCACTGAGGAAAGACGCGGCTATCTTTCCGAGGAGCGCGAAGAGATCGAGATCGAGCTAAAGAGGGTTAATTCCCAACTGACCGCGCTTGGCAAGCGCCGCTCGCAGATCATGGCCTTTTTAAGCGAGACCGACTCGTTTGCTAAATATCGGACCATCAGCGGAGAGCTAGTCACGCTACGCGCCGACATCGAGGCGCTGCAGCGCCGACGGGATTTTGCTCAACGTCTCCAGCAGTTGCGAACAGACATCCGCAATCTGCAGGAAGAGAAAATACACTTGCAAAGCGCCATTGAGGCGAATGTCGAGGCCCAGAGTGCCGATCCCCAAAGCCTATTTTCGACCATAAGGCTTTATTTCAACGAGATTGTTGAAGAAGTTATCGACAGCAAGGCGTTGCTCAACGTTTCTGTCAATTCGAAGGGACATCTGGAGTTCAGGGCCGAACTGCTCGACGATGCGGGCAACGCTACCAGCGCCGATCGCGGCCACAGCTATCGCAAGCTTCTCTGCGTCGCGTTCGACTTGGCGTTGTTGCGAGCTCACCTTTCGGACGCCTTCCCGCGCTTCGCCTATCACGACGGCGTTTTCGAATCGCTTGATGACCGGAAGAAGGAAATCCTGTTGACGGTGATTCGGCGCTACACGGAGCTGGGGATTCAGTCGGTCATCACTCTGATCGATTCCGACCTACCAAAGCAGGCTGCGGACCAACCTTTATTCAACAGCGATGAAATCGTGCTGCTGCTCCACGACGAGGGGCAGGATGGCCGCCTCTTTAAGATGAGGTCATGGTAGGTCACGAACGAAGCCGTGGTCGGCCAGCTTGGGTCAATCTAGCCCGCTTGAACGAACGATCGCTTCCGGGCAACTGATAATACGCGCCGAACGATCAAGGTGAGGCCCAAGCAGCCCGTCTAATATCGGCCCAAAGGTGTATAGGCGCGCGCCATGCACCGCCAAGGCACCGATCTTGCCGCCGGGCGTGACCACCAACCGCCATCGGTCAGTATCTTTCGCCACCGCCGCTTACCTCCACGAACACCCGCCCCGAGCCATTCCATCAGCCTCCCCGCCTGATCTACCAAGACCCTGACAGCATTTTTGAGATGCACCTTGGATCGGGGACATGGTACGATGACCGACGCCAGTAAGATCGTGCCTGCACGGGAGGACGGGGAGTCACCATCCGACCGCCTCACCCTGACGCTGCGCACGCGTGATCCCCGACTGGTTGCCTTGGTCCGTCTTCTCGCCCGTCAAGCCGCCGACGACTATATCAACGCCGCGCATAACCGCAGGAAGACCGGCCCGACAAAGTAGGAGCCGCCCCATGACCCGCGTCGCCCTGTATGCCCGGTATTCCTCCGACCACCAGCGCGACGCCTCGATCGAGGACCAGCTCCGGCTCTGCCGGGAGCACGCCGGGAAACAGGGTTGGACCATCGTCGACAGCTACACCGACCGGGCCATCTCGGGCGCCTCCCTGCTGCTCCGCCCCGGCATCCAGGAACTGGTGCAAGACGCGCAGCGCGGCCGCTTCACCATCGTGCTGGCCGAGGCCATGGACCGGCTGTCCCGCGACCAGGAGGATATCGCCGGCCTGCACAAGCGGATGGCCTTCGCCGGGGTGCGGATCGTCACCCTATCCGAAGGTGACGTCACCCACCTGCATGTCGGCCTCAAGGGCACCATGAACGCCCTGTTCCTCAAGGACCTCGCCGACAAGGTCCGTCGTGGCCTGCGCGGCAGGATCCAGGACGGCAAATCCGGCGGCGGCAACTCCTACGGCTACGACGTAGTCCGCCAGATCGACGATCGCGGCGAGCCGATCCGCGGCAATCGCAGCATCAACGACGCCGAGGCCACCGTCGTCCGCCGCATCTTCCACGAGTTCGCCAATGGCCGCTCACCCAAGCGGATCGCCGTCGCCCTCAACGATGACGGCGTCAGCGCGCCGACGGGCGGCGACTGGGGCTTCACCACCATCAACGGCAACCGCCAGCGCGGCACCGGCATCCTCAACAACGAGATGTATGTTGGCCGCCTGGTCTGGAACCGACTGCGCTATCTCAAGGATCCCGAGACCGGCAAGCGGGTCTCCCGACCCAATCCCGCGTTGGAATGGGTGATCCAGGAGGTGCCGGAACTGCGGATCATCGACCAGGACCTGTGGGACAAGGTCAAGGCCAAGCAGAAGACGATCAAAATCAATCGCGACACCGGCGACACCAATCGCCTGCACGAGCGCCAGCGCGGCAAATATCTGTTCACCGGCCTGACCAGGTGCGGCTGCTGTGGCGGCGGCTATTCCATGGTGTCCGGCACCCTCGTCGGCTGCTCGACCGCCCGCAACAAGGGCACCTGCGGCAACCGCATGAACATCCGCCGCGACGCGCTGGAATCCCGCGTGCTGACCGCGCTCAAGAGCCATCTGATGGACCTGAGTTGTTCGCCGTGTTCTGCGAGGAGTTCACCCGCCGGATGAACGAACAGCGGATCGAGGCCTCGGCCGGCATCAGCGCCGCCAAGGCGGAATTGCAGCGCATTGAGCGCGAGTTCGACACGCTAATGGACGCCCTGCTCAAGGGCACCCTGCCCGAGGAACGGATCAAGGAGCGCAGCCAGAAACTGGAACGGCGGAAAGCCCAGGCCGAGGAGACCTTGGCAACGATCGACGAGCCACCGCCGGTGCTGCATCCCAGCATGGCGGTCGTCTATCGCGAGCGGGTCACTGCCCTGCACAACGCTCTGCAGCAGGACGCCACCCGCCTGGAAGCCGCCGACCTCATCCGTTCCCTGATCGAGAGGATCGTGCTGACGCCAGTCGATGGCGCGTTGCGAGTGGAGTTGTTCGGCGACCTCGCCGGCATCCTGACGATCGCCGCGGGGACAAAGCAAAAGAGCCCGACCGTTGCCGGTTCGGGCTCTGTTCTTGCATCGCAAGTTCAGATGGTTGCGGGGGCCTGCAACCAAAGAAAACTGCTGCTTGTCAGCGGGCTCGTTGAACGTCTGGCAGCGTAGCTAAATGACTGCAAAATGGAAAGCTTTTCCTTTGTCACCATATACCCCTTCAAAAGGCCACTTCCGATAGGCCAGAATGATTTTCAGGCCGCCTTCCCTGCGGCCAACGGAACAGCCGAATGCCGGCATGGATCGGCAGGTCAATAATCGAGGCAACCCGCTGCCTGTTGGTAGCCCATGGTGACAGCACCCCTTATTTAAGAGCGCTTACCTTAGCTCCCTAACTATTTAAGCCAAATGGCTATTGTTTAAATAACGGTCCAGCGCCATAGTCGGATCATGTCCGACCCCCCGCGCAACCCTCGGCTAGGCCGCTTCGTCGAAACGCCGGTTGCAGGCGAGATAGTACGCGCCTTCGTGCCGCCCCACCTGCCCCCGGAGCCCTCAATTGACGTTCTGGCCCTGCTGGAACGGCTGAGTCTGGCGGAGCGCGCATTGGGACGTCTGGATGGCATCACCATGCTGCTGCCGCGCCAGGAGCTGTTCCTCTATATGTATGTGCGCAAGGAAGCCGTCCTCTCGTCCCAGATCGAGGGAACGCAATCGACCCTGACGGACCTGCTTCGCTTCGAAACAGAGGCGCAGACTGGTCAGCCAATCGACGACATCCGTGAAGTCTCCAATTACGTCGACGCCATGATGTATGGACTGAAGCGGCTGGAAGACCTACCGCTGTCCCTGCGCCTGATCCGTGAGATGCACGCGCGATTGCTCCAAAGCGGACGCGGCGGCACGAAAAATCCCGGCGAGTTCCGGCGTTCGCAGAACTGGATCGGTGGGACACGCCCCGGCAATGCGCTCTTCGTGCCGCCGCCGCCGACTGAAATGGATGCATGCCTAGATGCGCTGGAGCGTTTCATGCACGAGGAAGGCTCGCGTCTTCCCGCCCTCCTCAAGGCCGGCCTGCTGCACGTTCAATTCGAGACCATCCACCCGTTCCTGGACGGCAACGGCAGGATCGGCCGCTTGCTGGTCACGCTGTATCTCTGCGTCAACGGCGTGCTGCGGAAGCCGCTGCTCTATCTGAGCCTCTACCTCAAAACCCATCGCGCCGATTATTACCGCCTGCTTCAGGAGGTGCGCGAGCATGGCGCGTGGGAAGATTGGCTCGACTTCTTTCTCACGGGCGTCGCGGATACCGCCAATCAGGCATTCGATGCGGCAACCCGGATTGTCGAGTTGTTCAAGCAAGACCGCGAGCGCATCACGGTGGAGAGCGACCGGGCCGGCTCGGCGCTGCGCATCCACGATCTGTTCCAGCAGAATCCTTATCTGACGGCCAACCAGCTCGTTCACCAGACGGGCCTCTCGGCCCCCACGGTCAATGCGGCGCTCGCCGATCTGGAGCGGTTCGGCATCGTCGAGGAGGTCACCGGCCGCAAGCGGGGCCGCGTGTTCAGTTACCGGGGGTATCTCGCCATCCTGAGCGAGGGCACCAATCCGCTCCCCACTGCCGCCTGACGGAAGGAAGCCTGTGCGTATTGACTCTGTAACCCTGTCCGGCTTCCGCTGTTTCGGTCCTGATCCGATCACGGTGCCGATCTCGCCCGAGATCACGGCGGTCGTCGGCCCGAACGCGGCGGGCAAGACCGCGCTGCTCCATGCCTTGTCGAAACTGTTCGGCGTGTCGCGGACGCAGCGCACCGTGCAGCGTTCGGATTTCCACCTGGGTGCCGGCGATGATCCCGACGATCGTGAACCCAAGAATCTGTTCATCGACGTGTTGATCGGTTTGCCGGAGTTGGCCGATGGCACCGCGACGCCGGAGACGATCGCGCCCTCGTTCCGGCACATGCAGATCGAACGGGAGGGCAAATCGCCGGTCTGCCGCCTGCATCTCGAAGCGCGATGGGAGGATGATGGGACGGTCGAGGGGGAGGTTTCGCAGGAACTGTTCTGGGTCGATACGCTCGATGACGATCCGACCGAGGATAAGCGCCATCCGGTGTCGGCGTCGGATCGCGGTCTTATCCAACTCTATTACACGCCTGCCAGCCGGGACGCGGCGGCGCAGATCAAGGCGACGACGGGCGCGCTCGCTGCTCGCCTGCTGCGCGCTATCGAATGGTCGTCCGAAACAGAAGAGGCCGTTCAGAAAGCCACCGAATGCCTGGCGACAGCTTTCGAGGGCGAGTCGGCCATCGCCGCAATCGGTAAAGCCTTGCAGGCGCGCTGGTCCGGGCTTCACGATGATGTTGTCGATACGAAACCCCGGCTCAGCCTGGTCAGTCGCCGGTTCGAGGACGTCATCAGCAAGATCGCCGTCATTTTCGAGCAGGGACCAGACGGCCAGGAACGCGGTCTCGACGCCTGAGTGACGGGCAGCAGTCTCTCTTCTATTTTGCGCTGGCGGCGGCCGTGTTCGATCTCGAGCGCAAAGTTGTTGCTGGCACTGTGGAGGGATTCCGCGATGACACTCTGCGCATTCCCGCGCTCACGCTCTTCGCCTTGGAAGAGCCGGAGAACCATCTTTCCCCTTATTTTCTTGCCAGGATTATCCGTCAGGTTCGTTCTCTGACCGATGCAGGTGGCGCACAGGCCATTGTCACGAGTCATTCACCAGCGGTTCTAAGCCGCGTCGATCCGCGAGAGGTTCGTTACTGCCGTTGTGACCCAAAGACACGTGTCTCGACGGTCAAGAAAATCAGAACGCCGAGAGGCATTGATGAAACCGCCAAATTCGTCCGTGGTGCGATGCTGGCCTATCCTGAACTTTACTTTGCGCGGTTCGTCCTGCTGGTTGAAGGTGACTCCGAGCAGATCGTTCTACCCCGCCTCGCCGAGGCGCTAAATCTCCTGATTGACCCAGCTTTTGTCGCGATCGTCCCTCTAGGCGGACGGCATGTACAGCATTTTTGGCGATTATTGAAACATCTTGGTATTCCTCACGCTACTCTGTTGGACCTCGATCTAGGTCGAGAGGGCGGCGGCTTCGGTCGAGTAAAAACCGCAATCGAAAAGCTCATCGAATTTGGCGAGAAAAAAGCCACGCTCTTGAAGATCGATACGGGAATCTTGTCCGACGAAGACTTTGCAAAGATGCACACATGGCAGGATGCCGAAGACCGCGAAAACCTCATCGCCTGGGTCAATAGTCTCAAGCCATATGGCGTCTATTTTTCAACGCCCCTCGATCTCGACCTCGCCATGCTCGAAGCATTCCCTGAAGCATATACGGCAATCATTCCGAAGGGTGGCGGTCCCAAGCTGACAGCCGATAGGGCTGCGGAAGTGGTTCTCGGCACGGCCGGCTCAGGGCTTACCCTCTATACAGGCCCGTTCAAGGATTACACGGCGCTTTTTCCCGCCTATCGCTATCACTTCCTCACCAACAGCAAGCCCGCGACGCATCTTGCGGCCCTGACCCACATCAAGAAAAAGGACTTGGCGGAGAAGATGCCTGCGGTGCTAGGGGAGGTTCTCAAGCACATCGTCAAATCGTTACGACGGGACTAGCTATGGCACTGCTGTCGCGGCGAGTTCATCCGGATGATTGGAAACCGGTGGGCGTGGAAGCGCTCGAAGCAAATGCGTTGAAGGTCGTCCGCTCGGTAGACAATCAATCAGTCATTGCCGGCCCCGGTGCGGGAAAGACTGAATTGCTCGCGCAACGCGCCGCCTATCTCCTCCAGACGGGCACTTCACCTGCACCAAGGCGTATTCTTGCCATCAGCTTCAAGCGCGACGCCGCAACGAACCTCGCTGCGCGGGTTCATCAGCGCTGCCATCGCAATCATGCCGGACGCTTCGACTCTATGACATTCGACGCATTTGCGAAGGGACTGATCGACCGTTTCGGCCAAGCATTACCGGAACGCTGGCGGCCTCGACCAGACTATGAAATCTTCAATCCCTACGACCCGATGTACCGTGGACAGTTTTTTGCCGACTTTCTGTCTCAGCAAGTCGGTTCTCCTCCATCATCGGTGGGAACCTATGCGGATATCCAAGCGATAGCGGCAAAAACATTTGAACGCCGCTATCTGGTTGGATCTCCTTTGCCCTTGGATGGCTGGATGAATCCATCTCCGGCTCAATGGGCGGCAGATCGCTTCTGGCAGTTATCACTCCACGAAGGCAAAAAATGTGTTCTTTCATTTCCCATGATCGGGCGGCTCGCCGAACTCCTTTTACGAGTCAATCCAATGGCGCGCGACGCACTTCGACTGACCTATTCTCATCTGTTCATGGATGAATTTCAGGATACGACGCAGATCCAATATGATTTGTCCGAAGGATCTTTCTTGGCACCGATACAGTGATCACGGCTGTTGGCGACAATAAGCAGCAGATCATGCGCTGGGCTATGGCGATGGACGATCCATTCGGCGCCTTTGATGCTGACTTCGCTGGCAAGCGGACACCGCTCTTCAATAATTATCGTTCTTCACCAGAACTGCTGCGCATCCAGCATGTCCTTGCGCAGGCACTCGATTCTCACGCCGTAGAGCCAATCTCAAAGACTGCTGGTACGATCGCCGGAGATAGTTGCGCGATCTGGGATTTCTCCTCACCAGAGGTCGAGGCAGATTACCTGGCTGCATTCGTTGCCGCCGAGATGAAAACACACGACCTCCACCCCCGTGATTTCGTTTTGCTGGTTCGACAAAAGGCTGCCGACTATGCAGCCATCCTTGAGCCAGCCTTCTATGCCGTCGGCATTCCTCTGCGTAACGAGGCCGGAAAAGTTGGGGCGGTCATGTTGCAAGAATTGCTGGCGGAAAAAGCGTCTGAACTGGTGATCACCATTTTGCGCCTCTCCATGACGAAGCGCGCTGGTCGATATTGGACCGAATGCCAAGAGGCGCTTGCGACACTACGAGGCATTACGCCCGACGATGAAGCTACGCAATCAAGGCTTGCGCGTGAGTTAGACATCTACACCATCAATTTTTCCAAGGCGCATCCTGCTCCCCCAATGTCGAAGGCGGCAGCGCACGCGATTGTTGACGACATTATTGCATTCGTGGGCCGAGATCAGCTGATTGCAGTTCACCTTCCCTATAGTAAGGGAAGCTGGCTGGAAAAAGTATTGGATGCGGTTGCCTTACATTTATTTGCGGCGGCAGCCAACGGCAGCGACTGGTTAACAGTGCTCGATGCTTATGAAGGCGTCCACGCGATACCGCTGATGACGATCCACAAAAGCAAAGGGCTTGAATATCACAGCGTCATTTTCGTCGGTCTGGACGATGGTGCATGGTGGAGTTTTGCTAACGATCAGATTGAGGCAACGGCAGGATTCTTTGTCGCTTTCACACGCGCCAAGCAACGTGTCGTATTTACTTACTGCCGGCATCGAGGCACACGCCACAAGATAGCAACACTCTATAGCCTCTTAAAAAAAGCTGGGGTTCAAATACTTCCAATAGCTTGAGTCTCGGCGTGTATCTGGTACCGGAAAGGTACGTAATGTGACCGAACGGCCAACATGAGGGCGATCACAGCATATCTGGTTATTTGGTTTTGTTTTTCACCGGCTCTGTACCTTGTTTCGCCAGACGAACTGAGGCATTCAGGTAAGGTGAGAAAAAACGTTGGACACTAATCACGTGACAACAAGCCTAATGCAAGAAGTTGCTGCTAATAAACCGCGCGAGAAAGCGGGTGCACACACCATGGCACGCTACGGCTTTCAAGTGCACGCCTCGACGCGCATTTCTCACAGATAGAAC
>NZ_BAJW01000080.1 GCF_000613905.1 Acetobacter persici JCM 25330
GGGCGCATGTGTTATGGACATATTCCCAGTAGGGGTTTCTATCCACGCCCCCGCACGGGAGGCGACCTCGACAGCCGCGACCGGCCCGCAGCTCATCCCGTTGTTTCTATCCACGCCCCCGCACGGGAGGCGACGTCGCCGTGCTGTAGCGGGCACTGGTGTTCATGCGGTTTCTATCCACGCCCCCGCACGGGAGGCGACGGGCAGGCTCTAGAGGATATCCGGGCGACTAACAGTTTCTATCCACGCCCCCGCACGGGAGGCGACGGCGTGAGCATATCACCTGATGCGCACAAGAAAAATCGGGGGCTTTGCGCGAACCTGACATTCAGGCGGCTTTTCTGGCTGTCCGATCTCGGAGTATGAAAATTTTTTCATTCCAAAACAACCATTTAAGCCGTCCGCGATCCTCCCCGGTTTTTTACAACCGATAGAGGTTCGCGCAGACGCCTCTTTAGAGGTGAACTCCCCCTGCGCCATCATCCGTCAGAACGATGATGCCGCTCAGTTATAGGAAAGCTCTTTATCTCCGGGTTTTTCTGAAACCGCGTGACGCGGCCAGTTTAGCCCGCATCCGGCGTATGCGGGGAGACCTGCCTTGCCAGCGCGCCGAGGGCTGCAATCTGGCGTGTGAGGTAGGCACGGGTTGGCTCGTCTGTCAGGCGCAGGTTTTCTGCGTCAAACTTGCTCATGGCCTGCCCGATCATCACCTCTGGCTTGTTCAGCACAAATGCGTCCAGAAACACCAGAGTTTGCCGCAGGTGGTACTGTGCCCGCGCCCCGCCAATCGCACCGGGAGAGACAGTCTGCAACGCCACCGGCTTGCCTGCCAGAGGCTGAGGAGCCACGCGGGAGAGCCAGTCCAGTGCGTTTTTCAGCACACCGGGGAGAGAGTAGTTATACTCAGGCGTTACAATAATCAGCCCGTCCGCCGCCCGGATCTGCCCCGCCATGGCCAGCACAGGTGCGGGAAAACCCTGCTCCTGCACATCCTGATCATAATGCGGAAAATCCCCGACTGACCCTAGATGCGTGATGGTTATTCCCTCCGGGGCCAGTTCCGGCAGGTCCGGGCGACAATCGCATTCAGGGACCCTTTTCGCAGGCTGCCCAGCAGGGTGACGAAGTGAAGAGGCTTAGTCTGAGACATGGATTTTCTCCTGTTGTTTGTTTGCAGACAGGTCAGGCGTGGATGCCGCCAAACCGTCCGTTATTGAAATCTTCAATCGCCTGCCGGATTTCATCCTGCGTGTTCATCACAAAGGGTCCGTATCCCGCAATCGGCTCGTTCAGCGGTTCTCCCGTCAGCACCAGAAAGCTGCTTTCTCCGGCAGCCTGTACCGTCACCTTCGCGCCCTCATGGTCTAGTAACGCAAACTGAGCAGCCCCGAGTTCCTGTGTCCCGTTTAAAATCAGCCGCCCTTCCAGAGAGACAATGGCCGCGTTGTGTCCGGCAGGCACGTTCAGCGTCACCTGCGCTCCTTCATGCAGCACCCCATCCCACACGTTCAGCGGCGAGAAGATGCGGGCCGGACCACGGGCCCCGTCATATTCTCCTGCAATCACCCGCAGATGACCGGCGTTATCCGGCAAAGCCACGGTGGGGATCTGGTTTGCCAGCAGGGTCTGGTACCCCGCCGGAGCCGTTTTATCTTTTGCGGGCAGATTGACCCACAACTGGACCATCCGAAAATTTCCGCCGGTTTTCGCGTAAGCCGGAGAATGAAATTCTTCATGCTGAATGCCGTTCCCTGCCGTCATCCACTGCACATCACCCGGCCCGATAATACCGCCCCCGCCCGAGGAATCCCGGTGTTCAACCTCGCCGTCATAGACGATGGTCACCGTCTCAAACCCTTTATGCGGATGTTCGCCAACACCCCGCCGCGCCTCGGTGGGTTCAAAAGCGTGCGGTCCGGCATAATCCATCAGCAGAAACGGGCTGAGATGCTTGCCAAACTGGGTGTAGGAAAACAGGGAGCGGACGGGAAAGCCGTCCCCCACCCAGTGGCCCCGGTCATTGCCGTAGGTGCCAAGAATTTTCTTCTGCATGGTCTTGTCCTTTTTCAAAGGCCTGAAGCCTGTGCCACTTTGCTTGATAAGAACTATGGGTTTCCCCTATTGTCGCAGGAAGAGCGCAGGATCGAACAATGCGTTCTACAGGCAGGACGATGAGAGACCTCAACGACTTTGAATATTTTGCACAGGTCGTCAAACATGGCGGGTTTTCTGCGGCTGCACGCGCAACCGGCCTCCAGAAATCCCTCCTCAGCCGCCGCGTCCGTCTGCTGGAAGACCGGCTGCACACGCGCCTTATCCAGCGTTCCTCCCGCCATTTCAGCGTCACGGAAACCGGGCACCGGTTTTATGAGCATTGTCAGGCCATGCTGGCGGCTGCGGATGCTGCGGAACACTCCGTCGCGCGTCTTCAGGCTGAACCCTGCGGGCAGATCCGGCTAAGCTGCCCGGTTGCCCTGCTCACCTTTCAGTTTGGTGCCCTGCTGGCCCGCTTTATGCTGCTCTACCCCGCCGTCACCCTGCAACTGGAAAGCACCAACCGGCAGGTTGATGTTTTAAAAGAAGGGTTTGACCTCGCCATTCGGGTGCGCTTCCCTCCCCTTGCCCCGTCGGACCTCGTGATGCGCACGCTGGATACCAGCACCCAGTGCCTTGTTGCGGCCCCCTCTCTGGTGCCCCAGCCGCTGACCTCCCCGGCAGATCTCAACGGGCTGCCCAGTCTGGACTTCAAGACCCATCCCGGCACCCACTCATGGCTGCTGGAAAACCAGCAGGGGCAGACAGCCACCGTGTTTCATGACCCCCGTCTGGCAACGGATGATATGGCTGTTCTGCGGGAAACAGCACTAATCGGCGGCGGTATTGTGCAACTTCCCACTATGATGATCTGGCAGGATATTGAGGCAGGCCGCCTTGTGCAGGTTCTGCCCGGCTGGCACCCGCGCGCAGGAATTATTCATGCCGTTTTTCCGTCCCGACGCGGGCTTGTGCCCGCCGTCCGGGCCCTTCTCGACTTTCTGGCGCAGGAATGTGCTACGCAACGCGGGTTTGCAGCGGAAGCGTTTAAAGCGCCCCCTTTCCAACGGAGCCCTTCATGACTGAACAGGACGCCTCAATGCATCGCCTCATGCGTAAGCCGGGGGCAGACAATGCCCGTGTGATGAACGAGGAACTGTTTTTTGATCTGGTTTACGTGTTCCTCGTGACACAGATCAGTCATGGCCTCCTGCACCATCTGACGGTTCTTGGCGGCGTGCAGACCCTCATCCTGTGGTTCGCGGCATGGCTGGGCTGGCAATATACCGGCTGGGTGACAAACTGGTTTGACCCGCGCGTACCCGCCCTGCGCGGGGTGCTGTTTCTCACCATGGCGCTCGCCCTTGTCTGTGGTGCGGCGGCCCCGGAAGCCTTTGGCCCGCGGGGGCTGGCCTTTGCGGTCTGCTACGCGGCCATGCAGGTCGGCCGGTCGGGCTTTATCGTCTTCAGCCTGCCAGCCACACACCCGCTTGCTCCAAACTACCGCCGTATTCTGGGCTGGGGTGTTATTGCTGCGTGTTTCTGGATTGCAGGCGGCCTTGCAACACCGGAAGCACGCGTTCCGTTATGGGCCGCCGGGGTAGTGTGTGAATATCTTTCCCCCATGTTCGGCTTCTGGCTGCCGGGGCTGGGCCGGTCTCACACATCGGACTGGACCATTTCCGGCAAGCATATTGTGGAACGCTGCCAGTTGTTTGTGATTGTCGCCCTTGGGGAAACCATCATGGCATCCGGCCTTTCCCTTGCGGAAAGCGCACACTGGTCATGGATTGAACTGGGCGGATTTGGCACCAGTTTTCTCTGCACGCTGGCCATGTGGTGGCTATATTTTGAAACCTCCAGTGAGGAAGCGGAACACGCCATAAGCAGCTCGCCCGATCCGGGCCGGATGGGGGCTTATTTCCATTATCTGCATGTTATTCTGATCGCCGGAATTATCGTCACCGCCGTCGCGATGGATCTCCTGCTGGAAAACCCGGTAGAAGAAGCACACGGTGCCCCGGCTCTGGTCATGACGCTCGGCCCGGCACTCTACCTGCTGGCCAGCACCGCATATCGCTGGGTCGCCACGCGACGGCTGGCCAGCAGCCAGATTATCGGTGTGGCGCTCCTGCTTCTGGTCGGCTTTGCCGGGCAGGCGCTTCCGTTATGGGAACTGGCGCTCTGTGAAACAGCCCTCTTCCTGATCGTCAGCGTTGCCGGGTCACGGAAGAGCGCACGGCATGGTGTCCATTCCGGGGCCTCGTAGCAGAAGCCTCACGGTCATAGTCAGACCTTCAGTGTGGGGCGCGTTCTGTTGAGTCACACCGCAGCCACATCCGTCAGCAGCACCACAGCCTGCTCCTGCGCCATGACTGTGAGGGTGGTTACACCCTGCGCGGCAACCGCATCACCCGCTTTTAAAACAGTCTCTTGCACCCGCACCACGCCGGATACCACCACCAGATATAGATCACGGGCCGGGCTGGTGCGATAGGCCGCCCCCTCACCCGCCGGTATGGCCGCATGCAGCAGGCGAGCCCCGGCACTCAGCGCCACAGGCGCGCCATCGGTCACGGTTTCAGTCTCTTCCGGATCATCCTCCGGAAAGCCGGAGGCAAGAATTCTGAACCCGCCGTCTTCTGTTTGCGAAAAGCCCGCGCGGCTTTCCTGCCGGGGCGTGCCTGCTTCCGTATCCGGCAAAAACCAGAACTGAAGAAAAGACGCCCCCTCCCCCCCGCCTGCCATGTCAGCATCTGGCAGCCTGACCCGGTGCTGATCAGATGCAGTCCTTCAGCCTGAAGGCTCTCCGGCGCAAAATCATCCACCTGCGCTGTCAGGCTCCCGGCCTGCACCCATGTCAGAATATCAGCCTCTGCTTCTGGTCTCAGAGCGTATGTCTCTAAAGGAGAGAGCGCCCCAAGATTGAGAACCCGCAGGCGCCCTTCATGCTGATATGCCGGGTCCCGATACGTCGCAAATGCAAAATGGCAACGCAGAGCAAGCCTGTCTGACTTCACTAAACCGAGACTGTCCGCCCGTCTGACAGTAATCATCCTCTCCCCCTCAGGCCGGTGTTCTGGCCGCAGGCTGTGCCGGGTAAACCGCCTGCCACCCGCCGCCAACAGCCCGATAGAGATGCGTCACAGAGCCAGCGACCTGCGCCGTCGCGAGAGCCAGCGCGCTTTGAGACGCAAGGAGCGCATTCTGCAAAGTCAGCACATTCAGGAAATCTGATGCCCCCTGCACATATTGTGCTCTGGCGGTTTCGACCGCAATCTCGTTCTCATGCACCGCCTCGGCCAGTTCGTCCCGCCGGCTCTGGGCTGCGGTAAAGTCGGCCATGGCATCATCTATTTCCTGCCAGGCCTTCAGCACCGTGCGCTGGAAAAGAGTTGCGGCTTCCTTCTGCTGGGCCTTGCGCAGGTGCAACTGGCCTGTCAGACGGCCACCTTCAAACAGGGGCAGAGTGGCCGTCGGGCCAAAGCCATACTGGCGGGAAGCCCATGACCCCAGCCCGCTGAACTGAAGCGCCTGAATATCCAGACTGCCGGAGAGCGTAACGCGCGGAAAGAAATCGGCAATCGCCACGCCAATGGCGGCTGTTGCCGCATGCAGACGGTCCGCAGCCATACGGATATCCGGCCTCTGTTCCGCAAGCTGGGACGGCAGGCCAGCAGGCACCAGCGCAGGCACGGAAGGAATACCGGCAGGCTTGCCCAGTTCAGCATCCAGCGCCCCCGGCTCCCGCGCGACCAGAAAACTCAGAGCATTCAGCAAATGGGTTTCCTGCGCCTTAAGCGGTGCGAGGCGGGAGGTAAAACTGTGCCACTGGCCCGTTGCCTCCGCCACATCCAGCCGCGTTGCCGCCCCTTGTTCAAACCGCAATCTGGTCAGCCGGACGCTGTCCCGCGCCACAGCAATATTATGCTCAAGAATCCCCACCTGCGTCTGGGTCGCCCGCAGGTCAATATAGTCCTGCGCCGTTTCCGCCATGAGTGAAACCAGCGTATTGCGCCGCATATCTTCGGTTTCCTGCGTGGCAGCGGTAGCAGCTTCCACCTGCCGCCGCACATGCCCCCAGAAATCCACCTCCCACGAGGCATTCATGCCGTATTGCGGCAGATTGAACGACGGGTTGCCGACACTGCCGGGCAAACCCGTAGGGCCAAACCCCGGCACGCCGGAAGCAATGGTGCCTGCCTGCTCACGTTCCATCGTGCCGAGCAACCCCAGCACGCCGTTGGTGCTGGCGCGCTCCCGCCCGTAGGACGCATTGGCCTCCACATGCGGCATCTGGGCCGCGCTGGCAATGCGCCGCTCCGCCTGACTTTGCATCAGGCGCAGGCTCGCCGCTTTCAGGTCCAGATTGGAGGCCGCGACCTCCCGTTCCAGCTTTATCAGCGCAGGATCATGGAACAGCGTCCACCACTGCGGATCGGCCGAGGCGGTTGTGATGCGGCTGGCCGCAGGCGGCTGCGTCTGCCGCCATGTGGCCGGAGCCGTGACCTGCGGGGCGTGATACGTCGGCCCCACCGTACACCCCGCGAGCGCTACGGTGGAAAGGCCTGCAAACAGGACGCGCTTCATGGCGTTACTGCCAGACATAGCGAGCATCATTGGCATGCGGCCCTTCCGGCTTTGAGGACGTATCAACGCTCACTTCCACAGACATCCCGACCCGCACTCGTGCCGCCAGCGGCTGACCGGGGTCAAATGTCAGCTTGACGGGTACGCGCTGGACCACCTTGGTAAAATTGCCGGTGGCATTGTCTGGCTGGATGGGGGCGAAGGCCACCCCCGTAGCCGGAGCCAGTGAGTCCACATGCGCCTTCAAACGCTGACCGGGGAAGGTATCCACCCGGACTGTCGCCTGCTGCCCCGCCTGCACTTTTGTGAGCTGAGTTTCCTGAAAATTGGCCAGCACATAGGCCTCATGCACCGGCACAACCGCCAGAATACCTGTGCCCGGCTGCACGTAGTTGCCCACACGCACCCCACGCGCCCCAACAACGCCATCAACCGGCGCGGGAATGGTGCAATAGGAGAGGTTGAGTTCCGCTTGTTTTTCATCCCCCTGCGCGCGCACCAGAAGACCTCGGGCACGCTCAAGCTGGCCTTTCAGCACCGCCACCTGCCGGATCGCGGCCTCCACTCCGGCCTGATCAAGGGCAATCGCGGCGTCCGCCTCTTTTTCATGCGCTTCGGAAGACTGCTTCTGCTCAATCGTCCCGGCGCCACCGGAGGACAGATTGCGGTATCGCACCGCATTCTGCCGGGCGAACATCAGGCGGGCCTGATCCGCCTGCACGGCTGCGCGCGCCTGCGCAATAACGGCGTCCTGCCGGGCCAGTTCGGCCTCAAGGTTGCTGACATCCCCCTGCGCGGCCTGCCGGTTCCCTCGGGCCACGTCCAGCGCAGCCCTGTAATCCTCATCCTCAATATGGGCGAGTTCCTCTCCCGCGTGGACCTGCTCGTTATCCTGCGCGCGGACGCGGTCAATACGCCCGGCCACTTTCGGAGCAACAGTCGGGAAATCCGCCGTGACATACGCGTCATTGGTATACTGGTTGACGCCATCGCCATTCACCAGTCGGGTTCCGCCCCACGCAAGAATGGCAAGAACACCTGCGGCACAGCCTGCATAGAGCAGAGGTTTTTTATAAATCATGGTCAGAGTTCCGAATTAACGAGCAGGAGTGTTGGGGGACGGCGCACGAGGCGGATAGACGCGGTGCGGCAGCAGCAGATTCATCACCGCGTAGCCAAGACAAACGCAGACCAGCACGGCGTAAATATCGTTCAGCGCCAGCACGAGAGACTGCTCATGCACATAGGTATGAAAAACTTGCAGGCTGTTCCGGGCCACATGCCCGGCATCGGGCGATGTGGCGGAAAGCTGGTGCGCAATGGGGTTGCCCATCCCCTGCAAGGCCAGCGCCTGTGTGCCGTGATGGTCCAGCAGCATGGTGGAATGGTACTGCTCCCGCCTGCGGCTGAGAGCGGCAAACAGGGCATACGCCACGGCATTGGCTAGCCCTTTGAGCATATTCACCATGCCGGAAATAAACGGGCCATCCGCTGGCCCCATCGCCATGGTCGCCAGCATCAGGGTTGGAATGACTGTCATCGGCTGACCAAAGACCTGAAGGATCTGGAGCGGATAGAAATTGTCCCGCACCCAGTCCACCGTCAGCCATGTGCCAAGCCAGGCCGATGCCGCAAGGCAGAGCATGCCTCCGGCCAGCACAAACCGGCAGTCAACCTTGCGGCTGTTACACAGGGCGGCAATCAGCGGCAGCATGATAAGCTGCGGCAGAGCAACCACCAGTGAGACTGGAGCCGCCTGCACAGGCCGGTAGCCCCGCACGGCCTCCAGATAGGTGGCAGGAATTTCCGCCATGATGGAGCAGATCGCCAGAATACCCACAAGCGAGAGCAATGCCGCCTGAATATTGCGGGACCGCCAGTACTGGATGCGGAAATACGGGCTGGGGTGAAAGGCCTCGTTAATGACGAACACTATAAAGGCCGCCGTGCCCCAAAAGGTCAGGCTGGTGATCAGAGGGGAGCGGAACCAGTCCAGCCGGTCCCCCTGATACAGCACGGTTACGAGCGAACAAATGGCAGGCAGGCCCACGCTCAGTCCCAGCCAGTTGAACTTTTCAAACCGTTCAAAATGCATCGGGTCACGCGGCAGACCATATGCCATCATCCCCACGGCAATGGCGGCAAGCGGAATAATTTCCCAGTACAGCCAGTGCCAGCCCACTGCCTCAAACCAGAAGGCCTCCAGCGGCAGGCCGAGATTGGGGCCAAAGGTTGCACTCATGGCATAGCCACCAATGCCGAACACACGGAGTGGCGGCGGCAGATATTTGAGCATGACCGTCATCAGCACGGGCGGCAGGCAGCCCCCTGCCAGCCCCTGAAACGCCCGCAGAATGCACAAAGATGTCACGTCCGGCATGAAAGGGGCCGGAATGGAGAGCAGCGCCATGACAACGGTCATGAAAATAGAAAACCGGTAGATTGAAAACGTCATGTAAAACCACGGCGTAAATGCCATGGCGGCAATATTGAATGCCTCATACACCGAGATCAGCCAGCTTCCCTCATCGTGCCCGATATGCATCGCGCCCCGAATGTCGGAGAGGCCAATTTCGGTCACATGCTCATTAAAGCCCGCAACATGCACAGCCAGCAGCATGCCCAGACAGCCGATAACAGTCCGCAGACCAAAAGGCGGAATATAGGAGGGCAGCGGGGGCGAGGCGTGGATAACGGGCGCACCCGCAGCCTGAGGAGGGATTATGGTCTTCATGAGCACCAATCATCCTGAGCCTCCGGCGACCGACAACCCTCATTAATGGAAAGCAACGACTTCGATTTCCGGAAGAATAAAGTCTGGTCAATGCGCCAGACAAAATCTATTTCTGGAAGGATGAAAGGGTATGATCTCGACCTGCTCCGCTCCCTTCAGGTGTTGACTGAAGAGGAAAGCGTCTCCCGTGCGGCCCGCCGCATGAAGATGAGTGAACCGGCCATGAGCCGCCAGCTTGCCAAACTCCGCACGGCCTTTGCAGACCCTATTCTGGTGCAGGCCGGGCGGCGGATGCTCCCGTCCGCCTTTGCCTCCGGTATTCTCAGTCAGGTGCAGGATCTGGTCCGTCAGGCGGACAGCCTCCTCGCCACACGCGCCCTTGCCAATCTTGCCAGCATGGCCCCGACTTTTACCATCCGCGCGAATGATCTGGTCATTGCTGCCCTCGCCCTGCCGCTGCTGGAAGCCCTCAAGCAGGAGTGTCCTCGCTGCGAGGTGATCTGGGCACCGGAGCTGGACGCGGCTGCGTCAGATCCGCTGCGGGATGGCGGTGTTGACCTCTATATTGGCGCAACGGACCTGATGAAGCCTGAAATCCGCCGCCAGACGGTCCTGCGGGACCATATGCGCGGGCTTGTGCGCAAGGGGCACCCCATTCTGGCTGCCCCTGTCACACCGGAGAGTCTGGTGCTTTATGATTATATCAGCGTGTCCCGCCGGGGACGGGCGCGCGGCCCGATCGACTGGATGCTGCAAAACCAGTATGGCCTGACCCGCCGTATTGCCATGGTCGTCCCCAATTATCACTGCATGGTTGAAAGCATGAAAGGGACGGACCTGATCCTGCCTCTGCCGGGCCTTGTTATCAATCATATTTCTCAGGACGCTCTGGGGCTGACCTCTTTTGAATTTCCGTTCTCCCTGCCGGGCATTGAAGCCTTTCAGGTTGGCACCCCCGGCGGGATACAGACCCGGTGCATCGCTGGCTGCGGGAAACACTCTTCCGGGTCTCCCGAAAGGTTTTTGAAAACGTCGCTGTGTGAGCAACCAATCGCCGGAAACAGGCTACTATTTTTTTCTGGCAAACATGGCTGTGGCCATATCCAGCACTTTTTCCCTGTAGGCAGCTCTAAGGGTTGCCGTGTGGGAATGATAATAGCCAATAGCCCGTATCACATCGCCATGCGCTTCATTGATGTACGTTCTCATAATCAGGGCTGAAGCTTCCACATTAAAGCACGGGTCCGAGACCAGACGCTGCGCAGTCTGTGGCACCGGAAGATGCTTTACATCCGCAAGCGGGCGCACCCAGCGCGTGTTAATCTGCATCAGTCCCAGATCCGCCGAGCCATCGCCATTCGGATGCACCATGCCGGTTGCACCCCCTTCCACTTTCTGAATGACGGGCAGAACGCGCGGAGGAATGTGATAATGGGTGGCGCTGGCAATCATACAGGCGAGAAGTGAAACAGGCATTGTCGTCCTGATTAAAGCGGATGCGTCTGCATCATGTGACGTCCCTCGCCCCCAGAAAGTACGCCCTGAGAACTGTCCCTCCCCTAGTCAATCCGTCCGGCTTTTTCAAGGCAATCAGATGTTTCTGCATGCGGGCCGTAACCTGATCAGGACAGATATTTTGATCGACCATGCCGCCATTTGTTGCAATAGTGCAGCAAATAGCATGGACTGGTTGATATGAACGCTCTGATACTGGCGCAGGGAACATTATGGGGCATCCTGCTGCTGACAGCAGCGGTCTCCCTGCTACTGCTCAGGCAGATTAAAGCTCTTTATCGCAAGATTGCACCCCTTGGCGCTCTGGCCCCCGTCAGCCCGACAACAAACACACTGCCCCCTCAGCACCTGTCCACACTGGACGGGCAGAGTGTCACGATCGGTGGACACCATCAGAACGGCAAACAGACGCTGCTGTTATTTGTATCCGGCTCCTGCCCTATTTCACAAAAAATGATTTCCATCACACGTGATTTCTGCGGGCGGGAAAATCTGGATCTGCTGTTTTGCGGGGATGATACCCTACAGGCGCAGCGGGCCGCCCTCCTCACTCTGGGCCTGACACAGAGCGAGATGGTCAATTCCGCCACGCTGGGCCGCCTGCTGGGTGTGGACCGTGTTCCGTTTGCCGTGCTGCTTGCCCCGGATGGCGCGGTGGAAGCCCGCGGGCTGGTCAATAACCGGGAACATCTGGAAAGCCTGCTGAGCGTGCGGGCAACAGGCTACAGCTCCATCCAGTCTTTTCTGGATGCCAATCCGCGCGCGCTTTCAGCCTCTTAACGGGGGCATTGCGCCGCTGCGCGGGCCAGAACCTCAGCCCGCAATGCCAGCAGATCAGTCGAGGCTATGGGCTGCGTGCGCGCGACATGGATTTCCGCAGCCGTAAACGGTTTTGTACCCGCTGGAGTGCTGGCTCCACCAAGACGAAACAACACAAAATTCATAACATCCGCCAGTTCCTGATCATCCCGGATCAGGGACATGGAAACACCCGGAACCCGCCCGATATACGCGCGCCCCTCTGCCGAGCAGAGAAAGGTGCCCACATGGTCCCGCAGCTCCGGCACAAAGGTGCGGGCAGAAACGCCCTCAATCCCGTGGCAGCCGCCACAATGCGTCAGATAATTGGTGGTCGCGTGGTCCAGCACCGTGGCCCGTGTGAAAAGCGGTGCCCCGACCCCGGCGAGAAATGCGGACACCGCCCCTGCCAGAAACCAGACGGCTCTGGCAGGGGAACGCATGGCGCTTAGCGTCACACGGAACCCTGTTGCCTTACGGGATAGGGTGTGCGGCATTCAGGGCGCTCCGTTCAGCCTGAACTTCCGGCCCCTTCTTGGGGGTTGCGCGCGCCGCCTTGATATCATCCGCCGTGAGCGTCGGGGCGGGCTTGGTATCCCCCAGTGAGGCAACATAGCTCAGCACAGCCGCAATATCCTCGTCAGACAGCGCCTTGAGCGACGGCATGAAACCGGCATAAGACGCACCCCCCGCCTGAATGGGGCCATGCAGACCATTCAGCACAACGTCCGCCAGATATTTTTTGCCTTCCGGCGTGCTGGCAATTTTATCAATCCGGTTTTTCAGAACAGGAAACTGGCCCGGCATCCCCGCACCGCCCGCCTGATGGCATACGGAACAGTTGGTGTTGTAAACTGTCAGACCATCGGCTGCATACGCGGAACCCGCCACAACCGGAGCGGCCAGAACAACGCCTGCCAGAAAACGTAAACCGTGCTTAATCATGATGCATTCCCAACAATAACAGAAGTAGAACAATTATAGATCAGTGCGCCCGTACCGAAACACCAGATAATATCATTATTGGCCTGAGGCCGATAGCTTGGCTGGTCACCTTCCGTGCCAACACACATGGGCTGGCTACAGGCATCCTGACCGCAACAGTCACGATACGCAACAAGGTAAGACTGCCCGTCACCCGGGTTAAAGCATGTGCCAATCCATGAGGTTGGTGAGGGGCTTGTGCCCGGCGGGCAGCTATGCACCCCACCACCGCAGGAGGCACACAGAAAGCCATCAATGGCACAATAGCGCCAGTAGTTACAGGCCGTAGGGTCTGTTGTCTGGGCGCTGGCGGCAAAAGGTGTAGGCGCCTTGAATTTGGGTTTTGCCGTCTGCGCGGCGGATGCGCGCTCGACCGGCAGCATCGGGATCAGCGCGCCAAACGTGGCCCACGCCCCAACCCGCCC
>NZ_BAJW01000079.1 GCF_000613905.1 Acetobacter persici JCM 25330
CCCACGGCCACCGCCGCCGCCCAGAACGGGGGGACGCATGGTAGAGGCTTCCGCACTTTCAGAATGCCAGGGGTGATCACGCACCACCGGAATGGGCTTACCGATCGTCTTTTCAATATCCCGCAGCCATGCGCGCTGCTCCGGATCACAGAAAGACACAGCCCAGCCATCCCGCCCGGCACGCGCCGTCCGGCCAATCCGGTGGACATAGCTTTCCGGCACATTCGGCAGATCGTAGTTAAAGACGTGGCTCACATCGTCCACATCAATCCCACGCGCGGCGATGTCAGTCGCGACCAGCACCTTGACGCTACCGGCACGGAAACCGCTCATTGCCCGCTCACGCGCACCCTGCGATTTGTTGCCGTGGATGGCTTCCGCCACGATGTTATTCTTGTTCAGGAACTCCGCGACCTTGTTGGCCTCATGCTTCATGAGGGTAAACACAACAGCGCGGGCCACCTTGGGGGATTCCACAAGCGTCAGCAGAGCATCACGCTTATCCGTGCCATCCACAAACATCACGGCCTGCTGGATGCGGTCCACCGTGCTGGACGGCGGCGTAACTTCCACTTTTGCCGGGTCATGCAGCAGAGAGCTTGCCAGATCGGCAATGCTGCGCGGCATGGTTGCAGAGAACAGCAGCGTCTGCCGTTTTTCCGGCAGATACGTCATGATGCGGCGGATATCGCGCACAAACCCCATGTCCAGCATGCGGTCTGCTTCATCCAGCACCAGCACTTCCAGCCCGGACAGGTCGATATAGCCCTGACCAATCAGGTCCAGCAGGCGGCCCGGAGCCGCAACCAGTACGTCCACACCGCGGCGCATGGCTTCAACCTGACGCCCCTGCCCCACGCCACCAAACACAACGGCCTGCGTGAACTTCATGTGGCGGGCATAGGCCTTGAAGCTCTCGCTGATCTGGGAAACCAGCTCACGCGTGGGAGCCAGCACCAGCACGCGCGGCTTCTTGGGGCCGGCAACCTTCGGGTGGGCATGCAGGTAATTCAGGATAGGCAGGGCAAATGCTGCCGTTTTCCCGGTGCCTGTCTGCGCCAGACCCAGCAGATCACGCCCTTCCAGCAGATGCGGGATGGACTGGGCCTGAATGGGGGTCGGCGTTTCATACCCCTGTTCGGCAAGAGCCTTCAGCAGAGGAGCGGCAAGCTTCAGATCAGAAAACGTGGTCATCAGGGCAAACCTTTTCGTGCAGCCTGAAAAGCGAGACGAGAACACCCTTTTTCAGCTACGCACCATATCGTGTCAGAACGCAGCGAACAGGACACACGGAGGCGTTCTTCCCACTCACGTTCGTGAACTTTTTTTAACAATACTGGCAGCGTCACGTCTTTTCAGAAAAAGTCTGTCTGAAAACCCTGCCTTGAAATCGTATATAAGAGGTGTTTTCAGGCCTCGCAAGCCTTCCGTACCATATTGGTCCGAAAAGAAGAGCGCCTCATAATCGTCATGCTCTGTTCATGCCCCATTCCCGCACAGGCAGGCAGACTGCGGCAAGAAATCAGGTTTTCTCAATTTTTAAGGAAGTTTTAAAAAAACAGGCCGGGTACACGCCCCTGTGAAGAGCAGACCCGGCCAAGCAATCAACTAACCAAAGTTTTAGAAGAAACTCTCCGAAACCCCTTAAAAATGGTTGGAAATCACAACATCCTGCCGTGGCAGACTGCCACCACGGGGCTTTGGCGCGGCGCTCCCTTTGCCAATGGCCACAAACAGGCCAATGGCATGGTCTTCCGGCAGATTGATCAGTTTGCCCACGGCATCAAAGTCAAATCCGTCCATCGGGCAGGTCTCATACCCCAGAGAAACCGCCGTCAGCATCAGCGTCTGGGCCGCCAGACCGCAGGAGCGCATGGCCTCGTCCCGCTGCACCTGCTCACGTCCGCGATAATACTGGTCGATCATCCCGGCCATCAGGGTCTGCACATCCTGCGGGGCGTCCTGCCAGTAGCTGGCCGGGTTTTTTGTCCAGGCAGCGAGGTCAGCACAGACCACAATCAGCACGGATGCATCCGTCACCTGCGCCTGATCCCACGCGGCGGCCCGGATCTGTTTGCGTAACGCCGGGTCTGTTACAACAACAAAGCGCCAGTTTTGCAGATTGAAGGCCGTCGGCCCCATCCGGGCGGCATCCAGAATTTGCGCAAGATCGGCTTCAGGGATCTGAAAATCCGGATCATACTGCTTAACGGCCCGTCGCGTTGCGACAGCTTTCAGAACATCCATCTTACTCGGCCTTTCTTTAAGGTCAGAATTTTCCGCAGGAAGAGTGTTCAGGCAGCAGGCGGGCAGTCCCCTTCCCGCCGCAGCAGGAACAGCGCCTGCTCACCAAACAGGTTTGCCAGCCGGATTGAGCGCCGCCATGGCGCGCGCTCACCCTCTTCATCCACTGCCATCCACTGCTGCACACAATAGCCTTCTTCCTCGCACAGCGCGATAAAGTCCCGGATGGTGCAGGGGTGGATATTCGGCGTTTCATACCACTGGGTATGCCACACAGCCGTCATGGGCATCCGGCCGCTCAGCAGGAGTTTCAGCCGGAGCTGCCAGTGGCCAAAATTGGGGAAGGACACAATGGCATGCCGCCCGATGCGCAGCATCTGCCGCAGCACTTCCCGGGGCCGTTCCACCGCCTGAAGGGTGCGCTGCAACACCACATAATCAAACGCATCATTGGGGTAATGCGCCAGATCGTGGTCGGCATCGCCATGCACCACGGGCAGACCGTGGGCGACGGAGCGGGTCACTTCCCGCATGTCGATTTCAATCCCACGCGCATCGCACCCGCGCAGGCGGAACAGATGGTCAATCAGCGCGCCATCGCCACTGCCTACGTCCAGAACCCGAGTGCCGGGTTCAATCATTTCTGCAATCAGCCGTTGATCAAGACGCATCAGGCCAGCCCCGCATGGTCTGCCACACCGCAGAGGAAGCCCCGCACGGTTCTGTCCAGATCCGGTTCATCCAGCAGAAAGGAATCATGCCCCTTATCCGTTTCGATCTCCACAAAGGAGACGTTCGCTGCCGCCTGATTGAGCGCGCGCACCAGATAGCGAGACGTTGAAGTGGGGAACAGCCAGTCGGACGAGAAAGACACCACACAGAACCGTACCGGCGTTCCGGCAAAGGCGGCGGGTAGTTCCCCATCATGCTCGGCGGCAAGGTCAAACCAGTCCATCGCGCGGGTGATGGTCAGGTAGGAATTGGCGTCAAACCGCCGCACAAAGGCTGATCCCTGATAGCGCAGATAGGATTCGACCTCGAACACATCTCCGAACATCGCCAGAGAGGCTTCGGGGGCCTGCGCATCCTTCGGGTCACGCCGCACCCGGCGGCCGAATTTACGGGTCAGCGCCTCTTCAGACAGATAGGTGATGTGCGCCATCATCCGCGCCACGGCCAGCCCACGTGCCGGAACGACGTTATGCTCCCAGTAGCGGCCGCCATACCAGTCCGGGTCCGCAAAAATCGCCTGCCGTCCGACCTCGTTAAACGCGATATTCTGGGCCGAATGATACGGCGCGGTGGCAATCGGCATGACCGCCAGCATCATATCCGGATAGGTCACAGCCCATTCCAGCGCCTGCATGCCGCCCATGGAACCACCAACAACCGCAAACAGCCGCTCAATCCCTAACGAACGCACCAGTTTATACTGCGCGCGCACCATGTCCCGGATGGTAATGGGCGGGAAATCCGTGCCCCATCGTTCCGTGCTGCCGGGCTTGAGGGAGCGTGGCCCCGTGCTACCCATGCAGCCGCCCAGCACGTTGGTGCAGATAATAAAAAAGCGGTTGGTATCAATGGGCCGCCCCGGCCCGACCATGCGCGCCCACCAGCCGGGTTTGCCAGTCTGCGGGTGCGTTTCCGCCACGTACTGGTCCCCCGTAAATGCGTGACAAATGACAATTGCATTGTCCCGCCGGGCGGAAAGCTGGCCGTAGGTGCGATAAGCGACGTCAAGCGCGGGCAGATGCACACCACATTCCAGATCCAGCCCATCAGGGAAGGTGGCGTGCTGATGGTCGCCGACATCAAGGGGCGAAGTGCTGTTCATGACGGTGATACCAACTCCGGCTGGAAGACCTCCGACATAAAAGCGAAAACAGGACGGATCAAGTCCGCCTTAACGCTGCCGCAGGTCTGCCCTGCCTGCGTCAGCTATCCATTTTGAGCGCTGCGAGGAAGGCGCTCTGCGGAATTTCCACCTTCCCGAACTGCCGCATGCGCTTTTTACCTTCTTTCTGCTTTTCCAGCAGTTTGCGCTTACGGGAGATGTCACCGCCATAACATTTGGCCGTCACATCCTTGGAAAGCGCGCCGATGGTCTCACGCGCAATCACCTTGCTGCCAATGGCCGCCTGAATGGCAATCTTGAAGAGCTGGCGGGGGATAAGGTCTTTCAGGCGGGCACAAATGGCCCGGCCACGGGTTTCCGCGGCAGACCGGTGCGCAATGAAGGACAGCGCATCCACCGGCTCCTGATTGACCAGAATGGAAATCCGGACGAGGTCACTCTCCTCATACCCGTCCATCTGGTAATCAAAGCTGGCATAACCGCGCGTGAGGGATTTCAGGCGGTCATAGAAGTCGAACACCACTTCGTTCAGCGGCAGGCGATAAACGGCCATGGCGCGGTTACCCACGTAGGTCAGGTCCACCTGCACGCCACGGCGCTCCGTGCACAGCGTCAGCACAGCACCCAGATATTCATCCGGCACCATGATGGTCGCCTTGATCCACGGTTCATCAATCCGCTCAATCTGGGAGAGGTCCGGCATATCCGCCGGATTGTGCAGTTCTTCCTCTTTCCCGTTTGTCAGCGTGATGTGGTACACCACGGACGGCGCGGTGGCGATCAGGTCCAGATCGAACTCGCGGGAAAGCCGTTCCTGAATAATTTCCAGATGCAGCAGGCCGAGGAAGCCACAGCGGAAGCCAAAGCCCAGCGCGGCAGACGTCTCGGCCTCATAATGGAAAGACGCGTCGTTCAGGCGCAGTTTGGAAAGGCTGTCCCGCAGCTTTTCAAAATCATCCGCCACGATGGGGAACAGGCCACACCACACCACCGGGATGGAGGGCTTGAAGCCAGCCAGAGCCTTGTCCGCAGGGCGACGGTCATCTGTAATGGTATCACCCACGTTACAGTCCGCCACGGTCTTGATAGCCGCGTTGATATAGCCCATCTCGCCCGGCCCGAGGCTGTCTACCGGCGTCATACGCGGGGCAAACACACCGACCTGATCAATCTGATGTACGGCCCCGGTGGACATCATGCGCATTTTCATACCGCGCTGGAGGCGGCCTTCCTTGACGCGCACCAGAACGATCACGCCCAGATACGGGTCATACCAGCTATCCACCAGCATGGCCTGCAAGGGCTTTTCCGCATCGCCCACCGGCGGGGGCAGACGGGTGACGACGGCTTCCAGCACGCCTTCAATATTCAGGCCGGTCTTGGCGGAAATTTCCACCGCGTCATCCGCGGGGATGCCAATCACTTCCTCAATCTGCGCCTTCACCCGCTCCACGTCAGCGGCGGGCAGATCAACCTTGTTCAGGACCGGCACAATTTCATGGTTGGCATCAATGGCCTGATACACGTTGGCCAGTGTCTGCGCTTCCACCCCCTGCGAGGCATCCACAACCAGCAAGGACCCTTCACACGCGGCCAGAGACCGGCTGACTTCATACGCAAAGTCAACATGTCCGGGCGTGTCCATCAGGTTCAGCACATAGGTCTTGCCGTCCTTGGCCGGGTAGGTCAGCCGGACGGTCTGGGCCTTGATGGTAATCCCGCGCTCGCGCTCAAGCTCCATATTATCGAGCACCTGATTCGTCATCTCGCGGGCGGTCAACGCCCCGCAAGCCTGAATCATGCGATCGGCCAGTGTCGATTTCCCATGGTCAATATGGGCAATAATCGAGAAATTACGGATGAGCGAAAGGGGTGTGTCGGTCATGCTGCTCCCTTTAAGCGATACGGAGAGACTTGTCAGCCAGTTCTGCACCGTCGGGCGCTGTTTCTCTAAAAAATTTTGTGACCCTCCCCGGCAGGACCAGCCTCCTGCCGCCACGCCCACCCGGCAACGGGTCGCTGCCAGACCGGACAGCAATCACCGAACAGCGCCACGATCGCAAAGCTCATACGACCCGGACCAGCGACGTCAGACTGATCTGCCTCTTCCCCTCTCCTCGCCCCTGCTCCGCCCGAGCATCTCGCGCTAAAAATCAGACACCATTCACCAAGCACTGGCACTGGCACTGGCACTGGCACTGGCACTGGCACTGGCACAAGTCTCCTGACCTGCGCCAGCACCCACCAGCAGCTTCTCGCCTGATCAGAATTCGGCGGAAAGCGTGCCGAAATACTCCCGTGGAGCAGCCTGATACAGAATGGCGTTATTATCACCCGACATGGCCGCCGTGCCATACAGGCCGCCAAAGTAATTCTGATTAAACAGGTTGTTCACCGAGAAGCTGACCTTGAGGTCCTGCAACGCGTGACCAATTTTTCCAAAATCATAGGATGCCATCAGCGAAGACGTCCAGTAGGACGGCACCTTTACGTCGTTCGTATAGGTCATGGCCATGGCGCTGCTATAGGTCGTGTTAAAGTTAAAAGAGGCCCGGCGATATGTATAGTTGACGTTCGCCTTATACATGAACTTCGGATAGAAAACCTGATGCTTCCCTTTCAGGCTTATCGTGCTGCCATTATACGGCACGGCGGTTGATTTATATTCCGCATCATTCCAGCTAAAGCTATTGGTAATTTCCAGACCGTGGAACGGGCGGATTGTGCCCAGAACATCCGCGCCATTCATGGTTTCACGCCCTACATTCAGATATGCGCTGTAGGTATTATTCACCGGGCCGGACGTAATGCCCGCCAGCCGATTATAGTAATCAGTGTGGTAAAAATCGACCGCACCGGAGAACAACGCTGAATTGTAGCGGTATCCGACAACGTAGTTCCATGTTCTTTCAGGCTTAAGCTTACTTTTGTTCTCGTCAAAAACCTGCTGTGCCGAATTTTGTGCGTTTCCGAGGCCGCCCCACGGCGTTCCTCCGTTTGTCTGGGTTGCGTAGTCATATGTGCGCATATTTTCCGCAATATCCCAGTAAAACTCATGCTGATCGAGAAAATGGTAGTCAAAGGCAAAGTGCGGCAGAAACGCATTGGAGGACGTCATGCTGCCTGATACCGGGTGCGCATAATAGGTACCCCATGTAGATGCCAGTGCAGCTGTGTTGTCTGAACTGGTGCCTCCATGTGTTGTCTGGGTCAGGGACCGGAACCCCCCTTCAAGCGTCATGCCTGGGATAATGTGCCAGACATCTTTCAGGTAAAACTGAAAGGTATTGCTATTGAATGAATCCGCCCACCATGTAGCACCGGTACCTTTCTTAAAACCACTCAGCGTTGCATGCGCGCCATTCACACCATCTTCATACAGACGTGTGGGATAGTTGAAGGTGTTGTTCTGATACCAGACGCCACTCTGAATATCGTTATTATGCAGCTTGAGCGTAAAACTTTGCGTAAACCCGATACGCCGGACATCCGGGTGCCCCATCTGCTGGACCATGGGAATGCCGGACGTCGGGGATGTGAGGAAGTTGTTCGTGCCGCCGTAATCGCCGTTTGAAACATGCCCATACAGGACGGTGTTGGATTTAAGATTGCTCAGAATATTATATTCATTCACCAGCGCGCTGAGATAGTTGCGCTGCACCTGTGAGCCATCCCAGTAAATATTGGAGCTTCATCCGCCGACAGAACACCCTGCACTTCAGTTGGCACCGTGCCAGCCTGTGCGTTCGCCGCCCAGCGGACAGCCTTGGCATAGTCCGGTTTCAGCATGGCGACCTGACCGTAGTTCTGCCACATGTTTTTTGTCATGGTCAGAAAATTATATTGTGTAAAACCGGAATAATCAAAAATAGCCGTCAGCTTCCCGCGCCCGTGCTGATAGGGCTGCACCAGCTTGACGTTCGCCTGATTCTCTCGCTGGTCCCCGTAGCCTTTCCACAAATTCTGAGACGTACGGGCAAAGGACGCATAGAATTTTGTCCCGCTTTCATTCAGAATACCGCTGTCCACACGGGCAAAAGTACGAAAACCGTTATAACTGCCAAAGCTCTGGCTGATTTTGCCCCCGGCCTTATCTTTAGGGTCGGAAGACTGAAAAGTCAGCGCGCCGCCCAGCGTCTGGCCAGATGGCATATCCACCGCTCCTGCCCCCTGAGAGACGGACATGGACTGGATATTATCCTGAATTTCAATCTGGTCGATATTCAAACCATACCAGTTATGAAACCCGAAGCCCCCCATTGGGATACCGTCAATCGTGCCGCCAAGCTGGGACTGGTTGAATCCACGGACGTAAAAAGTGCTTGCGGCTGTATCCATCCCCAAAGCATCGGAAGACCCGAAACTGACACCCGGCGCTGTCGCTGCAAGAACCTGAAGCGGGCTGGAACCTGCGGTAAAATGATCAATAGCCGCACGGGAGACCACAACATTTGCACCCGTGGAATGCGCGTGGTTAGACGTAACCTGCACTTCCTCCCCCGCTGCGGAATTTACCGCACGGGGGCGATGCGGAGCCGATGCAGCACGGCCTCGCGCGGGTACAGATTTTTTAGCGGCAGGCACCACAGGATGGTGCCGTTTTGCAGCCACGCGGCCCGCCTTGGGCGACGCCGCCTCGGCCTGCGCATGTTTTGCCACCCCAACCGAGCAAAACACCAGAGCCGTACAGGTTAAGAAATAGGACCGTCCTCGCCAGCCGTAACGCAACGCCGTCATCATGCTCACCTATGTCGTATATATTATAATATACGATCACAAAGTCGGGGATTCTGATACGGCACCAGAACGGATTCCTGAACGCTTTCCGTTCACATTATGTGTAGCACTTTGAAATAGATTTGTTTTTCATATGAATAATTACGGAACAAGAATAATTTATTCCAGATTTTATGAAAATAACTGAAATACTCTGTTTCTTAAAATGTTGCCATGACGATACGATGCACCCACACCCCGGATTTCCCCTCCTGCACAGGCACAACAGTTTCCTCCACACCGCACACATTTCCCTGCACGTCTGCTCCACCAGCCTGAGAATTTTTATAAGGCAGAACACCCCAGCGCAGCCCCTCCGCAGTGCGTCCAAACACGTCGCCTGTGTTCTGCGGACGTGACACGGATGCCGAGACCGGCAATGCGGGTGCGGGTGCGGGTGCGGGTGATACGCCCCTGTGCTGTGCCGTATTGTCAACCAGAATCCCGACAACCGGCGGCATCCCGGGTTGCAAAAGCAGGACACGGTCTGACCGTCTTGGCGGCATATCCGGCATCACAACCAGTGAACTGCCTTCCCGCAGCAGCGGCTCCAGAGCATCCGTGTCCACACGCACAGCGTAGGCATCCCCGCTTATGGCGCAGGGGAGTGTCACATCCTCCCACTGCACACCAGTCGGGTGGCCTGCGCTGTTAAACAGACCGCCCCCCTGCAAGCGTGACAAAGGCAACCCGCGCAGTCGTGTCACAGACGCCTGACCCGTTCCCCGCCCCGCACCGTCCAGCCCCTGAATAAACTGGGCCGGAGAGATTTTGAGAACGTCAAGCGCCCGCAATAACGTGGGGAGCGCCATCCAGCGCATATCCCCTCGCCCGTCCGCATGCGGGCTGATCCTGCGGGAGGGGTTAAAAGTCGTTGGGTCCAGCCCGGCGGCTCGCGCCAGACCGGAGGGTGTCAGCCCCTGTTCCAGCGCCAGTGCATCCAGCGCCTCCCACACATCAGCAGCGCTGATCATCCATGCCGGGCAGACGCGGGCTGAGCCCCTTCTGCCACTTTCAGCACTTCCCGGGCATGGCGGGCCTTGCCCTCGTCGGTTACAAAAAACCGGCCCTGCCCGTTATCGCGCACAAACCCCATGCCTTCCATCCTGAGCAGGCACGGATCATCGCTGCCCGGCAGGACGCCCCACAGCCCCCGCCAGACACAGACGGTGCAACGCAGAGCGACAACAGGTTTCAAGATACGGCTCATTCCACATTGCCGCAGAATCACCAATCACCGCCGGGAATGCAAGCAGCTTCTCTGCTCAGATTTGTTGCTCCCCAAAAACCTGCTGAAAATAGGTGTGCAGATCCGTCGCGCTTTCAGGGGGTTTGCGGGGCTTTCATAAGCCTGCGAGATAAAAATGTCCGTCATGTGCGCGTAGGAGCGCGCTGCCTCTTCAGAAAAACCAGCCCGGCGATACGCCGCCAGCCAGTCTGCTCTGGCAAGAGAGGCCGCCCGGACAGACCGCCCCAGAACCGCCGCCAGTGCCTGCGCCACATCTGCCGGGCTGTACCATGCCGGTCCCTCGACGGAATACACGCCCGTTTCAGCAACCGAAGCCATCAGCAACCGAGCAGCAACAGCCCCCACATCCTGCGGGGCGACCATCGGCACACGCTGCGTTGCAGGCAGCATGGTCTCCAGAATACCGGTGGACCGGACAGCCTCACTCCCCATCGTCCAGTTGCTCATGTAATACGCGGCCCGCACCACACAGAGCGGCGTTTCCAGCGTGCGCGCGCCCTCTTCAAATTCATACAAAACGCCCAGATCCCCGGAATGGGCACCCGGCTGCGCGCCATAGGTTGACTGAAGAACAATTTTTTCCAGCCCGGCGCTCTGCAGGGCGCGCAGAATAGCCTGCATGGTCCGGCGTTCTTCTGCATCAGTATTCAGCGCGGGACTGGCAGGCGGGTTCAGCACAAAAGCACGCCGGGCTTTTTGAAACATAGCGGCCAGCGCGGGAACATCCCGCACATCCAGCACAGCGGCCTCCGCTCCCTGCTCTCTCCAGAACTGCGCCTTCGCCTCGCTCCGCGTGATGACCGTTACGGCCTGCCCTGCAGCCAGAACCGCCCGCGCACGCTGCCCCCAACATGGCCCGTGGCCCCCCATAACAACAAACATAGGCTCTCCCTCTTGTCTGGCCTTTCAGCAGTGCGCCTCATACAAAAAAGGGGCGAGCCGATCTCCCGTCTCGCCCCTTTTCCGTTTTATTCCGGCGGCATCATACCCGCTGCGCCACTCAGTGCTTTTCAGCACCCTCCGGCAGGGCATAAGCCACAATATAGTCGCCCAGCTTGGTGCCGAAGGAGCCGTGCCCGCCATCGGCCGTCACGACAAACTGGCGGCCATTGGCTTCATACGTCATGGGGGTGGACTGACCACCGGCCGGCAGGCGGTCCTGCCAGAGCTGGCGGCCTGTCGTGACGTCATACGCACGAATGTAATAATCCGCCGTAGAGGTCAGGAACGCGACCCCACCCGCCGTGGCAAGCGGGCCACCCAGAGAAGGAATCCCGACCTTGAACGGCAGAGGCAGCGGAGAACTGTCCCGCACAGTGCCGTTACGGTGCATCCACATGATCTTGTTGGTCCTGAGGTCAATCCCCGCGACATACCCCCAGCCCGGCTGCTTGCACGGAATTCCCAGCGGGGAGAGGAACGCATGCAGGTCCACCCCGTACGGCGTGCCATATTGCGGCTGCACACCGCTTTCAGAGCCAGATGGCCCGGCATTCGGGTCAGGCTGTGCGGGGTTTTTCGGCCCGCGCGGCACCAGAGTGGAAACAAACGGGATGGCAATCGGGTTGGCGAAAGCCACCTGACGCACAGGGTCCACAGCCATACCGCCCCATTCAAACATGCCCAGATTTCCGGGGAACACCAGCGTACCCTGCAGGGAAGGCGGTGTGAACGGCCCCTCATAACGCAGTTTTTTGAACATGATGCGGCACACCATCTGGTCCAGCATGGTGCCACCCCACATATCCGCATCGGTCAGGTTACGCTTCGGGCGGAAGGTGAGTTCAGAATACGGCTGGGTGGGGGCAACATGATCACCCGGCGCGGCGCCCTGCGGCACCGGTGTTTCAGGAGCCGGGACAATCAGGTGCCCGTTGCGGCGGTCCAGCACAAAAATATTGCCGGTTTTGGCCGGGGCATACAGCGCTGGAATGACGGATCCGTCAGCCTGCTTCAGGTCCACAAGGCTCGGCTGGGACGGGATATCCATATCCCACAGGTCATGATGCACCGTCTGGTAGAACCAGACTTTCTCCCCCGTATCCGCATTGAGCGCCAAAATACCGGACGCATAGCGTTCCTGATCAGCAGAGCGATGGCCACCCCAGATATCCGGCGTGGCAACCCCGGTCGGGATGTAGACAATATTCAGCCGCGGGTCATAAGACGCCGTAATCCAGGAGTTAGGGGAATTCGCCACATATTTGTGGCCCTCGGACGGCAGTTCGTTCGGGTTCGGGTTGCCCGCATCAAATGCCCAGACCAGACGGCCCGTATACAGGTCATACCCGCGCGTTACGCCAGACGGCTCATGCGTGGAATAGTTATCTGTTACTGCGCCGGAGATAATCACAACCTTCTGCGTCACAACCGGCGGAGATGTCGGCTCATAGAACCCGGCATCATGCATCGGCATGCCGTCTTTCAGGTCCAGTTCCCCGTCCTTGCCAAACCCGTGGCAGCGTTCCCCTGTTTCCGCGTCCAGCGCAAACAGGCGCCCATCATTGGTCGGCAGGAAAATACGGCGGCTGCACTCTGTTGGCGCGGGTGAGCCGTCACTCGTCACATCGCCGGGGTGCATTTCAGAATAGGACACACCACGGCATGTCATGTGCTGGAATGTGGGGTTGTACTGGAGCTTGGGGTCAAACTTCCACCGCTCCTTGCCTGTTGCAGCATCCAGCGCAAACAGGATCTGGTGGGGGGAGCACAGATACAGCGTGTCCCGCACCTTGATGGGCGTGACCTCGTCCGTAATTTCACCGGGGTCATTCGGGGTTTTCAGGTCATGCGTGCGGAACACCCAGGCCACTTTCAGCCCTGCCACATTGGCAGGGGTAATCTGCTTCAGCGGAGAATACCGGTCCCCAAACTGGGTGCGACCATAAGCAGGCCAGTCGGCGTCCGCTGCGTCGGGCGCATCTCCCGGCACTGCAGCCTGCTGTGCGGCGGAGGGCAGCACGCCAGCAAGATCCTGCGGGTCCTGCGTCAGCGCAAGCCATACACAGGCAAGCCCTGCCACCGCGCCC
>NZ_BAJW01000078.1 GCF_000613905.1 Acetobacter persici JCM 25330
GGCTATGAACAGAATCTGGATCTGGCTCAGGCCGCACGTCGTGCCGGGTGGAATGTTCTGACATTTCATTACCGTGGATCATGGGGTAGTCCGGGGGCATTTTCCATGGCGCATTGTCTGGAAGATACAGCTGCTGTCGTTGCCTTTCTCCGGGTGGATACGAACTCTCACAAATATGGTATCGATCCACAGCGCGTCGCTTTGGTAGGACATAGCATGGGCGGTCTGATGGCGGCACGGATTGCTGCAGACAATCCATGGATTTTAGGGACGTTCCTGATTGATCCGGTCGATTTCGCGTCCGTTGGCCGCAGCTTTGCCGATCCTGCCCAGCGGGAGGCATTTCTCGTAAACGAGGTCAGAGGAGATATGCCGCCACTGGCCGGTACAAATGAGGAAGCGATCATGGCGGAGATTGCCAGTATAAATCCTCGGCTCGACCTTGTTGCCGCAATTTCCGGACTAGTGACGCGGCCTCTGGTCCTTATCGGAGCGCAGAGAGGCCTTGGCCACATGGCTGAGACCGCCGTAGCCGAGGCCAAACGCAAAGATGCTCTCCTTCTTGAATCCCAAGTGTGGGCCACTGACCATAGTTTCTCAGACAAGCGTATTGCACTGACACGGTCTTTACTTCTTTGGCTGAGCAAATTACCCCAGCCCAGTTAAATGCAGACCGCCTTATTTTCTATTTTTTAATTTAATATTATTTACGCTTCGACCTGAAATAACTAACATTGCGCAGATGAATAAGAACATTTCTGTCGGGCCTGATGGCCGCCTCACTGCCACACAGCAGACCGGATTGACAGCTCTGCTCAAGATCGGGAGATGGACGGTAGCCGCACCCTCTTTGGTTATCGTCCCCCAAAACGGGCCTGCGCACCTTCAGTTACTGGCGTAAAGAGGCTAACGAGAGTGCCTTCGGGATCACGGAACTGAACCGTACGATTGCCCCATGGCAGTAATTTTGGTTCGATCACGACTTCCACGCTGCTTTTCAACCGCTCAAATTCTACGTCCACGTCCTCGACCCTAAATTCCAAAATTGCCGTACGATTGGCTCCCGCTTCGGCCGTGTCCTCCTTGAATAGAGCAACCGTCTCTGCGCTTCCGATGGCAAGCCTCGCACCAGAGGTAACGATTTCAGCGAACTGGGGGGCGAGCCAATCGGCAGACTGCCCGGTCACCAACTCATAAAAGGCAACCATCTTCGCTATATCAGCGGCAATCAGACGGGTAGAGGCAAATTTCATAATCAACTTCCAAGACAATGTTGCGTTCCGCACCTTTTGACACAATCATGCTGACAGCATCCTGTCAGCATGATTGCAAAACCATTGCGTAGCACCCAGCGCCTCTTTCAGATTATCCAGATCCTGAGACGGACCTCCCGTCCTGTCACGGCGAAAGCACTAGCCGAAGAACTTGAGGTATCAACGCGCACGATATACCGGGATATTGTGCATTTAATGGGACAGCATGTGCCCATCTCAGGAGAAGCGGGCATCGGCTATATCCTTGATGCAGGATATGACATGCCACCGCTCGCATTCAGCCCGAATGAACTCGAAGCCATCGTCCTGGGCGCCCAATGGGTCGCGGCCCATGGTGACACACCACTCTCGCGTGCCGCTCTGGACGCTCTTGCAAAAATAGCCTTAACTGTTCCCGAGACCTTGCAAGCTCTCATCACTACGCCCAGCACAGCTGCGAAACTACCTTTGAGCGTATCAGATGACGGGGTTGATTTAACAATCCTCAGAACAGCAATCCGCTCCGGAAAAAAATTGCAGATCGAATATCGCGATCAACACGGTGCTCTAACAAAGCGCACGGTATGGCCCATCATTCTTGGCTATTCCGATAGCACGCGCATGCTGATCGCCTGGTGTGAACGACGGCAGGACTTCCGCCATTTCCGTACGGATCGGATCATTGCAGCAGACATTCTGAGTGACCGGGTAGGCGAACGGCGCCCCCGTCTTCTACGGCAATGGGAGGATCAGCGCGCATCGGATCTTGCAAAAATTTCGAGTCATGCTGATCCATGATCTTTGGCTACCGTTCAGCCGTCTGGTAGCCAAAGAAGCCCCGGACACATCTCACCTCCGAACCGGCATAAAAACGCAAGGTATTTTAAACCGGACCTTTTTTCTGGTCTTAGTCAGCTCACAACTGTCCAGACCTTCTTTGGAGATATCATGCTATCGCGTCTAGCCGCACCCTCACATCGTCCGGAAGGTCGAGTGTCGACGCTGCGAGATTTTCCGACAGATGGACGGTACTCGATGTTCCCGGAATGAGCAGCACATTGGCCGAACGGGCCAGAAGCCAGGCAAGTGCAACCTGCATCGGGCTGCGGTCAACCTCGGCTGCGATCTCAGACAGGGCACCCGACTGGATCGGGTTAAATCCGCCTATCGGGAAAAATGGCACATAGGCGATATTCTGCGCCGACAGGACATCAATGAGCGCATCATCGCTCCGATGAACGAGATTATAATGGTTCTGCACACACACAACTGGTGCGATTGCCTGAGCCTCAGTCACCTGTCTGGCGGTCACGTTGCTGAGACCGAGATGGCGTATCAGGCCCTGCTCACGGAGTTCCGCCAAAGCCGAGAATGGCTCCTCCAGTGAACCCTCCTGCGGAGCGTGAGGGTCACCCATCAGTCGTAGGTTGACGACGTAAAGCTGATCTAGCCCGAGATTGCGCAGGTTATCATGTACGGCTTTGGTAAGATCACTTTTGCTCTGGGCAGGCTGCCACGATGCATCCGCCCCGCGCTTTGCACCGACTTTCGTAACAATCACCAGATCATCCGGATACGGATAAAGTGCCTCACGGATGATCTGGTTGGTCACATGCGGACCATAGAAATCACTGGTATCAATATGATTGATTCCAGCCTTGACGGCGGCACGAAGTACGGCAACCGCGGCCTCACGGTCTTTCGGTGGTCCAAATACGCCAGGACCGGCAAGCTGCATAGCACCGTAACCCATACGGTTTACGACACGGTCACCGAGCAAAAAGGTGTTTAGAATATTACGATTCGTCATTGGGATATCCATAACAGTAGTGATCACCCCAGATATGGACTATCTGTAAATGATCGATAAGCTGCTCAGTTTCGCACAGGCCGTTCGGAAAAACGTACAATGCCCTTGGAACTCGATGATCTCTCAGCGTTCATCACTGTCGCGCGAGCGGGTGGTTTTCGTGAGGCTGCACGCGTTTCAGGTGTTTCGGCATCCGGCCTCAGCGACGCCTTGCGAAGACTGGAAACCCGCCTCAATGTCCGTCTGTTACACCGCAGTACGCGCAGTATCTCAATGACTGAAACAGGCGCGCGTCTGTTTGCGCGGCTTTCGCCTGCTTTTTCTGAGATCCAGTCTGCTCTCGATATTGTACATGCACAAACTGACGAGCCGGCAGGCACACTACGTCTCAATGTGCCAGCGAATATTGCCCGAACCATACTCCCGGAGATTTTGTCGTCATTCCTGAGCGCATATCCAAAAATACACGTCCAAATAACAGTCGAGGACCGATTCGTCGATATTCTTGCCTCCGGTGCAGATGCGGGCATCCGTTACGAAGAGCGGCTTGAGCAGGATATGATCGCTGTTCCCTTCGGACCGCGCACGCAACGTATACTCACAGCCGCCGCGCCTGCGTATCTGATGGCCAGAGGCCGCCCGCAACACCCGGAAGACCTCCTGGGACATTCATGTCTCGGGCTCCGCTTCTCCAGCGGGGCGACGGCGGTATGGGAGTTTGAGAAACATGGAGAAATTATCCGCCTCGAACCCTCTGGACCTTTATTAATTCAACCGGGGTCGGCGTGTGATCTCCTGATTGAAACCGCCGTAACAGGTCTTGGCATTGTCCGTCTTTTTGAAGAATGGCTTATGCCTCATATCGACAGGGGCGCGCTTGAAGTCATACTTTCAGACTGGACAACGCCCTTTTCAGGGCCATTGCTTTACTATTCCGGTCACCGTCAACTACCACCACCACTGAGGGCGTTCATCGATTTCGTTCGTTCATTTCGGTCCATAAATGATTGATAAACATGGAAATTAATCATGTGTTTTCTCATTCATCCCTACGTCTTTCATAAAAGAAACAACGCAGTCCGGCGCCGTATCTCCAAGCATCATTGACAACATCTCATGGGCTCCAGCCGCCGCCGCCCGGGAACGCGGAAACATCGTCTGTTCATACAAAGCAATCGCAGCGTCAGGATTTCCCGCATGGGCGATGATGGCGGCAGCCAGTTCAGCGCCATCCAGCAGGGCAAGGTTCGCCCCCTCACCTGCTGGAGGCGCGAGATGAGCCGCATCGCCCAGCAGTGTCACACCAGAACGCGTCGCCCATTGGTGATCGATCGGCAGGCCATACAGCTTTCGTAAAACCGGTGGCATTGTACCTTCCATAATCAAGGACAGGCAGCCAGGTGCCCAGCCTGCGAATTCTGACGCCAGACATGCCCGAACTGCTGAAGGATTGTCAAAATCAATCCCAGCCAACCATTCGGTAGAACGTTTCAGGGCGATGTATGCGTGCAGAACATCATTCGGTTCCCTGTGCACGAAAATACCCTGTCGCGGCGCAGGCACAATCAAACTTCCCTTTCCAACGACCTGCGCTGCGAGTGGATGTTTTACGTCCACATCTTCAAGCCATGTTTCAACGAAGGCGACGCCGGTATAAACAGGCTGTGCATCTGACAATAAGGGCCTGACTCTTGACCATGCTCCATCTGCTCCAACAAGAAGGCGGCTGACGACGGTCGACGCATCAGAAAAAGTCAATTCGTAATGTCCACACCCCGTGGTCGCGACTTTTTCAAGTTTTTTCCCCCACCTGACCATCCCGTCTGGCAGGGAATCCAATAGAATGCGCCGCAAATCTCCACGCAGAACCTCAGGGCGGTTACCGCCGCTATTATCTTGCGCATCAAACAGGACGGTGCCGTCCCGGCTGAGCACGCGCATGGCTTCCGCTCCGTGGTGAATGATTGAGCGAAATGCGTCGGTCAATCCAGCGGATGCCAGCGCGAACTGACCGTCATGTTCGTGAATGTCGAGTTGACCACCCTGCATGCGGATCTCGGCTGACGCTTCTGCCTCGAACACTGTCGCGGTGATCCCATGGATGTGGAGAATACGGGCAAGGACAAGCCCTCCCAACCCTGCACCGACAATCGTTACATCCACCATATCTGCCTACCTTGGCCCATGGAACATCGTTCCACCATTGTCCCATTGGAATAATGCTCCAGCTGTGCCAAGTCAACGAGATGGGAAAAACGAGCAAGAAAACCGGCGGCCAGGCCCATGCCTTGTCGAAGCATCGGATCGTCGCAACAGCAATCGAGATTCTCGACACAAGAGGCGAAGGCGCACTCACGTTTCGTGTCCTGTCGGCGCAACTCTCAACTGGGTCCGGAGCCATCTACTGGCACGTCTCCAATAAACAGGATCTGTTGAGCGCCGCGACGAACCACATTGTCGCTCGAACACTCGCCCAGATTGCGACGAATGATGCTCCCGAGGACGTCATTCGCTTCATATGCCGGAAGATTTTCGACATGCTTGACACTCATCCCTGGGTCGGATCGCAACTCTCACGCAACCCGGGGCAACATGCCGTCACGCTCCTGCTTGAGCAGATCGGGCGACAGATTGAAAAGCTGGGTGTCCATGATAGGGATCTGTTCAATGCGTCAACAGCAATTGTGAATTTTATCCTTGGGCTGGCAGGACAGTACGCAGCGACCATGAGTCCCTCCCACGCCGGAACAGCCCGAAGCGCATCATTGGAACGCATCGCAGCGCGATGGGCCGCCCTCGATCAACAACTCTATCCTTTTGTGAACAGTATGGCCGCTTACATGTCTGGCCACGATGATCGCGAACAGTTTCTTGCAGGCATAAACCTGCTTCTTACCGGCATCAAAGCCACTCACAAAACATAACTAACCATCTGATATCGAGACAAACGCTCACTAATCATACTGAGTTGAGCCGCCCCATGAAGGCGGCGACATATCCAGCAATCTCCTGATGATGGGTCTCCAGCGCGAAGTGGCCTGCATCGAGCAGGTGGAGCTCCGCTTCTGGCAGATCACGTTGGTAGGCAAGCGCGCCCGTTGGTAGAAATGCGGGATCAAAACGTCCCCATACTGCTAGGAACGGTGGACGATAAACCCGGAAATAGGCATGAAAATCCGGGTAGAGTGCGACGTTACTCCGATAATCAAGGATCAGGTCCAACTGAATCTCCTCAACACCCGGGCGCGCCATATGAGCGATATCGAGTTCATAACCATCGGGCGACAGGAGAGTCGGATCAGCACCTGTTCCATACTGCCAGTTGCGGATCGTGTCCGGCGAAAGAGATTCACGACACGCCTCGCGTTTGGCATCGCTGGGATCTGCCCAATAGGCCTGCCACGAAGTCCATTGATCGCTGAACCCCTCCATATAAGCATTGCCATTTTGGGAAATAATCGCGGTCACCTGTTCAGGATGGCGCATGGCAAGCCGCAGACCAATAGGCGCGCCATAGTCAAAAATATAGAGTGCATAGCGCCTCAGATGCAGCGCTTCGACGAAACCACTCAGCACGTTGGCCAGATTGTCGAAACTGTAAGCAAACCGTTCACGTGACGGCGCACTTGTCTGGCCAAAACCGGGAAGATCGGGCGCGATAACGCGGTACCGATCCGACAACAGCGGGATCAGATCCCGGAACATATGGCTGGCGGTTGGAAAACCATGCAGTAGCAGGAGCACTGGCGCGTCTTTCGGGCCTGCTTCCCGATAGAAAATGCCGACCTCGCCAACTTGTTGCCGGTGATAGTGAACCTGCATCATTCTACTCCTCTTGAGCGACATTCTTGATAACCACCACATAACCCCCTACATACTGACAGACAATTACATACCTGCGAGTAAGTATGACGGAATTTGGAGGGTTCGAAAAACCTTTGATTGACTGCTCTTGCGCCTGATTTCAGGTTTTTGACGTGTTGATTTATGGTTCCTTAGGACTCCTTTGGGGAATGAGGGTGTCGGCCAAGAGAGGGTTTTGGGGCATGAAGGAGAATAACATCGCCATAGAGACCGTTTTTTTGAGGCTGTGGTGGCCTGTGGGGCTTTCCTGTGGCAGGGAGCGCGGATCGATATTTTTGTCTCGTTGTGGCCCTGTGTAGCGGGCGTTGGTGTCGCGGATGCTGCTCTATGGGCTTGCCCGGCGCATTTTAGGGTGTTTAGGCTGGTGTGTGATTAGTACCGCAGTGTGGCCGTGTGTTTTGTACCACAAAAAAACTGAACACTGTTGTAAAAAAGGGCACTTTTGGGATTAAATCCCAAACGCCATTTTCGGAACTCAATGAAAACAATGGCTTAGCGTTTCTTAACCGGAATGAATCGCGGCGGAAAATGGCTGGTTTTTGGGTCAATTTGCCCTGTGGATAGTTTTGTTTTTTATCCGGAATATTATTGACCTTAAAAGCGCATGGAAGTGATCAATCACTTGAACAACTAAAGTAGTCTTGATGGACTTGTAACGGTTTTGTGCCGGTCGCTTATCTCGTTATGCCACTCTTGCTTCGAAAGCGAGAGGCTGATGCCGCCCAGATATGAATGGCGTCGCCGTGGATTGTAGAACCCATTGATATACTGGAAGATGGCAGCAGTCGCCTGACGACGGGTTGGCCAGTTTTGCCTCCAGAGCCATTCCGCCTTCAGGCTTTTGAAAAACGTTTCGACAGCGGCGTTGTCAAAACAGTTTCCTTTTCCGGACATTGAAGCCAGCATTCTATGGGCCTGCAGCTTTTTCCGGAAATCATGAGAACAGGATTGGCTGCCACGATCGGAGTGGAAAATGCAGCCGGGCACCGGGTTACGCAGCCGCACCGCCATATCCAGGGCACGGATGGCCAGATCCTTTTTCATCCGGTCGCTTGCAGCCCACCCGATCACACGACGACTGAACAGATCAATGACGACAGCCAGGTAGAGCCAGGGCACTTCGACCTATCTCAGCGGCATCACAACGGCCAATCTCAAACAGACCGTTGAAGCCATTTCTTATCCCAACGACATCTTCAGAAAAGGCTGGAGTTAGGCGGGAGCCAGCAGTGCTCCATGGCTACCCGTTCCGGGTGCATGGCGCAGCTGGCAAGGGGGATTGCATCCCCCGTTGACCCCCTCAAAGATAGAAAAATTAGCCATCTCTAATGGCCGCTTTCGCCTCATGTCAGACATTCCAGCCGATTGGACGATTTTTGAGAGCGGCCATTACGATGCGAACAGGCATACACAAGGTTGAGCCGCATGATCGAAAACTCAGGATATCCTAACAGACAACGCAAATAGACCGCGGACCGATTCGCGGAATTATCAAAGGCATCATGAGCTTCGGAAGATTCCGCCTGCGTGGTCTTACAAAAGTCATGACTGAATAGACCCTCGTTGCATTCGTAAATAACCGCAAAAGAGTGGCTCGGCTTCAAGCAGCATAAGCCGGGTTAGCCCCTGCACTATGTCCCCCCCCCAATATGGCCAACCCGACGGTTGCAAAGAGCTGTTCAACATAGAACTTCCAAAAAGGCTCTGGAAATGGGTTTTTTGCTCTATCAACCTGAAACCGAATCATTCTAAATAGATGCTTGACAGACGATGTTCGATTTGATCGATAATTACATTTTAAGTAATTCAGAAACTGGATTAAGTTTATCCATTATGGCGCGGCAGATATTTATTAATAATACCGGAACGATCAAACTCCAGTCTTCCAGGCACACAGCACCTGTGGTCTTGTCTTCTGGTCGACAGCTTTCTGTAGAGCAACTTCGTCGGCGGCGCAGCAGTAGCTATGTCGATGCGTTACGCAAGCTCGATACCGGCGATCCGGTTTCAGCATCAGGCATTGATGCCATCCGTAACGCCGTGGTGGCGGAATTCCCCGATGGTCCGGCAAGCTGGCCGTTGGGATGGGTGTCCAAATGCTATCTCGGAGCGCCATATGAGGTGCATATCGTGGATATTTCCGGCCATATCATAAGGCATTTCAAATGTGGAGAGGCAATGCCGGGCGGCATGGAACGTGCGCGTTCGCTGGCTGCTTCCGGGTGCTATGCCGTGATCGAAGTTTTTTCCGATCGCCTTGTCGCCATTGCTGACGATGGCACCACATCTGTTTCGATGGGCTGATTTTCATGTCTGAACGCATTATCCAGACGGCCGACCTGAGCGCGATCAGCGGCGGTCTGCGCACTCTCTCTAGGAATATCGAGGATGTGGGGGGACGGATCGACAAAGTTGATGACACCGTCACCATAACCCGGAAGGAACTCTTCGACCTGCAGGCGCAGTTTCACCAGTTCCTTGATACATATAATCGCGCCACGCAGGTCAGCTTGGCCGAAACGCGACTGATCAAAATCCGGCAGGAACTGACGTCGAAATTCGGACATTATGGCGATGTGCGCCGCGCGGCGGTCGGCCTGTTGCAGGCAACCGACATCAGTGTCGTGCATACCACAACGATGCGTGACATTACTGAAGAACTTATGGTGCTGACTCCCGCTTACTGGCTGGCCCCGGCACTTGTGGCGCTGGCGGCCTGGCTGCGCGATGACCAGTTCTTGGCCCAACGTGCGCTGGGGGAAGCTCTGCGGCGGGATGATGAAAAAACTAGCCTGTTCTTCGCACTGATCTCGCGCCGTGCTGGCCGGGGTAATGCCTCCGCCACATGGCTGGACCGGTTCCTGGGGCAGCAGAACCCCATGCAACTGCAACGGCAGACCATCATCCTCATCAATGCCACCGCTGGCGGCGTATTCAGCCCAATGTGCAGCAGGTCTGCTACGAGCGGCTGCAGGCCTGGATTGGTGAACTTAGTGACCGGGCTGGGTTTGTGGAGGAGCAGCGCGTGCAGTGGCGCCAGGCCCTACTGTCTAAGATCCCCGAGGACCAGCATGGTGCACGCTATCCACATCTGGAACGTCTATGCACAAACTGGGCGGCGTTGAATGGTCAGCTTAACCGTGCCAGCCTGAATACTGTATTCCTCGATCATATGCGCGAGATCTTTGAATCTTCACTACCCTCGTCCACCCGCCTGGCGGAGGCGGTGGATGACCTGCTGACCCATCTGGTAACTGACCATGATGCCGCTGAACTGCCTCTGAGAAAGGAGGAAGCTCGACTGCAGGCCATCATCGCGCAGGACGGTCGCGTCGATATCGCTGAAAAGCACCATGACCTTGAGCGTGAGGCGTTTGAGGAAAATGTCAGCTTCACCCAGCTCCTCACGAACGCGGCCATGCATGCCGAACGCTCGGGGGCGTCACGTGCTTCGCAGCGCCTTGCCTTCGCGCTGTCGCGCGCATGGGTGCATAATGCTTTTTCCGACCTGACCATTGAAACCCGACGGACCCAGCCAGATACAGCACATCTGCAGATCGGAAACTGGACCGGACAGACGCATGACGGCACGGAAGAAAAGGCGCTTCGGTCCAGTCTGGAGCAGCATATCCACAGTGAATGCTTGGCGGCGCTGGCGCTGGTCAAGCTGGGGCCGAAGCATGTAATCTGCGGCATCTTGGGTATATTGTTGCTGTTGAGCATGTTCACGGGGAATTTTATCTTCGCTTTTATAGGGGTGGCGCTCCTAGCCTGGGTATTTTTTGAATACAGAGGGCTGGAAAAAAAGCGAGACATGGTACGTGATTCTTTCGACAGGCGCGCGCAGTCCGAAAAAGCGGATCTCGATGGATGTCTTGCGGAATATGTAGAATGGCTGCGTGATTTCGCAGCACGTGATGCCGTGGCCACGCAAACCAGCGCCTATATCGATGCGATTGCCCCGGACAGCCATCTCGCATTGCGTGAGGAAAGTTCACGCCGCATCCTGAGCAACAGCTAAAAACATAGGGAAGTCGCCTTCATGACCCGTGATGTCTTTATTCCCCGCGCCGGAACGCCTGTGGCAACGCCCTCTTCCGCACCATCAACTCCGGCCCAAGTGGCGCAGGCCCAGACCTCTGACAGCAATGCGACCGCCGATCCGCTGGCCAATGCTTTCCCCGAATGGGACCTCTTGCCCGCCACGCAGTTCGTGCGGCGGCGATAGGCATGTTCGGATTACGGCGCAAGCGTGCGGCACCAAATGCTTCCAATGCTGGCAACGCACCCGAAACCTATGCCGAGTGGAGCGCCTGGTTCGAGCGTTTTGAACACGGTGGAGAGGATGACGTGTTGCTTGGCCTTGCGCAGGGGGGAAAGGTCAACTGGACCCGTGGCATGGCGAATTCCTTTGCCACCCGCGCTGCAGGTACGCTGCATGCGCGCATGGAAATCATCCGGCTCATGCTGCAACGGCACCTGGAGAAGAGCACGGACGTCAATGACCTTGGCCGCGCCATGGTGAACGCTCGTCGTGCCTTCGCGCAACTGTCGCGCTACGCCACGTTGTCGTGCTGGCCCGATCCGTTGCCGGCGCAGCTTGCCGACATGATCCGCCAGACCACTGCGTCCATCCAGAAAAGCCTACTTGAAAGCGCTACGAGCGACCGCACGGGGCGCCTAGCCAAGATACTGCGGGACAATCCGATCGACCGTGATTTGGCGCCAACGACCATGGTGATGGAAGATGGCCACGCTTCGCAAACATCCGGCCGTCGCATCCTGCTCTGATCCCATGAGGCTATAGTGTGAATACCAGCGAATTTCTTGATGCTTTCGAGCGGACCTTCAAGGCCCGTGTTCCCTTCATCCTGATCCAGACGACCGAACGCAGCCGGGCGGTTGAGTTGATCCGCGATGTCTGCGCGCGGCAGAGTGTCACGGCCCATGTCCACACCCTGTCCAAGGGGACGATGGATATCACGACCAACCGCGTGACCAATGAGGATCGTTCCGTCATCGGCGCGGTCGATTTCGCGGCACAGCAGATGATGCAGCGTCAGAACCTGACCTTCGTGCTGACCGAGCTGGATGACGTGGACACCGACAGCGCCTTTGCACGCCAGTTGCTGGACACTGTGATACTGGCCTCGGAAAAGGGCGGGGCGATCGTCGCGGTCACGACCAAGGCGGTGTGGAGTCAGGTGCAGCGCCTTGGCGTGTCGCTCATGCTGTCGCCACCGGACCAGGACGAAACCTACATAAACATTTCCCGTCAGATCGATGATTATCGCGGCCTCATGCCCATCGAGTGGGACGAGAGTGACATGCGGCGCGCGGCCACCATCCTTGGTGGCGTGACCAAGATCGAGGCGGAGAACATCATCGCCATGATGGCGGCGCGTGGAAGCATCCGCAAAAGCGATTTTCCGGAACTGATGCGTGCAAAGGACAGCGTCTTTTCCGATGTGTCGGGTATTGAGCGCGTAGCTCTGCGGCCTGAGACACTCAACCTCGGTGGCCTGAGCGGACTGCAGAAATGGCTCCAGCGCAAGCGGCCGCTGTTGACGGCGGACCTGCGCGAACGTGTGATCCGGCCGCCGCGCGGCGTGCTGCTAGTAGGGGTGCCAGGCTGTGGCAAATCACTTTCTGCCAAGACAATCGCAGCGCAGTTTGAAATCCCGCTCTATCGGCTGGACCTTGCCAACCTTATGGGCATGTACGTAGGGCAGAGTGAAGGCCGCCTAAAAGAAGCCTTGGAAGCTTCAGACCGCGTGGCGCCGTGCGTCCTATGGATTGACGAGATAGAGAAGGGACTGGCCGCGGGGGGATCGGACTCATCCGGCGTGACCACGCGCATGATCGGGCAGTTCCTGTTCTGGCTGCAAGAATCTCAGGCGCGGGTCTTCGTGGTTGCAACCGCCAATGACGTATCGAAGCTGCCGCCCGAACTGTTGCGGCGGGGCCGGTTCGACGAACTGTTCTTTGTCGATCTTCCCGGCAGTGATGAGCGGCGTGAAATCATCAGCTTGTATGTCGAACGTGGTAAATTGCAGCCACTGGATGCCGGATTACTCGAAGAACTAATTGAAATGTCGGAAGGTTTTGCTGGCGCGGATCTGGAGGCGGCCGTGCGCGAAGTGGTGGAGGAGGCGTTCCTGAACGGGGATGCGGGCATCACGCCCGATCTCTATCGTTCCAGTTTTCAAAATATCGTTCCACTGTCACGTACCAGTCCCGAACAGATTGAGGCGATCCGTGCATGGGGGCGTGAACGCGCGGTACCAGCTTCGGGGCAGCCCATCGGAAATAGCGCCACGACTGCACCCATGCGCAGGGCGGTCCTCCTAGGATGATGGAATTACAATCTTTTTAAAAAGACCTGAATGCGCA
>NZ_BAJW01000077.1 GCF_000613905.1 Acetobacter persici JCM 25330
CAAACGAATACGAACGGCGGATCGACGTCGCTATGGGAAGCCTCATGCTGCGCGGAAACGCTTATCCGTGACTTTCCACAAGGGCTCTCAGTCCTCCCCTGAAACTTATCATTCATCGAATAGAGCAATTACCAGCGCATTCCTCGCCAGAAAAATAGAAAATACATCAGGCAATCAATGCATAAAAATACTTACTTCTTACACCATACATCAGAATACCTCGTTGGTCAGTAGAAATTAAAATTCATGAACTTCATAAACTTAAATATTTTCTCTGAAGAGAATATATCTTGTGTCTACGCACTCAAAATAATATTTTTTATTCTTAAAGCTTTTGACGTGAGTAGAGATAAAAAAGATTATATGGTATTTTACAGCAGGTCCTTAGAAAATAGATAAGTTTTCACAAAAGCAAATGTCTTGACGTTTAGGAGATAATTATGAGCAGTTTAAATACCTTAAGTGACGCCTTGCAAAACGAAGGCCTCGCGGCAGCTATCTCCCGGGCAGACGAATACGGGGTAGAAAATCTCAATTTTTCAGAGGAAAACTCTAATAACGCCATGAATAATATTATTCATGATGCAATAACAGTTTGCAATGATGATAATTTCTTAGACGTATTTTTATTATTGAATAAAATTTCAGAAAAATTTGGACTGAATGTTTCTTTATCTTTAGAGATACTTTCTTTTAATTTAAGGAGAAATATAGATTTATCTTATCAAGTAAGCTTTTTTGAAAATCTTCCAAATTCTATTAAAGATTTTTCTGATATACAAATGCTTGGCGCTGAAAGCTACAGGCGCTTGGGAAATATTGACAAGGCATTAAATATTTTTTCCACTTTACCTCCAAAACAAGGATGGTGGCCATATGATGATATTTGGAATAGTTTGACCTATAATTTGGGAAGTTATCTTTTGCAAAATAATATTATGTTTTTGGAGCACCAAAAATCAACTCAGTGGTCGTTTCCTTTTTCTAGTTCAACACAATATATGATATCTGATCTAGTTTCAGGCCTACTTGCGCCGTGGCGTCATGATCCAATGACTTTTAAGATGGATATCGAGCATATCCTTGAAAACTGTTGCATACCAAAAATTGATATGAAATCTCAAATCTTGGGATTTCTAGCAAATCGTATTACTGATTTAGATACAAATCGCGCGTGCGTGGTATTCGAATTAATATCTTCTTATGAGAATGTAGAGCTTATTGAAAAAATATTAAAAAATAAAAATTTTATACTTGAAAATTTGGCTAAAAATCCTAGTTTTATATTTTATTTCGATTTGCTACGACAAAAATTCATACAATTTTCTGAACTGTTTTTTGATGCTATTAAAATATTTTTACAATCTGATGCCGTCCAACGCTTTATGAGAGGTGATTGGGTGGCGTTTGAAGAAGGGTATCTTCCTAAGAGCAGAATTTTGACATTTGAAATACTTAGCCGCTACAGTAATAAATTTGAAAATATTTCTGTTGACTATATTCCATTCATAGAAAAAAAATCAGACATTCCTAAAAATGACACCTACAATTCTAAAGAGCATTTATTTTTTGGTCTTTATGGAATAGCGGAAAATCTAGCTTTATCTCTAGAGAAAGCTTTTGATTACATAAAAAATGATACAAAAACTTGGAGAGAGAACGGTAATATTGTCTCCATTGGCATTTCGACATTCAATCCCATAGAAAAAGGTCTGAACTCATACAATCCAACCCATGAAAATTTAATTGATTATATCCCTGAAAGATTAAATAAGATAATAGAAAAAATTAAATATTCTAATTTATCTGATTTGCAGGAAATATTGCCGAATACTATTCAAATTTTAACTGAAAAAAATAAAATAATTTTAGATTCGCAGCGCAAAAATATAAATAATATTTTCAATGAATGTGATTTTGCGGACAATATTTATGTAAATACGCTATCAACCGAAACATTTTCTCGAGATATAGGAACAGCATTCTCACAGTATTTAGGAAATGAAAACAATCCAGAAATAGAGAATCTAAAGACATTTTATTGCTTGTCTGGAGTTCAGGAATTATCAGATATGGCAGAAAATTCTCATAATGTAGATATTGATAAAATGGTTCTTTTAAATCTTAACACTATGGTGCTGAAAGGCTCTTTAACCAATTTATGTGAGCAGGTAGGCGATAATAGAGTTTTATCTGCAAAAATGGATGGAAAAAATATTTCTATTAGAGAAGGTATTACATATTTTGTGGGGTGCAAAAAATTCTGTATCAAAGATTTTCTATACAAGTCAATTTGTGAAAAATATTATTAGCAGCCAAGTTTTGGGCTATCTTTATAGAGATAAATTTTCCTCTAGGGAAATTATACAAACGGTTTTTTATGAAAATGGCTGTGATCTAGATTTTTCTTTAGAAGTAGAACTCCAGAAAATGTGTATGAATATTTCATGGTTGGAACTTCGTGAAGCTTTGATAAAAGATAGTTTCAACTTAGAAGATGAAAATCTATTACGTTTTATACGTAATGAAACTAAAAATGATTTTGTAGGTTGATGAAAATATGACTGAAATAAATTATGCTGATGAAATGGCCTTGTTGGATGAATTGATTAATATCAAAAAATCACAACAAGCGAAATCTTCTCCTGATATGGACCGAGATTTTCTAGAAAAAGCTAATCATCTTCTCCAGAGTATTGAGAAAAAAATCTTACGTTTATCGCGAGATACTGTTTTAAAAGCTGCAGAAGGTTTTTCTTTTGAAAAAGCAGACAGTATTCATTTGCTGGGAGAAGGAAAAATATTGGGTGCTATGCGTAAAAGCATACATCCTGAATATTTAGGAGGTCCTGTTATGTTCCCTCCAACTGTCAGGACAATACATTTGCAGCAGTTTCATACAGCTTGCCAGAGGGGAGAAGCAACAGTCGTTGTCATGGGGGACAGTATTTTTGCTACAGCTAGTGATATGGTGTCTCATACGGAAAATGCCTGTTTTGCATGGTTAGAAACATTGCAGGAATGCAATCCTGGTGTGCGCTTTAAATTTGTTAATGCTGCACTAGGAGGTCGCAATTGGAGTGATATGAACTCTAATACACATAGACCGCCAGAATGGATTGACGCACGTAACGGATTAAGCTGGAAAGAGGCTATTGCAGATTTAGAGCCAGATCTTCTGTTCCTAAATAGTGGCGGCAATGATGTTGGTAAATTTGAACCTTCTTCTGTAAAAAAATTAATCAAATTCTTTTCATCCTTAAAAAAACCACCATCTATAATCATAGGAATATCTCATCTTCCATCTCTTTCTTCAGACATTCATGAGTATGGAACTGAAAAATTTATTCAGGGATTTGACTTAGTCTCTAAGTGGCTACGTACGTATGCTATTTCTTTTGGATTAGGTTATTTAGATTTTTATAGATGGAATACAATAAGAAGAGATGGTTTCGACCCTTGTGAGTTGGTATTATCTCGAATTGAACCTCATCCAAAAGAAGGCTTCTCTGGATTTGGCAACCCTCAAGGTTGTGCGGATTTAGGAAGATGGAAGTTCCCGCCTGTTCAAAATGAAACCGGCTTATCAGCTGACTCCATTACAGATTTTTCCGTTTCTTTTGAGATCCAAGAGCAACCTTTATTTTTTTCTATGAATTTAAGTGGAAACCCTATAGATGGGCATAAAATACGCTATGCAAATAGTATATATATATATTTTGATCATGATGATGGAATGATTTCGTGGTCTTGGAGTGATGGTGTAGATAATGACCACATAGCTAGAGTAAAAACTGATATCCCTATTCCAAATTTTCCAGCTAAATTTAATATTATGGTAAAGGGTAATCGTACAGTTGTTTCTATGTGGACTCCATTCCAAAACTCAAATTGGCACCCTGGCAATGATTTGGTTGGGCTAGGAACAGGGTATCAATACATTTGCGACCAAACACTCGTGAGATTTGGTGGCGAATTTTGTCCACATATTCATTGGGCAGGATTTGGAGACATTGTTATACATAATTTGTGCATAGGAAGCGCTGTAAGGGTGAATGGAGGAGGCCGACGCAACATGCCTGATTGCACAAACAGCGAATTATTCGTTAACAGCTATCATGCCGGTGGTTCAAATCACTACCATATGAATGCTTATGGTGTCCGTGATATTCTTACACCAGTGATCCGTGCACAAGAATGGGACATGAAATCAAGGCCCCCCAAAAAACATTAAGAAATTTAGTGTTGTGAGGCATTATTCTAAACTGATCAAAAATAAATTTCTATTTCTGATCCAGTTTTTCTATTTCTATGTATATTCATAGGTTACAAACGTTCTTTTTAATAAATGTATAATGTTATAATATTGTTGATATATGTGATATTAAATTGTATATTGAGACATGTAGTTTTTCATGATATTATGATCCTATGATATAATAGAATGAAAGATGGCACTTCAGTGAAAAGGCAAGTTCATATAAACACCACTTCTAAGAGTGGTGATCATTTCCTTGATTTTGTCACCATTTGTTTTTCTGGAGAACTCCCCAATCTTTTATTGCAAGCTCGTTCTTTAGCTAAATATGGTAATGACGTTATTAAACAATGGGTCATTGTACTCAATAGCGAAATAGAACCTGAAGAGCGGGAAAATATTTTTCTATCTTTACAAAAAGAATTAAAAGAAGCCGATTTTAGTGCATTCTGGATTGAACGGAAAGATATAATAAATATAGGGCTTCCTGAAATGCACGGAAGCAGATCTCAGCAAATACTAAAAATTATAATTTCAAATTATATAAACGAAAAATTTTATGTTCTTTTGGATGCCAAAAATCATGCTATTAGACATCTAGAAAAAGATTTTTTTGTTCGTGACAATCAACCGATCGTCCATAGGGAAGAGTACGAAGCTTGGAACCCTTTTTGTCAGTGGTTTGCCAAAGCTTTTGAACTGGTTGGTTTACCTCAAGATCGAGCATTGTACCAAAAATATCAATCAACGACTCCATACGTGATGGAAACGGAGATCGTCAGAGAATGTATGAACAACGATCTGCTGAGTTCTTCCAAACCTTGGTATTATTTTGTTAGCCTGATGGGGGATGATGCTGATTCAGTTACTGAATTTGCTCTTTATGGTGCAATGTTTGAGCTTTTCAAGAAAAAATCAGTTTTTTCACAGAAAAATTATGTGACTTTATTCGCAGGCTATCCAAGTGAACACAAACATATACTCAGCTTCATTGATCAGATAAAAGAAGAACATATAAAATTTTTTGGACTTCATAGAAGTACCCATTTAAGTATAGATGAAAATATCAGCTTAGCTATTAGATGGGTTTCGCGCGGTTTGTTTTTAAATGTTGAAAGTGCTCTTTTGTTTCTCACTAAAGGTTTTGTAAAGGATTATTATTTGCCTGAATAACAAAAATTTTGTAAAAACACTAGAATCGTACATTTGTTAACAATGTATGACTACATGTAATGCGGTATTACGCGGGATCTATGAGGTATTGCTATGTATATAATGAGTTATAATGGAAAATTTCTTCATTTTTCTGACAATGAAGAATTTATTTTTTTAGACATAAAAAATATGAATTTAGATAAAATCATTGATATCCCCTGCGAATCATATGTCGATATTATAAATAAAAATACTGATGATTCATTTATATTAAGAGAAAATGATGAATTTTCTTTTTCTGCCCATGTTAATACTTTGGGAAACATAAATATCAAATATAAATATAGTGAGCGTACATATTTGTTGACCAACAAAGATAACAAATATCTTTGCTGTGATGGCAATGGCTCTGGTTTCAATAAAAATGATCCTTATTTATGGGAGCAGTTTATTTTAGTTAGTGAAAAATTTGTTTCAAACTTAAACTATATTATGTCGAATAAATGGATATGTAAGAGAGACGGGAAATTATATAATAATTCTGATATAAAAATTGACGAAATATTTTCTATTGCTATAGGTCCTTATTCTCTTGATTTACGTCGATTGCAAGATACAGATGTTAATAAATATAGTTTAATTGGCATTGTAGATTGCTGGTCTCCTGAGAAATTTCTTTTGTATAAGCCTGTTATCTATATAACTGCTTATTCCAGTGATGATGTTATGAAACAATTGGGCTTATGTGTTGAGTCCATTAGAAAAATTGGAAAATTCTATGGAAAAATAGTTGTTATGACAGATAAAAGTTTGGAAGAAATTCATGACATCTGTCACGAATTTGATGAAAATAGTATTGAAATCGATACAATTCATCCCAAAGACTTTGTCGGATTTGTATGTTCAAAGTATAATATTTTGGATAAGAAGAATTATATTGGATACCAGCCTGTTTTATACCTCGATCCGGATATAATTTTTGACAATACCATAGAACCTATGCTTGTTGATGCTGTTTGCTCTGAAAAAATTTGTGCCCCTATAGAAACTTTTAATAGACTAATGACCCATCCCCCCATTGGAGCACAATTAATACAGTTGGATTCACTTAATATTGACATTTATTGTGGTGGTTTTAATGGAGGAACGATTTCGTTTCCCAACATAGAAGATCAAAATGTTCAAAAATTTATTTCCCTTGTTAGAAAAACTATTGCAAATATCGGTATAAAATTTGGAAGAAATTTTAACGGCTGGGCAGATCAAGAGGTGTTGAATTTTATAGCTTATAAATTTGGCGGAATGGATGGATCATATTTTACAAAATATGCAAAATATGTTGAAGTTGATATTAATAAAAATTACTCAAGAAGCGGTTTTGTCCATTTTGTTGGTAGACCATCAAAAGAAAAGGTCTATAAAATGAAAAAATATTTAAAAAATCTTCTACTTTCAGATAACCAACTAACTGATAATAAAAATTTAGAAAACTGTTGAATGATTCCCTGTCTGCTTACTACAGGCAGACAGGGACAACGCTGCAAAAACAGTCTGCAAAATCATCCATCATTGTTTATTGCAAATAATTCAGCCTGCTTCGTTTTTATCAAGAATTTCGGTACCTGAAATCAGGCACAAGAGCCGTGAGCCAAAGGTTTTTTGAACCCTGCACATGATATCAATCAAAGCTTTTTTATGTCTCTAAATATTATTTCGGAATAATCATTTCGCTATTGCGACAATAGTAATTATCAGTATTTTTACACCCTAAATCTTTCTTGCAAAGGTCCCGAACATCTTGCTCACAAAGGGATACAAACTATGACCTCACGGCCTTTCACAGCGTTACCTGTCTTAGCCGGTGGCATTATGCTTTTTCTAAGTGGGGGCATAGCTCAAGCTACCAATACAGATCCAGCCATTGATACCGGTGACACCGCCTGGATGCTAGTCAGCACTGCTTTTGTGCTGATGATGACCATCCCGGGGCTGGCGCTATTTTATGCGGGCATGGTGCGTAAAAAGAACGTGCTGGCAACGCTGATGCAGTCATTTGCGCTGTGCTGCATTATGTCGATTGTCTGGATGGTCGCGGGGTATTCTCTGGCTTTTACCACAGGCACGCCCTGGATTGGTGGCTTATCTCGCATATTCCTGAACGGGATTGGCGCGCATATCCAGAACGGGGCTGATATTGCTTTCACGCTTGGCGCAGATTCTCTAAATGCCACGACGATGACGATTCCTGAGAGCCTCTTCATGATGTTCCAGATGACGTTCGCCATCATCACCCCAGCCCTTATTTCTGGCGCTTATGCGGAGCGCATGAAGTTCAGCGCCATGTGCATTTTCTCTGTGCTCTGGTCTCTGCTGGTTTACGCGCCAATCGCCCACTGGGTCTGGAGTCCCGTAGGCTGGCTGGCCGGCCTGGGCACTGCGGATTTTGCAGGCGGCACCGTCGTGCATATTAATGCCGGTATTGCCGGACTTGTCTGCGCCCTTGTGCTGGGTAAGCGCAAAGGCTTTGGGCAAGATGATCTCTCCCCCTTTAATCTGACCTACGCCATTATCGGGGCCTCTCTGCTTTGGGTTGGCTGGTTCGGCTTTAACGCGGGCTCGGCTGTGGGGGCAAACGGGCGTGCAGCCATGGCCATGGCAACGACACAGATTGCTGCCGCCGGGGCTGGTGTCGCTGGATGCTCGTGGAATGGCTGCGCAGCGGGAAGCCGACCGTACTGGGTGTCATTTCCGGAGCTGTGGGTGGACTGGTGGCCATTACGCCAGCGGCAGGGTTTGTACTGCCGGGAAGTGCTCTCATGATTGGCCTGATTACCGGTGTCATCTGCTACTGGAGTGCAACATCTCTGAAACATCTGATGGGCTACGATGACAGTCTGGATGCATTTGGCGTGCATGGCGTTGGCGGCATTGTCGGGGCGCTGCTGACAGGACTGTTTGCTTATGGTCCGCTCTCGGCTACGGACGCAAACCCGTCTGGCATTACCGGCTCTTTGCATCAGTTCATGGTTCAGGGTGAAGCCGTTCTTGTCACCATTTTGTGGTGCGGCATCATCTCCTTTATTCTTCTGAAAGCCATTGATCTGACCATGGGGCTGCGCGTGACCCCTGATGAAGAACTTGAAGGACTTGATATGTCACTGCACGGAGAGCGGATTAACTAATCGCCTCCCAGCCTTAATTAGTCTTTATATTTTGGTCCCTTCCCGCCTCTGTGCTGGAAGGGGCTTTTTTATAAGGTGGAGGGTTCGAAGAACCCTTGTTTGGTAAGGTTGACTCATATTTTTCGAGTTTTGGCGTACTGATTGATGGTTTCTGCGATGGCATCCGATCTGCATTTTGAGCAGAAAGAAGGCTTCCTGCCCTGGATGCTATTCTGCGGCACTGATCCGTTCCAGAAAGAGGAAGCGTCGCATATTGTAGACGATATTGGCCAGCCCGATCCTCATGGTGGCTTGTATGATGCCGACAGTTCGGATGAATAGTCCGGTCTGTGATTTCTGATCTGCAAAGACATGCTCAATGCGTGATCGGATCACAGACTTGCCTGCATTGGATCGCTGGATATGGCGGGGTATGGGTTTGAGGTGCAGCTTCTTCCTGTGAATCTTTGAGACAAAACCCTCTCTGTCCATGAAGTCCTCATTGGCTTTTGAGCGATAGGCTGTATCTGCCCAAACGGTTGAGGCCGTATTGGTTTTATCAAGCATGCCATCTCTCAATCGTTCCCCATCGCTGGCGGCGGCATCTGTGGTCTTCCATTTGCGGATCAGCCTGAACTTCCGGTCGATAAAGACGTGGGATTTGTAGCCAAAGAACGGGATAGCAAGATCCGTTGTGGGCATACTCCCGTCATCCTGCCGCTTTGCTTTCGTGAACTTCAGCGTCCAGCGCGCATGGCGATCCTTGTGGGACAGTTTGGACGGCTTGTCCTGCCAGTCTTCAGGAATACGCCCTACCCGGAGATCTGCCTTCTCGGCATTCGTATTGCGCTGCTTTGGAGCAGCCACCAGCGTTGCGTCCAGGATCGGGCCAGACATCGGCCAATACCCGGCGGTGCGCAGGGTCGCATCGAAGCGGTCAAACAGTCTTTCAATCGCACCCGCCTGGGTCAGGCGTTCACGGAACAACCAGACCGTTTTGGCGTCAGGCACACGATCCGACAGCCCCAGACCAAGGAAACGCATGAAGGATAAGCGATCGTTGATCAGATACTCTGTCCGCTCATCAGACAAATTGTTCAGCGTCTGGATCACCAGAATTTTGAACATCAACACGGGGTCAAACGGGGGACGCCCGCCTTTGCTGCCGTCTGAATAGGCCAGAGCCTTCTCAAGATCAGGGCGGAATACTTCAAAATCCACAGTCCGGGAAAACGCTTCGAGTTGATCGCCAAGCCCGCTCAACCGGGCAAGCCGCTTTTCAACATCAAAGAAACCAGGCTGCTTCATCTTCCATGCCCCCAATCAACGCAGAAAAAATGAAATCATAGACACGAGCTTAAAGCCAGAGGGTTTTTCGAACTCTCCAGCTGCGTTTCACCCCTCAGTGAAAAAAACCAAAGTCAGAGAAGTCAGACCCCACCGACAAGTACTTTTAGAAGAGATCTAACATCCCTCCAGTCGGGATAATCCTTTTCCAAACACATTTGTTCATCATAAGATACCATGACAGTCAGGGTGCTGTGGCATGGTGCTGCATCTTCCTGCCCTGCATTTGGATGAGGTTTTTCCTTATGACATCTTCCGCTCGCTTTGCTCTTGCAGCACTGGCCCTGAGCTGTGCCACCGCCCTTTCCGCCCCGGCTGCTCATGCTCTGAGCGCCAAGGAATGTCACGCCAGCTTTGCTGCGGCCCGCACCGCCGGGACGCTGGATGGCCAGAGCTACAAGCAGTTCAAAGCTGCTAAATGTGATGCCGCAGCAGCACCGGCCGCCTCAACAACTCCGGCAGCGGCCGCTCCGGCTGAAACCGCGAAAGACGCTGCTCCCGCAGCTCCTGCAACAGCCCCGGCCGCAGCCAGCACGACGGCTCCGGCAGCCGCCGCTGCCACAACAGCAGGCGTTGTCTTCCCGAGCGCTGTCTCACCGCAGTATGCCAAGCTCAGCGCTGGTAAAGCTCGCATGAAAACCTGCCTTGACCAGTACAACACCAATAAAACGGGTACAGGAAATGGCAACCTGAAGTGGATTCAGAAAGGTGGCGGCTATTACAGCCAGTGCAACACCCGTCTGAAAGCAGGCTAATATCCTTGTCTGGAGCGCCGTCTCTGGCGCTCCTTTTTTTTCGGAACATTCTGTAAAGACTATAAGTCACTTTACTGCTCTCCAAGCGTTGCGCCGTTAGTTGCGCCGCCGGAGCGCAGGCATGACGTAAAGTGTGCCCGTCTGATACGAAATCCAGACACGATGCGCCGCAAACCAGTCTGACCCAAGCAGCATATCCACCGAATCATGAATGGGTGCGACCGTCAGGACAGGCTCTTTTTCCTGCTCCTGCCCGATCTGGAAAGTGTGAAAACGATGCCAGTGATAAACTTGCTGATGACCATCGACACCGCTCGTCAGGCCACCCGGATCAGCCGCTAACATGCGGGCCGTCACACCCAGTTTTTCCGCAGCTTTATCTGACAGGATACGGGACCGCGCCCCGCTATCCACCAAGGCCCGCAAAGGCCTGCCATCCAGCATCACCTGAACAATCACCCGACGTCCGGCGGACTGAAGCGGCACAGCACGGTAAATAACATGCCAATCGGCTGGTCCGGCACAGGGGGTTGAACCGCTTTTGACAGACCAGAACCTCAGCCAGCCCTCTGCAACATTGAATTCTACATCATAGTGCGAGAGCAAATCTCCACCGACCAACCCTTCAACCGGTGGTTGTGTTGTCGGTTTACCCGGCAGATCCCCAACCGGCATGGAGAGAGGTCCGGCCTCAAGCCCCCCCAGCGTGAGAGACCGCACGACGACATTCGGCACCATACGCCCAACCCCGCCGGTGCCCTGCATGACGGTGTGAACAGACGGGTCAAGCAAGACCTGAAAACGCTCGGCGGCATCCGGGGAAAGCAGACTCCCCTCCGATCCGGTATCAACAATCATGCTCGCCGCGTGTTTGTTGATTTCAACGGGGATGTTCAGAAAACCCTGATCATCATGCAAAGGCACACGGGCAATCCGCTCATGGTGGCATACCCCCTCCGCAGCCAGCGCCACAGGGGCCAGAAGCGAGGGAGATGCGGCTGACCACAACGTGGCCAGAAGTGCTATACGGAGTGCCCGTCTCCGCATGGTGTCAGCCTAATTCCCGCGCAAAGCGGTCTGTCGCCTCCAGCAGGGCGCTGAGAATGCCGGGTTCAAACAACGCATGGCCTGCGGCGTTAATCAGCCTGAACTCTGCTTCCGGCCATGCCCTGTGCAGGTCCCATGCTGTGCGCACAGGTGTGGCCATATCATAACGTCCCTGCACAATAACGGTCGGGATATGCCGGATACGGTCCACATCACGGATCAACTGGCCCTCTTCCAGCCAGCCACCATGCACGAAATAATGGTTTTCAATGCGTGAGAACGCCAGCGCGTAGTCCGCGTCTTCATGCTGGGTTTCAATATCCGGTGCGGGCAGCAGGGTGAGCGTGCGCCCTTCCCACAGACTCCATGCCAGAGCAGCTTCCTGCCGTACCGCAACATCCTCCGAGACCAGACGCTTACGATACGCCGCCATCATATCCCCGCGCTCTGCCTGCGGGATAGGAGCCTGAAAATCTTCCCATTTATCCGGGAACAGCCAGGAGGCACCCTCCTGATAATACCAGAGCAGTTCGGCCTTCCGCAGCGTGAAGATGCCGCGCAGCATCAGGGCTGTTACGCGCGTCGGGTGAGTCTGGGCATAGGCCAGCGCCAACGTGGACCCCCATGACCCGCCGAAAACCGCCCATTTATCAATCCCGAAAAACACCCGCAGGCGTTCAATATCAGCCACCAGATGCCATGTGGTGTTATTCTCCAGCGAGGCATGCGGTCTGGACCGGCCACAGCCACGCTGGTCAAACAGCACGATGCGATAACGGGAGGGGTCAAACAGACGGCGCTGTGCGGGGGAGCATCCGCCACCGGGGCCACCATGCAGAAACACCACCGGAATCCCGTGCGGATTGCCACATTCCTCCCAGTAAATCTCATGCCCTTCCCCGGTATCCAGATAGCCGTGGGCGTAAGGGTCTATAGCGGGCCAGGGAGCGCGCAGGGCATCGGTCATTAGTCTCGTGTTCCTTCTCTCGGCTGAGCAGTTTTTTGCGCACGCGGATGCGCACGGCTCCACACATCAAGCAGGCGGCCTTCATCCGCAAGAGTGTATCGTTGTGTGGTGGACAGGCAGGCATGCCCCAGCAGTTCCTGAATGACGCGCAAGTCCGCCCCGCCTTCCATCAGATGTGTCGCAAAAGAGTGGCGCAGCGCATGGGGCGTGACATGGTCCGGCAGTCCGGCCAGCGCACGCCATTCCCGCATGGCCTTCTGGGCAACTCCGGCCTGCAACCGGCCGCCCCGCACCCCCGGAAACAAAGGCGACTCTGGCGCGGGTGAAGGATGCTGCCTGCGCCACGCTTCAAGCGCCTGCTGCACAGCGGGCAGCACCGGAACCAGACGTTCCTTGTTCCCTTTTCCGCGGATACGCAGCACGCCGCTGCTGGCCAGCGTACCAAGGTCGGCAATATTCAGATTCAGAGCCTCTGAAATACGCAACCCGCAGCCGTACAGCAGCAGGAACAACGCGCCGTCACGCTGCCTCGCCATCGGGGTATGAGCCAGTTCAGCAATATCTTCCGGCACAGCTTTGGCGTCTGTCACGCTCAGGGGGCGTGGCAGAGGTTTCTTGCTGCGGGGTGTAGCCAGCAGAGCAACCGCCGGGTTTTCCACCCCCTGCCTGCGGGCAAGATACCGGAAAAAGGACCGTACGGCAGACACCCGCCGCGCGCGTGTCCGGGCAGCGCGGTCCGGCGTGCTCTGCCGCATGCGGGAGGCAG
>NZ_BAJW01000076.1 GCF_000613905.1 Acetobacter persici JCM 25330
CTTCCGCCCCGTGCTCGCAGCAGGCTGCGGGCGGGGTGTTGCGGGTTTGAGCGGACGGGCCGGCATGATCGCACGTTCAGCCAGCGGCTTCAGGCGATTAACGGGCGGCGCAAGCGTCACTTCACCCGGAATCGGCACAGCCGACACAACGGGGCCTTTCGGCTCAATCGGCTTGATGGCGTCAATACGGGCCTTACGTTCGGCTTCTTCCGCCTCAACCTGAGCAGCGGCCTGCTCTTCCGCAGCACGCTTTTCGTCTTCTTCCCGACGACGTGCTTCTTCAGCCGCAGACAGGATCTGAATCTTTTCCTGTTCGCGCCGTTCGGCCTCACGCCGCTCAGCCTCAGCAGCTTCTTTTGCCTGCTCCACCAGCACACGCTGGCGCATGGCCAGTTCAGCAGCCGTCAGGGTGCGACCACCCCCGGCCCGCCCGCCGGCACCTCGACCACCAGCGCCACCAGGAGTACCGGGGCCACGCTTTTTGCGCACCTCAACCTGTACAACCTTCGAACGCCCATGCTGAAACTCTGCCGCACGGACCCGGCATCAACCGTCCGTCCGACGTCCGAACGCCCTGCCGGTCGAAGGGACAGACGCCCCTTGCCCTGATCCTGATCCTTGCCTTCGCTCATTGACCCGCCTGTTCACACCCATCCGCCGGAAAGGTCCGACGAACCCGGGAGCCGCCATCGGCAACCCCCGAAAAACGCTTATTCTCACAACACAGACGCGAGGCCAGAACCCCGGCCGCCAGCGCCGCATTCACCACTCGCTCCCGTCCGAAAACTTTGCAAGGTCTTCCGTTGAGAGCGCCTCAACCACGGGGAGGTCCCTGGCGCCCGACATGAGCCGTCCAAGTTCATCTCCGCTTCCATCCGATGCGTGAACGATCACGGCAGCACGACGCTGCGCAACCCATTCCCGCACCTTCATAAAACCGCTTATGGACTGCCCGGCACGCCGCGCCAGCCCAAGAAGTTCCACCATGCGCCGGAGCAGACCCGCCTCCACCTGAGCGGACAGATCTTCCGGCACTATAACCTGGCACCGCGCGGCGCGTGCGAACACGCCGCGTTTGCGGGCCTGTTCTATCACATCCCGCCGGGCGCTCAACCATATTCCCCGTCCGGGAAGACGGGCATCCAGATCCGGGACAACAACCCCAGAGGGTGACACCACAAACCGTATCATCAGGGAGGGCGGCCCCTGCTCCCGCGTTACCGCGCAACGCCGCAGGGGACCTTTCTCATCATCATACGCTTCGGGCAAATCACCACTCATTGTTCGTCAGGCCCGAAGTCCCTGCTCAGCCTTCTTCCTGATCGGAAGGCTTACCCTCTTCTCCATCAAACCAGTGAGCACGCGCCGCCATGATGATTTCATTGGCAGCATCTTCCTCAATGGCATCGGATCCGAGAATCTCGACAAGCTCGTCACCAGCCAGGTCAGCGAGGTCGTCGAGGGTTTTTACACCCTTTTCACCCAACGTCACAAGCATCTGGTTCGTGAAGACCCCGAGATTGGCGATATCGTCCGTCACACCAAGCTCACGGCGCTTGGTATCAAGGTTTTCTTCCTGACGCACCAGATAAGCTTCGGCGCGCTGAACCAGCTCACCCACCACCGACTCGTCAAAGCCTTCAATACCAATCAGCTCGTCCGGGTCAGCATAGGCCAGTTCTTCAACCGTGTGGAACCCTTCTGTGACCAGCAGCCCTGCAATGACGTCATCAACGTCCAGCGCTTCCACAAACAGATTAGTACGGCGGCGGAATTCTTCCTGACGACGTTCGGATTCTTCCGCTTCCGTCAGAATATCAATATCCCAGCGCGTAAGCTGGCTAGCCAGACGCACGTTCTGACCACGGCGGCCGATGGCCAACGAAAGCTGTTCATCCGGCACAACCACTTCAACGCGGCCGGCTTCTTCATCCATCACCACCTTGCTGACTTCAGCCGGAGCAAGGGCATTCACCACAAAAGTGGCCGCCTGCGGGCTCCAGGGGATGATGTCGATTTTCTCACCCTGCAATTCCGCCACAACGGCCTGCACGCGGGAGCCACGCATACCAACGCAGGCCCCGACCGGGTCGATGGACGCATCACGGGAGATAACGGCCATTTTTGCACGGGAACCGGGGTCACGCGCCACAGCCTTGATCTCGATGATGCCATCATAGATTTCCGGCACTTCCTGCGCAAACAGCTTGGCCAGAAAGGCCGGATGCGTGCGGGAGAGGAAAATCTGCGGGCCACGCGGTTCATCACGCACATCATAGATGTAGGCGCGGACGCGGTCCGAGTTGCGGAATGTTTCACGCGGGATCAGTTCATCACGGCGCAGCAGCGCTTCCGCAGAGCCGATTTCAACCATCAGGTTGCCATACTCGGTCCGCTTGACGGTGCCGTTCACAATCTCGCCCACGCGGTCCTTGAACTCATTGTACTGGCGCTTGCGCTCATATTCACGCACGCGCTGGACAATCACCTGCTTGGCGGTCTGGGCGGCAATACGACCAAAATCAATCGGCGGCAGCGGATCAACCAGATACTCACCAGCCTTGATTTCAGGCTGGAACTTGCTGGCAATCGCCAGCGGGATCTGGGTTTCTTCGTTCTCTACCGTCTCAACCACTTCAGTCCAGCGGGAAAGGCGGACTTCCCCGGTCCGGCGGTCAATCGTCGCGCGAATATCTTTTTCGTGCCCGTATTTTGCACGACCGGCCTTCTGGATGGCCTGCTCCATGGCCTCCAGAACTTCCTCGCGCTCGATTCCTTTCTCGCGCGAGACAGCATCTGCAACCAGCAGCAGTTCAGGACGGGAAACAGAGGTATCCATACTCTCAGCTCTCCAAAGCAGGCGGCTTGATCAGTGTAACTTGCGCCCGGCCGGATCTTCTTCCCCGACCTTGCTCTTTTCTTCTTCACCCGTCTCGGCCGGGCGCGCCATCTGCGCACTCGCCTCGATCAGGGCATCTGTCAGGACCAGTCTTGCCCGCCGGATTTCTTCCAGCGGCAGGGCGGCCTCGGTCCCATCATCCAGCCGCAGCCGGGCAATACCATCTTCCGCCCCAAGCACAACACCGGAAAACCGGCGGCGGCCGTCAATCGGCACCAGCACTTCGGCCTTGGCCTGATGCCCGGCAAAGCGGTTCCAGTCCTTGGCGCGGGTCAGTGGTCTGTCGATTCCCGCGGAGGAAACTTCCAGAGTCCACGCCCCCGGGATAGGGTCTTCCACATCCAGCACGGCGCCAACCGCATGGCTGATACGTTCGCAATCTTCCACGCTGATCAGCGAACCATCCGCGCGGTCTGCCATGATCTGCACGGTCGGGCTTTCACGCCCCAGCACCGCAATGCGGACAATTTCATATCCCATGTCTTCCAGCGTTGGCGCCACAAGGGCGACAAGCCGGGCTTCAAGACCGGAATGAGCAGGCAGATCAGCGTCCAATGCAAAAAAGGCGGCCCGTCAAGGCCACCCCCCAAAATTCTGAATTCAATGAAAGGATGATCCTCCATGTAGGGGATACACCGCCACGCTGCAAGAGCGGAAAGAGAGTCGCCTGCCCCGCCCGGCTGAATTCGTGAAAAAGAAATTAATCAGACATATTCTTTTTTCAGGCCTTTGCTGCAGTCTCAGCCCTTGCGCTTTCCCGCCCGGATATGTCTGATTGTTTCATGACGTATTCGCCTGATCCCGCATACAAGGCACAGCCGGAAAAAGAGGAAAAACCCTCTCATTTGCGCCTCATCATGGTCGCACTGGCAACCTGCGCTCTGGTAGCCGGGGCTGGCTTTCATTACGCTGGCTCAAACACCGGAAGCCCCACAGCGCCTCTCGCCGGAGGCAGTGCCGACCAGAACGGCAGCACGGCTCAGCCGCGCCCCGGTGTGCAGTTTTCCCTGATTGCCCCGGACAAGGCGGCGGAAGCTCTGGCCATGACCAGCTTTTCTGAAAAGGAAAAGGCCGACATTCTGGCAGGCGTGAAGCGGCGGGAACTGCGGCTGGTGGCCATGCCGATTTTTGATGCAACGGGAGCTGGCGGCACTGTTACGGTGGCGTGTGGCACCATGCACCAGACAGTCCTGCTTCAGCCTAAGCCGACGGTTCTGATTCTTCCCATTACAGTCAGCGGGAATGTTGATATCATTCCATCGTCTGACCCCGGTGCTGTCGGGATCGGAAGTGGTGTGGTGACCATGTTTGGCCCGCAAGCGCTGCCCATCATGCATCAGGGTGACACACTTGGCCTGACGGTGATCGCGCAATGAAAGCTCTTCTTCCGGCTCTTAACCGGCTTATGCCGCTGATGATGGTCATCTTTCTGGTGCTTGCCAGTGTCCAGATGGCCATCAGCCTGCACCTCTCTCTGGCCTCCCTCACCCACTTCATGGAATGGTGCGCGCCGGCCTGGCCCGTGCTGGCTGCGGTAGGCGGGCTCCTGACAATCAGGGGGCTCTTATTTGAAACACGCGCAGAACGGCTCGCACGCAAGGGCCTGTTACGCCGACGGGGGTGGATGATGGATGTTCTCGCCAGACTGACCAACCGCAACGCACTGGAAGAAATGCTGGCGCGTGAGCAGCGGGAAACAACAATTGACGCTGAGGAACTGGCCGCCAACCTGCGCGCCCGCGTTATCGGGCAGGATCAGGTCTGCGAGGATATCGCAACCCAGCTCCGCCGCCGCCTGGCCTTGCAGGTCCGGGGCAAGCCGGTGGGGATCTTCCTGCTGGCCGGGCCGCCCGGTACCGGCAAAACCTATCTGGCCAAACAGCTCGCCCGCCAGCTTGAACGCCCTCTGCTGCATTTTGATATGACGCAGATGAGCAGCCCGCACGCCGCCACGCAGCTTTTTGGCTCGCCGAAAGGCTATGTGGGGTCTGACACTTACGGCAAGCTGACCGGCGGCCTGAAGGAAAAGCCGGATGCCGTTGTGCTGCTGGATGAAATTGAAAAAGCCCACCCGGATGTTTTCAAAAAATTCCTGACCGCCTGGAATGACGGGCATGTGACGGAAGCCTCCACCGGCCAGCAGATTTCCACCGTGCGCAGCATTTTTGTGCTGACCTCCAACATCGCCACAGATGCGCTGACGGAAATTGCCGACCGCCTGCATAACGACCCGGACCGCATGCGCGCCGAGTCGGTCGAGGCGCTGCGTCAGGCTGGCTTTGCCCCGGAAGTGCTCAACCGTCTGGACCGCATCTTTGTCTTCCGCGCGCTGAAAGGGCTGGATATTGCCCGTGTGTCCGCGCTGGAAATTGAAGGCATGATTGAAAGCTACGGCCTGAAAGTGGAAACCGGCGGCATTGACGCAGGCCTGCTGATGGACGTGATGCGCCGCCAGAGCCGCATGGGGGATTCCGCCTCCGCGCGTGATCTGGTCCGCTCCATTGAGGATATGATCAGCGAATCGCTGATTATTGCCCGCCAGCAGGGAGCCGAGATGGTGCGCATCGTGCGGGACGACGATGGCACGATTACCGCCAAAATCGCGGATGGTACGCCCGATAACGGGGATGCCATTCATGCCCGCCTGACGCCGTGAGGCTGGTCTTTCTGACCAGCCTTACATCTGCTTTTGATTTTACCCTGAACTGAGCACCCCGGCATGTCCGCTTTTACCCGTCTCTGGCAACGCGCGCCCCTCTGGCGCACGGCCCTGATTACCACCGGTGTGTGCGGGGTGTTTTCCGTGCTGTTTCCTGCCCCATGGCTGGTCAACCGGTTGCCGTATTACGGTACGCTGACCTCCAAAGTTGGCCACATGATGGGCTGGTCTGCCCCCGGGACAGAAGCACAGCCGGATGGGGGCGATGAAGGACGGCGGATGGTCTCCCAGCCGCCAATGGATGCGCAGTTTGAAGGCGTGATTCCCTTTGCCGGACGGCAGCTCCCGCTACCTGCGGGCAAGTGGCACCCTGTCCTGAACTATCAGGATGATGTGGAGCACGGAGAAGTTCTGACATCCATTTTTGTCCGCTCTGAACAGGGGGCCGTAACGGGCTTTATTATTGCGCAGGCCACGACGCAGTCCCTCCCGGCATCCGCGACGGAACAGCTTGAGGCCCAGTGCCACAGTACGTTCAATTTTACCGTGGGTGATCTGCCGCAGGATGGAAACCGCACAGAATGCTGGATGACATCCCCCATCAAGGTGGTGAACAACCTGTTCATCACCTCCAATCAGGCACTTCAGGGCATGCTGAGCAGCCCGCTCTTTATTCCGCCTGCGCTGCAACGGCTTGGCATGATGGGCTTTCAGCTTCCACCCGTTTTGGTAGATGCCGCATGGACGCGGATTGAAAAAAGCAAGTCTGGCAAAGGCGTGGACTTTGCGACCATTCACACGCTGATCAGCCCGGCCCTTCCCGGCCCGAAGGCGGTTGTGCCGGGGTCACCTGAAAACTGGTCGCATGGCGGCATGGCGGATGCCCCCGTAGTGGCGGACTTTGTCAGCCGCACAGACACCTGGCTAAAAGGCTGGCTGCCTTACCTGCGCAAGAGCTATAAAGGGGAAGTGGATAGCAGCGCCCCACTGCCTCAGGCGGTAGCAACGGACCCCGGCTTTCACAGCTAAAGGTAGCACCATGCCGGGGATGCTCTGCGCAGCCCTTCGGCATGGTGGTGAGTGTTGTCAGGCGGGCAGATCGTCCCGCAGAACTTCTGATGACACTTCCACCAGAAAATCCAGCACGGTACGGGTGCGCAGCGGCAGAGTGCGCGGACCCGTATGCACGGCGTAGAACGGCAGGTTTGGAATTTTCCAGTCCGGAAAAAGCCTGACCAGCTTGCCGGACTCCACATCCTGCCGCACCTGAAATTCCGGCAGCAGACCAATACCAATATCGGCAGAAACAGCCGACAACACAGCCTCACTACTATTAGCGCGGAACACGGCTGAGGGTGCAATCACGCTTTCTTCCTCGTCCCGGAACAGGTTCCAGTCATGCCGGCCGCCGCCATAATTGTAGACAATAGCAGGATATTCCGGAAGCTCTCTGGGATGCTGGGGCGTACCACAGCGCGCCAGACAGGCCGGGGACGCCACAAGCCATTTGCGGACGACGCCGAGCTTGCGGGCAATCAGGGACCTTCGGCAATCTCACCAACCCGCACGGCCAGATCCAGCCCTTCTTCAACCAGATCCCCAAACCCGTCCCGAATAACAACTTCAACAGACAGGTCCGGGTGGCGGTCCAGCAATTCCCCCAGACGACTGGTGAAATACAACCCGAATGCGGTCGTCATACCCAGTCTGACCAGACCGGAGACGGAAGCCCGGCGGCGGCCCAGAACAGTTTCTGCGGTTTCGAGAATTTCCAGCACTTCATACGCATGCGGGAGAAGGCTGCGCCCGTCTTCCGTCATCATCAGGCTGCGGGTTGTGCGCGCAAACAGCGTTGTCCCGTAATGCGCTTCCAGCAACGCAATATGGCGGGAAATGGTTGGTTGACTAACTCCCGTCTCTCTTGAGACAGCAGAAAAGGAGCCTGTGGCCGCCACGCGGACAAAGCTGTGCAGTGCTGAAAGAAGATCCATTCAATCCCGGACTTTTTTGCAGAGATTCCGCCATGACCCGCCGCCGCCCTTGGAATATGTCAGACCCGGACAGCCCGGTTTATTACACCGCGTCCCACACCCGCAGACAGAAACAAGTGATAACCCAAACCTATCAGGCTATTTGTCTTATTTGTGACGTAATCTACTTAAGGAGACAATACGGTGTGTTCTCTGCCCCGCCATGCCGTAAGCGCATTGGCAGGCGGCTTTAACGCCGCCTGATATGCGGCTGCGAGAGCTTTTTCTCCGCCATGCGAGCCAGCCGGACAAACGGCAGACCAAGCAGAAGATACGCTCCGCCGACCATAAGCCCCGTACCAAAATAATCAAAATAGGTTGAGGAAAGCCGGATGTAGGTCTGGGTAAGCTCCGTCAGAGTAATGACACTGACCAGAGAGGAGTCTTTCAGCAAAGAAATGAAGTCATTGGTCATGACGGGCATGACGAGCCGGAACGCCTGCGGCACCACCACGTAGCGCAGGGCCTGCACATGCGTCATGTTCAGCGCCAGTGCCGCTTCCATCTGCCCCCGTGCGACGGACTGCAATCCGGCCCGGTAATTCTCGGCTTCATAGGCAGCATAGTTCAGCCCGAGCGCCAGCACCCCGGCCACAAACGGTGTGAGGTTCAGGCCGCATTGCGGCAGACCGTAAAAAATCAGCAAAATCTGGATCAGCAGCGGGGTGCCACGCACCACCTCCACATAAAAGGAGGAAAGCGCCGCCAGCGGAGCCGGACCATACAGCCGCAGCAGGGCCAGAGTCAGCCCAAGCCCCACAGCCAGAACCATGGCGCAGAGTGAAACCAGCAGCGTCAGCACCGCGCCTTTGGCCAGCAACGGCAAAAAGCTTGCATACCGCGCCACTTTGGCACGCCAGCCGGAGGAGCCATGCAGAGCGGCCACGTAGTCATTCCAGCTCACAGGCTCGATCGCCGGGGTAGACGCATCATCAGCCCATGCTGCGGCCTGCGGCGTCCACAGGTTCCAGCGCGCCAGAATCCGGTGCAGGCTGCCATCTTTCTTCATGGCTTGCAGCGCCGTATTGATCTGCTCCCGCAGGGCCGCATTCTGCCCTTTGGCAAACGCAATGCCGTAAGACACCGTGCCGACTGGCTCCCCAACCAGTTGGAGGTCGGGGTTGGTCGCGCCGTAATACTGGGCAATGGGTCCGTCAATCAGCACGGCATCCGTGCGGCCATTGACCAGATCCATAAAAACATTGGTTTCTTCATCATAGGTGCGAACCTGCACCTGCGGATGATTCGCCAGAATACGCTCCGCCTGCGTGGCCTTCATGGTGCCCACAACGTGCCCGTTCAGCGCCTCCAGACTGGAGAGCGTCGGGCCGCTGCGCCGCACAACAATCCGCTCGGACGTGACGTAATACGGAATACTGAAATCAATCCCTTCCGCATGTTCGGGCGTGATCTCAATCCCGCAGATCACCATTTCATACAGGCCACGCTGCAGCCCGGGAATCAGCCCGTCCCAGTCATTCTGGACAAACTGTACAGGCTTGCTGATATGCTCGCCCAGAGACTGCATCAGGTCATATTCAAACCCGGTCAGCCGGGCCTGATTATTGGGGTCATGGAAGGTGTAGGGCACATCCGCCGAGGCATCGGCACCCCAACGCAAAGGCTGTTCCGCGTAAGCTGCGTGAGGAAAGCCCCCTCCGGCCAGCAGCACCATAAGCATTGCGCAGATCAGCCAATGCGGAACGGTTAAAAACCGGGCCAGTTGGCGCCGCATGCCGTGCTTCACAAAACAGTCCTCAAAAAACGCCGGGTCCGGTCATCTGCCGGATTCACACACAGGATTTCCGGCGGCCCGGATTCAATAATATGGCCGCCATCCATGTAAACGATTGTATCTGAGGCCACCTGCGCAAACCGCATGTCATGCGTGACAATAATCTGCGTCATGCCTTCATCATCCAGCGTACGCATCACGCCCAGCACTTCCTCCGCCACAATGGGGTCCAGAGCCGAAGTGGGTTCGTCATACAGCATGATCTCGGGCCGCATGGCCAGCGCCCGTGCAATAGCGGCGCGCTGCTGCTGCCCGCCAGAAAGAGAAACAGGGTAACGCTGCGCCACACGGCCCAGCCCGACCTTTTCCAGCAACGCCATCGCCTCATCCCGCTCAGCCGGTCCCGTCTCACCCTTCACAACACGCGGGGCAAGCAGAACATTATCAAGCACGCTCAGATGCGGAAAAAGATTAAAGTTTTGAAAAACCATCCCGACATGGGTGCGGAGCCGGTGCGCAACGTGCTCATACGCCCGGCGCCAGGGGCCGCCATCCCGGGCAATGGTCACGCCCATGGCGTTAATGGTGCCACGATCCGGAATTTCCAGAAAATTCAGACAGCGCAGAAATGTTGATTTCCCGCACCCTGAAGGGCCGATGATGGAGACCAGTTCCCCCTTGCGCACCTGAAGGGATACGCCCCCCAGAATAGCACCGTCCCCAAAGCTTTTGTGAATATCCTGTGCGTCCAGCACAACAGGTTCATTTTCAAGGCAAAAAGCCGGCCCGGAGTTATCCGGACCGGGCGTTCTGATGTTCCGGTGGAACAAGAAAATCGTCAGGCAGCTTTGGTCATCCCACGCAACACATACTGGAGAATGCCACCATGCCGGTAATACTCAACTTCGTCCAGTGTATCGACGCGGCACAGAAGCGCACATCCTGCGTAGAGCCGTCAGCCCGTGTGATGGTCATGGTCACATCCATCCGCGGGGTGATTTTTCCAGACCTTTGATGGTGATGATTTCATCACCCTTCAGCTTCAAGGTCTGGCGGGTTGTGCCTTCCTTGAACAGCAGAGGCAGGACGCCCATGCCCACAAGGTTGGAACGGTGGATACGTTCAAAGCTCTCCGCGATCACGGCCTTGATGCCCAGCAACAGGGTGCCTTTCGCGGCCCAGTCACGGGAGGACCCCATGCCGTATTCCTTACCGCCGAACACAACCAGAGGGGTGCCCTCTTTCTTGTATTCCATGGCGACATCGTAAATGGAGCCTTCCTTGCCATCCGGGAAGTGCTTGGACAGCCCCCCTTCGGTGCCGGGAAGCATCTCATTCTTGATACGGATGTTGGCGAAGGTGCCACGCACCATCACGCGGTCATTCCCGCGGCGTGAGCCGTAGGAGTTGAAGTCCCGCGGTTCCACACCATGCTCGATCAGATAACGGCCTGCCGGAGAATCCTTCTTGATGGCACCGGCGGGTGAGATGTGATCGGTCGTGATGTTATCACCCAGAACAGCAAGGATACGGGCGTTTTCAATGCCGCCACGTGCTGCGGGTTCCGGCGTGATATCCTTGAAGTACGGCGGGTCCTGCACGTAGGTGGAGTTCGGGTCCCACTTGTAGGTTTCAGACCCTGTGGCCACCTTCAGGTCCTGCCACTCCTTGGTGCCTTTGGACACGTTCTTGTAGCGGTTGATGAACTCTTCACGGTTGATGGAAGACCCGATCAGATCCGCGATTTCCTTGTTGGAAGGCCAGATATCTTTCAGATAAACCGGCTTGCCATCCTTGGACGTGCCCAGCGGTTCGGTCGTGATATCTTTCCGCATGGTGCCCAGCAGAGAATAGGCAACCACCAGCGGCGGGCTGGCCAGATAGTTGGCGCGCACGTTGGGGGAAATACGGCCTTCAAAGTTACGATTACCAGACAGAACAGAAACGGCCACAAGGTCGTTGTTCTCAATGGCGTCCACAATATGGGACGGCAGCGGGCCGGAGTTCCCGATACAGGTGGTGCAGCCATAACCCACGGTGTTGAAGCCCATGGCATCCAGATCTTCAGACAGCTTGGAGCGGTCCAGATAATCCGTCACCACCTGAGAGCCGGGCGCAAGAGAGGTCTTCACCCACGGTTTTGGCGTCAGGCCCAGTGCGCGGGCCTTGCGGGCCACAAGCCCTGCGGCAATCAGCACGGCCGGATTGGACGTGTTGGTGCAGGAGGTGATGGCGGCAATGACAATATCACCCTGACCAATTTCATAATTGGTCCCGGCGACCGGCACTTTCTTGTTTGCGTCGTTTGCCGGAACACCCAGTGAAGAGGTCAGTTCTTTTTCAAACGCGGTTTTGGCTTCCTTCAGCACCACGCGGTCCTGCGGGCGTTTGGGGCCGGAGATGGACGGCACAACCGTGGACAGATCCAGTTCCAGAACATCCGTAAAGACGGGTTCCGGCGTGTCGGATGTGCGGAACATATCCTGCGCGCGCAGATATTCTTCCGTCAGTTTGATGCGGTGTTCGTCACGGCCGGTTTCACGCAGGAAGTCCAGTGTAAGCGTATCAACCGGGAAGAAGCCGCAGGTTGCGCCATATTCCGGAGCCATGTTGGCAATGGTTGCGCGGTCAGCCACCGGCAGGTGATCCAGAGCCGGGCCAAAGAACTCAACAAACTTGCCCACAACGCCCTTTTTACGGAGCATCTGCGTAACCGTCAGCACCAGATCGGTCGCAGTCGCGCCTTCCGGCAGCTTGCCCGTCAGACGGAAGCCGATCACGTCCGGCACCAGCATGGCAATCGGCTGGCCGAGCATGGCGGCTTCAGCCTCAATCCCGCCAACACCCCAGCCCAGAACACCCAGACCGTTGATCATGGTCGTGTGGCTGTCCGTGCCATACAGAGAGTCCGGATAGACGTAGTCTTTGCCATCCACATTGGCGGTCCAGGCAACCTGCGCGATATATTCGAGGTTCACCTGATGGCAGATCCCCGTATCCGGCGGGACAACCGAGAAGTTTTCAAACGCTTCCTGCCCCCAGCGCAGGAACGCATAACGCTCCCCGTTGCGCTCGAATTCCAGCGTGATGTTTTTCTGCAGCGCGTCTTTTGAGCCGTAGACATCCACCATCACGGAATGATCAATCACCAGATTGACCGGCACCAGCGGGTTCACTTTCTGCGGGTTTCCGTTCAGCTTCACAATCCCGTCGCGCATGGCGGCCAGATCGACCACAGCCGGCACGCCGGTAAAGTCCTGCATCAGAATGCGGGAAGGCTTGAACGGCACCTCTTTGGTGCTGCTTCCCTGCGGCAGCCAGCCTGCAATCGCTTTGGCGTCATCCACGTTGTAGGAATGACCATCTTCAAAGCGCAGCACATTTTCCAGCAGCACTTTCAACGAAACAGGCAGGCGGCTGATATCGCCAATGGTCTTTGCCGCTTCGGGAATGGAAAAATAATGATAGGTCTTGCCATCAACCGAGAGCGTGCGACCTGTCTTGAGTGAATCGTGCCCAACCGTTTTCATAGTAGCCCTTCTCCCCGATCACAGCCCATGGCTGGTGATACGTTCCGGAGTCGGCACGCCGCCATGTGCGGCGTTTTGCACTCACCCGGTCTTCCGGGCGGCCGACTTGATATCCCGATGACGGTAGAACATACCGGCAGTCGGGCGCTGCACAAGCGGGCAGGCAACCACGAAAACGCGAACACCCCGGCTTTGGCGGGGTTTAACTGGTAACAATAAGGAGAAGTCCTATCTCCGAGCTTTTTTCCGAGTCCTCTCCCCGGCTGGTTGCAGAGTCTCTCTCTGTTTTCCGGGGAGATCGTCTGGTGCTGGATGATGTCAGCTTAACGCTGGCCCCCGGCGGCGCACTGTTGCTGACTGGCCCTAACGGCGCGGGCAAGTCCACTCTGCTACGTGTTCTTGCGGGTTTGCGCCGCCCGGATGGCGGGGCTCTGCTATGGGATGGCGTGCCTGTCACGCAGGACCGGACGACGCATGCGGCCCGCGTGGCGTATCTGGGGCATCAGGATGCCCTGAAGCCCAGCCTGACCGTACAGGAAAATCTGGCGCTGTTTGCCCGCGCTGGTGGTGGAGAGATGGACGCGGCGCTGAAAGCTGTTGACCTTCTGCATCTGTCCACTCTACCCGCCCGCCTGCTGTCCGCCGGGCAGAAGCGCCGCACGGCGCTGGCCCGTG
>NZ_BAJW01000075.1 GCF_000613905.1 Acetobacter persici JCM 25330
ATAGGAGCGCCCCCAGAGGGATTGCGAGCAATAGGGATAAGGTCGTCAGGATCAACGTGCCCTTCGCCCCTTCGATAAACAGGCGATAATCTTGCAGAACCGCCATAAAATCCCAATGATAAGGCATAGTAGAACGGTATCCGGTCATAGTCCGGTAGAAAGAGGGGGCATCACTGCTTTATCCCCCAATCCTGCCGGTTCAGCGAAACGGCGGTATCAGCATTGACCCCGCGATAGTCCAGAAATGTATTGTATATTTCTTCCATCTTACCGGTATTGTAGTAACGGGTGACGAAAGCGGTCAGGAATTCCTTCCACCTGTTATCCTGTTCCTTGCGCACTGCTACGCCACCGGGCACAGACAGAACCGGCATGGGTAGGATTGTCTTACCGGTTCCTATATGCACGCGAGCGATATCGGCGGCCATTGCCGAGAGTACGCCGCCGTTGACCCGGCCTGACTGGAACGCGGCAATTATCTCCGCGCTGCTACGAAAGCGCAGGATATTGGCCCGTGGTGCGACTGAGGTGACATATTCATCGGAATTGGAGCCGAGCGCTACAGCTAGGCTGTAGCGACTATCGTTCAGATCTGACCACCTGGTAATCGAGACACTCTCGTCCGCCAGCACCCCCAATGGGTACCAAAGCATGGGCACTGGCAGGAAATCGACCGCCAGAGCGCGCCGCGGCGTCGACTCCAACATGAACATGACATCGTACTGGTCCACCTGCAGGCCGGTAACGGCATTGGCCCATGTCGTTTCGACAATTTCGAGATCGACCTCAAGTGTCCGGGCGAGATCGGCCGCCAACACCGGCAGATCCCGCGCCACATATCGGCCCCCACTGTGACGCTCCCCGGCACCCCTGAATGCAGAATATCCTTGAAATACCAAGGTTCCAGCAAGGCGGCGCCAACCCGTAGTTTTCGCGTAAGTGCGATGCGATTCCAGGTGCTGGGTGGCGAGGCGCGATACGGATTTGCCGCCGCCTTGTGGCCGACGACGACAGCAGTTGCTGCCGTCAGGCCGACTGATGCTATCAGCTGGCGTCGTTTCATGATCAAATCACGAATTTGCGGCACGTGCGACATGGGGCTTCATACTGAGATCTTGCAGTATATTTTCTTGATATAAGCGTTGCTTTCCCAAGCATTGGAAATTGCGCGGTTCACGATCAGCGTCTCACCTGGCCCGTAAGTCTGGCTTTCTCCTATGGCGTTGGTCAGGGTAACCTGCCCCTCAAGGAAGTGCATCAATTCATAATCGCCAAAGGCCGCCAGCCTGCGTCGATAAGGCTCGGCCCCCCACAAGCCAACCGTAAATTTACCATCTGTGCTGGTATAGAGGGTGCGACGTCCCACGGCCGGCAGCGACGCACCTAGAATCAGGTCTGCAGGCGGAGGGGAAGCGGGTTCCAGAGCGCCAGCGGGATCAATAGGCACGATGCGGGAGCGCGGTGTCGTCTGGTCGTCAGGGGTGTCGTGGCGATGATGCATGAAGAAGACACGTGTTCCTTCGGTCTGCGTCCAGTGCACACGGGCACTACGAGGTACCACGACCGCCTGCCCAGACTGGAAGCGGGCAGGCGGTCCCCCATCGTCCTCAAGTCTGATCTCGCCTGCCGTTACGATCAGCAGAAGATCTACAGGAAAACACTCAATAGTGGCATCAAACGCCTTTAAACGTGCTTCGCCGGTATAGACGTCATGATCGTCGTTACGCACATAATAGAGAGCGCCGCTAAAAAAATTGTTTTCAGAAAAAGAGGGATGTTCGGCATCTACCCAGGGCAGGAACCCTTCGACCCTGTGTTCTGACTGATTAAAGGTAATAATGGGGTACATGGACTATCCTTTCGTGATGGATGTGGATTGCACGCGATCTAGGGAAGGATTCAGAAAAAATTCCTGCCCCATCGCATGGAAACGGAAATCTGCGATGGCGTCCTCAATCCTGTAGGCGGCAGTGGCCAGTCGGACGATGCTACTGTGAGCGAAATGGTACCATCGGGGCGTCACCGCTGTTATGGGATGAACGGCATCGGGCGCCTGACCCAGAGCGCAGAGGGCCAGATCCCGGCCCAGCACAGTGCCGACGCCGATGCCACGCCCGCTCAGCCCGGCGGCAGACCACAGCCCAGGTGCCAGATCGTGCAGCACGGGATATTTGTCCGCCGTCATGTCGACCCAGCCTCCCCATGCCTCCTGCCACGTGACCCGGCCCAACTGGGGATACGTCATACGCAGGCGGCGGCTTGCTCCGGTTAGGAAGGCGCGCCCGTCGCCGGAGCGTTCCGGACCGTCAACTCCAACATGCAGCCGCCCGTCGGGCCAGATACGGATGCCGGAGAAGAGCCGTCGCGTATCATTCAGGGTCTGCCTCTCCGGCAGGATGCCAGCTAGTATCTGCGGGTCCAGCGGACGGCTGATCGCCTGATAGGCTCTGACAGGAAAGATTTCGCTACCGATTCCGGGGTACAGGCGGTCGGAGGTGAAGGCATTGGTGGCGATAATGATGCTTTCGGCGCGGATTGCACCTTGGGCGGTTTGCACGATCCAGCCTGTGCGTTTCTTTCCAGCTGAGTGACTGTGGTATTTTCAGAAATGCTGGCGCCGGCGTTCAGAACGGCCCGCGCCAGGCCGCGCGTATACGCCAGGGGATTGAGGGCGATACCCCGCCTGTCTTGCAAAGCCACGCGATAGCGTGGGCTGCCTGTCACGGTCGTGCAGGCCGCGTCTTCCAATAGCGTCACGGGGTAACCACGACGAGCCAGATCGTCGGCAAGGCGGCGCAACCCATGCTCTTTGCCGGGACGGTGCGCGGCGATCAGGTTGCCACTTTCCAGCATCTCGCACTGAATGTCGTGGCGCCTTACCGTTTCTGAGACGATTTCCGGAATGCGTGCCATCGTTTCGTTGATGCGCCAGGAGCGTTCGGGAGAGAAGGTGGCGTCAATTTCCTTGGGCGTATGTTTCGCCGCTGCCGCGACCTGCCCCCATGCCCGCCCGGAGGCGCCCCATCCGATATGCCGCGCCTCCAGCACATGTACGCGGACGCCGCGCTCCGCCAACGCCAGGGCCGCTGACAGGCCAACGATTCCGGCACCAATAACGATGATATCGTAATGGCTGCCCACAACGATCGGCGTGGTGGCAATCGCACTTTCTCCCCGCTCGGAGAAATATTTGCACGGGGCGTCCTGACGGGGCGTGATATCCGCATGCTTCGTCATATCGTCAGTCCTTCCATCATCTTCACGGTCAGCCGAACTGGTTGAGGCACGCGCGGCGGTATTTATCCCCACCCAAGGCATTCGTGATTTCTGTGCCGACATACTGGGCATACTCGGCCAGAGGGGCATAGGAATCCTGCGGCATCGCACCGTCCTCCGCCGTGAAGATGATCGATCCGAACGGCTCCGTGCTTTGCCACCAGACCGGCACGGCCAGTGAATTGACGTTCGTTCTGATTGCACCTTCGGTGGTGGCGTAGCCGCGCCTCCTGATCGCGCGGATCGCGCTCTCCAGTGTTTCCGGCTCTCTACCGATTGGCAGGTGATCGCGCGGCAGGGATGCAAGAGCCTGAGGCGGCAGATAGGCGGCAATAGCCAAGCCACCTGCCGTTCTAAGCAGTGGCATTGTTTCTCCCAGAGAAATTGACAGCAAATGGCCCTTTAGCCCCTCCACCTTCTCCAGATAGATGAAATGTGGATACAATAGCTTGGTCGCGATAACGGTATAGCCAGTCTTCTGGGATGCCATCCGGATCATAGAATGGACAACCCGCAAAGCCGGGTGGCGCGCGATGATCCTGCTGCCTAGCGACCACAGCAGAAGGGACATCTTGTATTTCCTGCTGCCATCATCCTGTTCGACGTATCCGGCCTGGCTCAACGTATAAAGAATGCGCTGAACAGCACTTTTTTCAATCTTCAACGCGTCGGTAATCTGCGTAATCCCCCGCGGCTCGCTTTCCGCCGCAAGATATTCCACAATTCTGATTGATTTTAGTAGCGTCGAGCTGCCGCGTGTCATGCTCTGTCCATTTCATATGCTGCCAGAATATTCATGACTTCAGAAATCATAAGATCCTTTCAGGTAATAATATCCGCCGAACATGGGAACCTGGGACGAGGCTTTGTCGTAATATGCGACGCCGTAGATGGTGGTTTCAGGCGTTAAACGCCGTGGGCGGACGTTAAAGATGTTGTTTGATCCAAGTGCTACGCGCAGCCGTTTGAGTGGGCGGTATCCAATCTCAATGTCCGTAGTCCAGCGTGGTGTATTGACGAACTGCTCAAACACCTTGTTCGAATAGCGCACTGAGGCCGGGGCCTGATCCTGATAGGTTTGCATGGTTGTGGTTTGCCCCCAACGCGTCTGGCGAAGGGTGACATCCCATTTTTCGATTTCCCAATGTGCGGTCAGGATGATTTTGCTGCGTGGCGAGGCCGTCGTAAGATAGCTGATACCCTGAGCGCTCAGAAGCGGATTGCCGTTATTATCTATACGCAGGTGGTGCAGCCGTGTCCTGTTAAGATCGACGCCAAGATTCAGGTCTAGCAGACCGTTCTGGTGAAAATCGAAGCGGTAATCGGCAGTGATGTCTACACCCTGGGTTCTGGTACTGGCGGCGTTAGAAAAATAGTTGCCCGTGACATTGTTGGTATTCAGGCCGCCTCCACCAATTGCTGTCGGCACGTCCGCTCCCATCATGCTGATGGCCTGAAGGGCGAGCGGACCATTATAATTGCCGCTACCGACGATCCGGTCGCGCAGATTGATCTGGTAGACATCCGCCGTGACATGCAAGCCTTTGATCGGTTCGACATAAAAGCCGCCGCTGGCGTTTGTGGAGCGTTCGGGCTTGAGTGGTGAGCCGCCTAGCAGCTTTGCTGATGCGGAATTGGCTGGCAAAAGGGCAGAGGCACCCGACGGCGATATACCCAAAGTGCTAAAATGTTCCTCGGCCAGCGTGGGCGCGCGGAACCCGTTACTGATTGTGGCGCGTATGCCGAAACGGGATGTAAAATCGTAGCGAGCTGCGATCTTACCGCTTTCGGTATCACCAAAATCGGTATAGTGCTCGAACCGGCCAGCGATATCTACGTCCAGCTTTTTGACTGGATGAGTTTCGATATCAATATACCCGGCCCAGACATCTCTGCTCCAGTTCCCGGCATTTTGTGGCATCAGCCTGGCTGACCGTTCGAACCACCATAGGAATAGGATAATGGTTCTCCCGGACTCAGGCTGTACATATCCAGTCTGTGCTCGCCACCCCAGTAGAGTTCGACAGGCCTATTGAGAACATGCAGCTTTTCGAAAAATCCAGATCGTTCGTCCATTGAGAATTACGATAGTTCCCAACCAAGAAATCCGTCGGCGTCGTTCCAAATTGAGCATAATATCCTAAGTTTGCTGTATTTTTCATGCTCATCCGGTTTTGGTCTGCGCCGTAAGTGGTGCGGAGGCGCCATTTGACCCCGTAGGCAATTGGCCTTTCAGTCCCAAAGTGGCGGCGTAATCGTCTTCATCTATCGTTTCAGACGGTACGAAGCCGTAGGGATAGATAGCGGGTAAGGTGCTCGGCACCCGCAGATACTGATAAGATTCGGCATGTCGATGAGCATACGTGATGTTGCCGAAGAACCCGAGCGTATCGTTGATATCGTATCCAAAATTCGCCAGTAGCGATCCGCGTGTTTCCTCCGGTGAACTGAGGAAGGGATTGTTATGGGTACCGGTACGGACATCGGTGTTGGCTGCTGCCGCATGGTCGGTATGATAATATTGGCCGCTGATATTAAAAAATCCGGATGATCCGATCTTGAAGCCGGAATTAATGTTCTGCTGTATATTCCAGCCGCTGCCGTCATAGGCATTCGCACCCGTCTGGGTTGCGATCTGCATGCCATGGTTCTTTTTTTTCAGGATGATGTTCACGACACCGGCTATAGCGTCCGCGCCATACATCGCGGCCGCCCCGTCACGCAAAATTTCGATATGATCGATGGCTGATGCGGGGATCATGTTTAGATCAACAGGAGTAGATCCTTGCTGAGGCCCAGGATAGATGATCATGTTCGCGGTGGAATGGCGGCGCGCGCCGTCGATCAGAACCAGAGTCTGATTTGGGCTAAGCCCGCGCAAGCGGATTTGCGAGGTTAGGGATTCGGTATCACGCCCTTGGGCGGAAATCGTGATTGACGGATTTAGGCGTGCTAACGCGTCCGCGACATTCATAGCTCCTGATCGCTGAAGCTGCGTCGCGGTGATGATGTCGATCGGGCTGATGCTCTGGCGTGCTTTTACGCCAGTTGAATGCGTTCCGGTTACTACGACCTGTTCATTAACTGGTGTGGCGGGATTTTCCGTTTGCCGAACCGTTTTCGCGCTCTCCGTCGAGGCTGCTGTTTTCTGGCTCGGTGAATGGCGCAGAGTCTCTTTCCCCTGCGGCGTTGCCGCGCAGAGCGCGTTCGTCGTCAGGGAAGTAATCAGAAAAGTGCCTGCAACCGGCACATAAGCTTTTATCGCCATGCCATAAACCACCACAACAAACGGTTGATATAATCAATATACTGCATGGTGTGATTTATTTTTCAAACGCGAATGTGACACTATATATCGTATAATGATATATGAACTGCAATTAATTAAATCAGATAAAAAATAGCACTTTAATATATAGTGGAATATTTGTGTTATAAGGCTGAATCCGAACTCTTAAGTATGCGCAATGCCTTGAGGTCTTGCTGCGGAATATGTGAATGTTTGCGATCACAGTCTAGGCTGTTGAGGAAGCGATTGGGCTGTACCCAATTTTGGAGAACTGCCTGTGGCTAAATCACGTGAAGATCCGTCCCACCCCTGTCTGTGGGATTGCGCTCCTCGAAGAGCGGAACTGATGGGATGGATGCTCATCCAGTTCTTCAAGAGCAGAGATTATGAAAATCCAAACAAATGTAAGAAAAAATATTCTTTATTTTTCAGTAAGTTATATTTTCTGTTAAACGTTCGATGATTCTGCTCATAAGCTGGAGGGATCGAAGAACCCTTGATTGATACGCTTGGCTGGTGATTTCAGGTTTTTGGCGATTTGATTGACTACTTTTGGGTTGGTTTTCGATCTGCGTTTTAAGCAGATCGAGTGCTGCCCCCGCTGGATTGCTATGCATTCGCGCTGATCCGCTCCAGGAAGAGGAAGCGGCGCATATTATAGACGATATTGGCCAGGCCGATCCTCATGGTGGCCCGGGTGATACCGACAGTTCGGACGAACAGACCCATTTGCGATTTCTGGTCAGCAAAGACATGCTCGACGCGGGATCGGATCACGGACTTTCCTGCATTGGACCGCTGGATATGGAGTGGTATGGGTTTGAGATGCGGCTTCTTCCTGTGAACCTTTGAGACAAAGCCCTGCTTTTCCATGAAGTCTTCATTGGCTTTTGAGCGATACGCTGTATCAGCCCAGACGCTTGAGGCCGTATTGGCTTTATCCAGCAGCCCCTCTCTCAATCGCGCGCCATCACTGGCAGCGGCATCTGTTGTCTTCCATTTCCGGATGAACCGATACTTCCGGTCGATGGAGACGTGGGATTTGTAGCCAAAGAATGGGATAGCGAGATCACTCGACGGCATGGTTCCATCGTCCTGCCGCTTCGCTTTGGTGAACTTCAGCGTCCATCGCGCATGACGATCCTTGTGCGACAGCTTGGACGGCTTGTCCTGCCAGTCTTCGGGAACACGGCCTGCCCGGAGATCGGCTTTCTCGGCGTTCGTGTTGCGCTGCTTTGGAGCAGCCACCAGCGTTGCATCCAGGATCTGGCCCGACATCGGCAGATAGCCTGCGTCAGGCGCTTTTGGCACAGCCAGACCGTTTTGGCATCAGGAACACGATCTGAAAGCCCCAGGCCAAGGAAGCGCATGAACGACAGGCGAATCAGATACTCTGTACGTTCATCGGACAAATTGTTCAGCGTCTGGATCACCAGGATCTTGAACATCAGCACCGGATCAAACGGCGGTCGCCCGCCTTTGCTTCCGTCGGAATACGCCAGTGCCTTCTCCTGTTCCGGGCGGAACACTGCAAAATTCACAGTCCGGGCACACGGCACTTCGCTTTCGCAGACCGGCCTCAATCTTTACCCCATTGTCCAACGTAATGACACGACGAACGACGAGAGACCGGGGAAGATCAAGAGACCGATGACGTGACACTGGGGAATATCCGTGAAAGTGGATGACTTTCAGGATTTTCCAGCTCCGGAACCTCAGTACAAGATACTCATCACGAAAAGTGCGGGAGAACCCAGTTCTCAGTGAAAATCAACAGGGGGGTATTTTTTCATCTTTTAACGCGCTGCTGTATTACCAAAAGTATCTGGTTTACGAGGCTGTCGAGTTCTTGTTTTGGTGATAACTTCAACTCAGGCGTGTTCCATTTGGTACACTCCGTTCAATGGACGAGAGCACAACGCCATCGGGAGTTTCAAAACCGGATAGTAAAAACTGGGACTGGAATGGCCCAATCTGTTTTTCAGGAAAATTGATGACCCCTATGATCTGGCGTCCAACAAGGTCATCATGACTGTAAAGCTTGGTGAACTGTGCGCTGGTCTTGAGTTCACCATACGTGCCAAAGTCCGCCCATATTTTATAGGCTGGTTTGCGTGCTTCAGGAAAATCCTCAACGCGGAGAATTGTTCCGGAAACGATGAGGACTTTTTCAAAGTCCTTCCAGCTTATTTTTTCCATAATGTGTTCCCTTCTACTGTAATGGTCTTACTCATGGTGCGTCAGACGTTCCCATCCATACCGCACCATGCTTGAAGGCTGCCGGAAAGGACAGACCTGAAGAAAAAGGCACCACTATACGCCAGATAATGCAAGACCTTCAGGCGATGTCCGACTTAAAAGGCGTTTGTTCCCTCAGCTTCTTTTGGGCAAGGTCTCAGCCAGCAGGGGGTTAATCCATCATGTCCCAACGGTGGTACACAATGACTGTCTCACCGTAACTGTATGTCAGTGTCTTGCCATCTTTGGACAGATTGTAGTCTGCCGTTATTTCCAGTTTTCCGTTCCGTTTGACCACAAGGTGATAATTGTAATCATCAACTTTGGTAAAATACACGACATTGAACGGAGTTGACCCACCCTGACTATGGTATTCAACGGCTGGTGTACCATCACCTGCGCTGCCCAGTGGCCGGAGCTAAGCTGGCCCTTTGCATTCAGCGTCATAAAAGAGACGAGAACCTTCCCCCCTTCGGTATAGGCGAAAAAGCGGAGTGCTTTGCGGGGGGATGGATCCGTATAATGAGATGCTGCAACATCGGCTTTCCATGCCCCGAGCAACGCATTGGGTACCTGCTGGCGTGCATCGGTACCATGCCATGGCTCCTCTGCCGCCTGTGCTGCAGGCATGGCGTATGCCATGGCCGCAGCCAGAAACATGGCCGTTCCCACTTTATGTGAGAAAAAACGGAACATGGAAGATTTCTTGTTCATATCCATTGCGTCTCCATGGTTATTACGGATCGCCCTGTGTTTTATCCCGTTAACAGGGGGGGGGCGTATCCGGGAGCTATGCTAGATCCTGTTGAAATAACCGTAATTATGCGGAACCATTTCTTCCACGGCCCGAAAGCCCTGATCAATGGCGGTATTGCACAGGTCCTGCCCCGATGCATCGCTATTGGCGATGGAAATCCGGCCAAACCGCCTCCGGGCTATTTCGTACGGCTGCTCGCCAGTCGGGCTGGGCGGATCAAACAGGGAGTTCTGTGCCATGGCAAAGCCATGTGGCCAGCGGTTAACGGTAATGCCCACAATATCGCGTGCGGCATCAAAACCATACGGGCCTAGTGCATCGTTCATCTGGCTACGCACGGCACGTTCGAATGTTGCAAAAGGTGTTTGCAGCAGGCCCATGCGTACCATTCTGAACTGTTCTTGCATGCTCAGTTTGTCTGGCATGTCATAACCCATAAGGGTTCGGGTCATGGTCTCGTTGTTCAGAATGCCTGAATTGGCGCCGGTCATAAACGTAACAAGCACGCCTTTTTTGGGGTCCATGTCGGGCACGCCCTCATTTGGCGCCCATGGAACGCCCAGAGCAAAGCCGCCAAAGAAGCGTGTTGGTGTGTCCACACGGTTAACACCGGCTTTTTTGAAGGCCTCCCAGTTCCGGATCAGTACTGTGGTTGTCTGGTTGGCAGCCCGGACCGCCTTGTGCAGGGCAGCTTTCTGCTCCTCCGGCATTTCGGGGCAAAGGTAGGGGATCATGTTGTTGTTGCCAGCAAGAATAACACTCTTGCCCGTAACGCGATAACACCTGCCTCGTGCATGTAATCGACAGCAACCTGGCGTGTATCGGGTTCGAACATGCCTACGGGTTCTGGTCCAATATGCTGCACCCGTACGGCAATGCTGCTGAGCCGGATGCGCGCGGGCGCTGAGGGCTGGTCGAGTGTGTCGTAACGCACCCGTGTGGTTTCCAGTGATTGCCATGTGCCTGTGGCAGGGACTGTGGCACCAGCTCGCGTACCATAAGGCGTGCCAGATCCGAATTTCCTGCGGGCAAGTGGAAATCTGCTGCTGCACTCTGTGGAGATTCGGGCGAATAGGGAGCGCGTTCCACGCCCAGTGTTGCAAAGCCCGGGGCATAGCGGAAATAGGCGAACCACGCGCTGCATGCGGTTTTGCTCAGGCACCACACACCGGGGAGCCACGGCAGGCTTTCAGGCGCGACTTTTACATAATCCAGTAGGTACTGTTTGTATGTAATGGTTTGCAGGCGCTGGATTTTCTGGTCCTTGGTCATGCCGTGCATGTAGTCGGCAGTGCCATGGTAGACCGCAATCAGATCCTGGCTCACACGGGGTGGCAGATGTGCTGTTTTTAGGAATTCCAGTGTCGGTTCAGTGAATCGGACATGTGGGTAAAGTTGTCCGTCCCCCCCGCTTTCGTGCGAAAGAAAGGTTGCAGGCCGCATGCCCATCTGGGCAAAGGGATTGCTTTCCTTGCGTTTGACTGTGAAGTCAGCACCAAGGCTTTTGACAAAATTCTGCGTGTTTTCGGTCCACTGGTCCGGCGCGACAAAATAGGCTGAGCCGCCTGTGGTCATAAGAATACGACCATCGCTGACAAACTCGTTGCGTTTGGCGTGTCCGCCAAAATCATCATGGTTGTCCAGCACTAGCACACGGGCATTGGGGCCAAAGCGGCGGCGGTAGAAGCATGCTGCCGCCAGCCCGCTCAGACCACCACCGACCACAACCAGGTCATAGCTCTCGCCTGTCGAGCGTGGGGCGGGGTAGGGGGCACCATCGCGGCGGGCATGTGCGGCCTCAAAGGCGCCGGGGTGGGCGCCGCGCATCCCCTCGCGCAAGGGCGGGTAGGTTGCAGCCGTGGCCGCTTGCCCAGCAGTGTTGGCCAGGGGGGGCGCATCTGCAGGCCCCTTTGCCGCTTGGGCAGCATGGGTTCGCGCTAGAGCTGCACCCAGTGCGGTTGCGGTCACGCCGTGGATCACATCACGGCGTGAAATTGCGACACCCATGCCCAGCTTTTTATCGCTATTTTCCATTTATGATCTCAACACCATGGATATCAAAAGAGGCGGATAGGAAAAGGAAACTTAGCTTTCCAGCATTTCTTTCTGATGTGCCTCGGCAAGTTCCATCATGGAGTTAAAGCGGAAATCGAGCTTTGGCATTGCCCCAGGGTCCATTGTGGCGCCAAAGCCGCTCTGTGCGTGGCGGCGGTAGATCCAGCACGATGCAAGACCGGCTTTGTTGGCGGGCAGATGGTCATGGAACAGGCTTTCCGCCGTGTGCAGCACGTCGCACGGGCCAAGCCCGATGTCGGCCAGATATTCCAGCATGTATTCAAAATTGCGCATGGATGGCTTGTAGGAGCCAATGTCCTCTGCGGTGTAAATGCCGTCAAACGCAACATTCAGCCGGGCATTGCTGCCGCTGAAGGAGCGGGCATCGATATTGGAGAGGATGACCAGCTTGAAATGCTTTTTCAGATAAGTCAGCGCTTCGGTTGAATCGGGGAAAGCAGGCCAGTTTGGAACGGAGTTCCGTAATCCTGTGCTTCGGAAACCGTGTGTGAAATGCCCCATTCTTCAGCAAGACGGCGGTAAACGCTGGACAAAATGGCGGGGTAGGGGCGGCCTGGCGTCCATTTTTGCTGGCGAGATTCATATTTTGCATGGGCCTGCAGGATTTCATCGCGGCTGAGCGGCGTTTTCAGTCGTGACGTCAAGGGCGTCAGAGCATTGATAATGCCGGTTTCCCAGTCGATCAGAGTTCCATAACAATCAAAGGTCAGAACCTTGAAGTCTTTTAATTTCATCATGTGCTCCATCTTGGCGAAAACGCATCTTTTTCTTGAGATGACAGGGAAGCAGAAAGAGATGTTTTCTTGATCTGCGGCATAGTGCGCCTGTTCTGATGCGCTACGCCGTGAATTGATTGTTCCGCATCATTCAATCCTATCGGAAAGAGATCAGTGGGCGTTTGGTGTGTAAAGAATGGCATCAGGCGTATGCGCCGTTCCATTATATTCCGACATTGAAACGGAATTTTGTGTCGTTCATACGGCGGAAACGGCAGAATGTGGGGTATCTCATATCCGGTGCCAAAGGCATGCCATCTGTTGCGTCAGAATAGCTGGGCGCTGCCTTTGCAGGCAAGAAAAAGCGCGTTTAATGGCGCTTTCCTGCCAGACATAGTGGGAAAATGGCAGCGCTGGTGGGACGTGGGTGCCCGTTTTGCAGGGTTTTAGCGCTGTTGTGGCAGGCGCAGAACGCGCCAGTTTCCCAGTGCTCCTACAAGCAGCAGAATGCTGGTGCCCAGGAACACAAAGCGCATGCCAATCTGCCCGCCAATGAAGCCACCGAGTAACGGCCCCACAACTTGCCCGACAAACTGTGCGGACACAGCATACCCCATAACCGTGCCAATCGAATGATCGGGTACATTATGCCGGATTACTGCCGTAACGCACGGAAGCAGCCCCCCTAAGGAGAGCCCCATAAGAAAGCGTAATCCGATAAGCTGCCAGCTTGCTGTAACAAAGGCTTGTGGAATCAGAAGCATGCTGGCGATGGCAAGCGCGCTGACAATAATGATGCCATGCCCCTTTTTGTCAGCGAGTCGTCCAAGGTTGGAGGCGGATAGAATGCTGCCCAGCGCCGCGGCGGACATGACCAGTGCGGCAATAAACGTGACGTGGGTAGGGTTGGCGATCAACGGGCGTATATACAATGTGATGATTGGCTCGATCGACATGTTGGCGACCATCAGGAGCATGCCGGTGCAGAGCATCATGACCATAAGTGGCTTGTCAGGAATTTCCTTCCAGCCGCTCTTGGTGCGTGTTGGTGAGACAGATCGCTGAGGTGTCTCCCTGATCAGAAAAAGAGTGGCAAGGAACGCTACAAAAATAAGCGCTCCGGAACCAATAAATGTCATGCGGATCCCAATGAGAGGCGGCATGAGCCCCCCGACCAGAGGGCCGATCAGGTTGCCCGCCATGATCCCTGATGACAGCAGGCCCAGTGCCCAGGCAGACTGGTTGCGTGGTGCCTGCGATGCAACCAGAATCATGGCGCCGGAGGAATATCCACCTGCCACGCCAGCCAGAAGGCGCAATCCCACCAGTTGCCAGATGGTCGTGGCACACCCCATGAGCGTTATGGTGACCGCCATGCCTAGACTGGCCCGAACCAGCATAGATTTACGTCCGTACAAATCCCCCAGCCAGCCCCACAGGGGCGCTAC
>NZ_BAJW01000074.1 GCF_000613905.1 Acetobacter persici JCM 25330
CTCCCATCGCCGACGGCCATGCCGGTGCCTACGGCGGCACCCGCGCCAAGCTGCGGCGCACCCGAGATCAGACCGTTGGCGAGGGAACCGCCGAAGATCGCAAGTCCGACAATGCAGAGTGACGCCAGCACGACCGACAGCGCCTGCCCGATGGTCGGCGCGCTGTTTCCGTAGGAGGTCGTGAACTGTTTGAAGAGAACAGAGGCAATGGCTGAAATGACGGCCAGCACCATGATCTTCACACCGGAGGAGACGACATTCCCGAGAACCTTCTCGGCCAGGAATGCCGTCCGGTTGAACAGGGCGAACGGGATGAGCACGAAGCCAGCCAGACTGGTGAGCTTGAACTCGACGATCGCTACGAAGAGCTGCACCGCGAGGATGAAAAATGCCGCGAGCACAATGACCCAGCACAGAAGCAGCACGAGGATCTGCACGATGCTGGCAATTGCGCCAAATGAGAACGCGAGTTTGCTGGCCGCATCGAGCAGCGGTTGTGCTGCGGACAGGCCGGTCGCGGCAAGCCGTCCCGGGTGCATGAAATCGGAAAATGCCAGTGTGCCGCCGCCCGCTTTAAGACCGAGCGCGGCGAAGCTGTTGAACACAATGCTCGAAAGATGGCTGAAATGATTGATGACGAAGCAAAAAAGCCGACATAGAGCGTCTTCTTGACCAGACGCTGGACGATGTCCTCATCCACAGCCCAGGCCCAGAACAGGCCCGCCAGCAGAACATCGAGCACGGACAGCGATCCGGCGAGGGACACGACGCTGCCCTGTAGCAGTCCAAACCCGGAATCGATCGTTGTCTCGAAAGTATTCAGAAAACCGTCGATGATCCCGACATTGCTCGTGTCCATCAATCAGTCTCCCGAACCGGGAAAAGAGACCGCCTCGGGCACATAGGCGTCATACTGCGCGAAATGCTGGTATTGTGCCTCGGCTCCCGCTTCGTTCGCAGCCTGCCGGGCACGCTCGAGTTCCGCAGCCCGGCCATTGGCGGCCAGTTCCGCCTGGATATCGGAGAGCTGCCGGGACTGAAGCGCCAGCAACTGGTTGCCCGCCTGTGCCGCCTGCAACGCGCCCGTGGAACTCTGGCTGGCCGAAACAAGCTGCGTCATGGCGCTGCTGTCGGAGGGAATATTCCCCACCACCCGCGCCTGCAGTTTCAGCGCGTCCTCGAACCCGCCCACGGAATTCTGCACCGTGTCTGTGCCTGGCTGAACAGGGCACCATCGGACATGCCAGAGGAGACGGCCGTGTACGCCTGCTGATACTGCTGTTCGACGGACTGGACGCTGTAGGCGATGTTCTGCGCCTGCGCGAGCAATGCCGTGGTCTGGGAAATCGTCGATTGCAGCGTCGAGAGTGTCGACAGTGGCAGGGTGGCGAGGTTCTTCGCCTGGTTGACCAGCATCTGCGCCTGATTGGCGAGAGAGGTGATCTGGTTGTCGATCTGCTGGAGCGTCCGGGCCGCGATCAGGACGTTCTGGACATGGTTCGCGCCGTCATACACCGCCCATTGGGCATAAGCGGGGCTTGAGAGATCGAACGTTGCACCGACCACCAGAGCGACAGAGGCAACAAGAGCCGTGCGACGGAAATACTTTTCTCTCACACGCGCGAAAAATTCGGTCTCAAGCCGGAAATGTTTTCCGTCATGGCACGTCTCCTTCCCGCAGAAGGTCCGCCGCCCATGATGCGCCGCGCGCCTCGAACCAGGCCGGGAGAAAACCACCCCGCCCGTATTCCGCCAGCACCTGATCGATCAGCCGGTGGTCGTCGCTGCCGGACGCCGCGCACAGCGCCAGAGCGACAGGCCCGAGGCCCAGTTCGAAAAGGCGATTGCCGCGCTGGGTCTGGCAGTAATACTCCCGTTTTGACGCCGCGCGGGCGATGATGGCGATCTGCCGGTCGTTGAGGCCGAAGTCCCGATAAAGCGCCATGATCTGGGGCTCGATGGCGCGCTCGTTGGGCAGGAAAATCCGCGTAGGGCAGCTTTCCACTACCGCCGGTGCGATCGGAGAATTGGCGATGTCGGACAGGGACTGCGTGGCAAAGATAACGCTGGCGTTCTTCTTACGCAGGGTTTTCAGCCATTCGCGAAGCTGCCCGGAGAAGTTACCGTCATCCAGAACCAGCCAGCCCTCGTCGATCAGCAGCAGGGTCGGTCGCCCGTCGAGACGGCCTTCGATACGGTGGAACAGGTAGGACAGTACGGATGACGCAGCCCCGGAGCCGATCAGACCCTCGGTCTCGAATACCACCACATCGGCATCGCCCAGCCGTTCGGTATCGGCATCGAGCAGGCGGCCATAGGGACCGCCGAGGCAGTAGGGTGCTAAAGCCTGCTTCAGCGCATTCGACTGGAGCAGTGCGACCATGCCGGACAGGGTCCGTTCGTGAACGGGTGACGATGCCAGGGAATTCAGCGCCGACCAGAGATAAGACTTCACCTCGGGGGTGAGCGCTACGCCCTCGCCAGCGAGGATCTGGCCGAGCCATTCACTGGCCCATTTGCGCTCGTCGGGATCGGCAATCCGTGCCAGAGGCTGGAGTGCTACGGTCGTTGTTTCGCCATCACCATCCGACACTCCGCCACCGAGATCGTGCCAGTCCCCACCCATGCCGAGGGTCGCGGCACGCATGGAACCGCCGAAATCAAAAGCGAAAATCCGCGAGCCTATGTAACGACGGAACTGAAGCACCATCAGGGCCAGCAAAACCGATTTACCCGCTCCGGTCGGTCCCGCGATCAGCGTGTGACCAACGTCGCTGGCATGGAGCGAAAACCGGAACGGCGTGGCCCCGGCGGTCTTGCCATAGAAGAGCGGTGGCGCCTTGAAATGGACGTCCCGCTCAGGACCGGCCCATACAGCGGAGAGCGGAATCATATGGGCCAGATTCAGGGTCGAGACCGGCGGCTGACGGACGTTGGCGTAGACATGACCGGGCAGCGATCCCAGCCACGCTTCCACCGCGTTCAGGCTCTCCGTCATGCAGGTGAAGTCGCGCCCCTGGATGATCTTCTCGACCAGCCGAAGCTTCTCGGTTGCGATACTGGCGCTACCATCCAGACCGTGACCGTGGCGGTGATGTAAGCCTGCCCGACGTCGTCAGCGCCTAGCGACTGGAGCGCCAGATCGGCGTCGGCCGCCTTGTTGGCGGCATCATTATCCACGAGGACCGAGGCTTCGTTGGTCATCACTTCCCGGACGATCGCCGCGATCGATTTCCGCTTAGCGAACCACTGGCGACGGATTTTGGTCAGAACCTTCGTGGCGTCCGTCTTGTCGAGCAGGATTGCGCGGGTGGACCAGCGATAGGGCATGGCCAGCCGGTTCAGATCGTCGAGGATTCCGGGGAAAGTCCGCGACGGGAAACCGGTGATCGTCAGGTTTTTGATAAACGCGTCACCGAGTTTGGGTTCCAGCCCGCCCGAGAGCGGCTGATCCACCAGCAGGGCGTCAAGGTGCATCGGGATTTCTGGCACCCGGACCCGCTGGTTCCGCGTCGAGATCGTGGAATGCAGATAGGTCAGGGTTTCGCCGTCATTCAGCCACGCTCCTCCGGCATGAACCCGTCCAGCAGAGCCAGCAGCCGATCACTGCGATCGATGAAGGCGTTCAGGAGACCGTGCGGGTCCGGCCCGTCGCGCTCCCTGCCCTCATAGAGAAAGCGCGACGCCCGGTCGGACGATTCCGCAGGCGGCAGCCAGACCAGCGTGAGAAAATACCGGCTCTCGAAATGCGCGCCCTCGTCCTCGAACTGCTCCCGGCGTTCCAGATCGACCATCTGGCTGGCCGCATCGGGGAAATCGCTTTCCGGGTAGATCGTGGCCGGCACGCGCTGCGCTTCCACGAACACGGCCCAGCCGGAACCCAGACGCCGCAACGCATTGTTCAGGCGTCCTGTGACACCCACCAGTTCGGCGGGCGTGGCACTGTCCAGATCAGGACCGCGTATCTTTGCCGTCCGCTGGAAAGAACCGTCCTTGTTCAGGACAATACCTTTTTCGATGAGCGCGGCCCACGGCAGGTAATCCGAGAGAAGTGCCGCACGATTGCGGTATTCACCAAGGGACATCATTGCGCTGCCCTCCCTACGCCCGGAGCCAGGCGGGGTAGCGCAGATGCCGCCGCCCCACCTCGACGAACAGCGGATCGCGTTTCGCTCCCCAGACCGCGAGCGTGTGCCCGATGATCCAGAACACGGCCCCGACCAGCCACAGGCGCAGACCCAGAGAAATCGCGGCCCCGAGTGTCCCGTTGGCGATCGCCAGCGTTCGGGGCGCGCCGCCCAGCAGGATCGGATCGGTCAGGGAGCGATGCACCGGGACATGGAAGCCCGGCACTGCGTCGTCGTCATATCCCGCCATCAGATCAGCGCTCCCCCGGAGAAGGAGAAGAACGACAGGAAGAAGCTGGACGCCGCAAAAGCGATGCTGAGCCCGAAGACAATCTGGATCAGGCGGCGGAAGCCGCCGGATGTTTCCCCGAACGCCAGGGTCAGGCCAGTCACGGTGATGATGATCACCGACACGATGCGCGCCACCGGTCCCTGAATGGATTCCAGGATCTGGTTCAGCGGTTCCTCCCAGGGCATTCCGGACCCGGACGCCCAGGCGGAAGACGTGGCGGCAAACAATGCGATGCCCGTCATGCTGGTCAGGCGGGACAGGCGACTGGTATGGGCGCGCGTCATGACGCGCGCGGACAGGGTCTGCGACATCAGAGTGTGTCCTTGATGCTGGGAAGGTTGGGAGAAAGCGACCGCCCGTCTTCATCGGCGGAGGCATCGAACAACGACAGGCGGTAATGGCCTGTGGCAGGATCCAGTCCGTCCACCGTTGCGAGTTCGGACAACCGACGGGCATGACCGCGTCCGGACAGGACCGCGATCACGTCGATGGTTTCGGCGATCATGGCGCGCGGCACCGTGACCACGGCCTCCTGGATCAGCTGCTCCAGACGATACAGGGCCGCTAGGACCGATCCGGCATGCAGCGTGCCGACACCGCCCGGATGGCCGGTACCCCATGCCTTGACCAGATCGAGCGCTTCGGCGCCGCGCACCTCACCGATGGGAATGCGGTCGGGGCGCAGCCGGAGACCCGACCGGACGAGATCCGCAAGGGTGATCACACCTTCCCGGGTCCTGAGAGCGACGAGATTGGGCGCCGTGCATTGCAGTTCGCGCGTATCCTCGATCAGGACCACGCGATCCCCGGTTTTCGCCACCTCAGCCAGCAGGGCGTTGACCAGCGTCGTCTTGCCCGTGCTGGTCCCGCCCGCGACCAGAATGTTCTTCCGCTCGGCGACAGCGCGGCGTAGAAACGCCGCCTGACCCGCAGTCATAATTCCGGCATCGACATAATCGTCGAGGGTGAACACGGCCACGGCGGGCTTGCGGATCGCAAAGCTCGGGGCCGTCACCACAGGCGGCAGCAATCCCTCGAAACGCTCGCCGGTCGCAGTTCCGCTGACACACGGGGTGCCCCTTCATGGACTTCCGCGCCGACATGGTGGGCAACCAGGCGCACGATGCGCTCGGCATCGGCGGGTGCGATCCTGTCGCCCGTGTCGGACAGTCCGTCCGACAGACGGTCAACCCAAAGCCGTCCGTCAGGATTGAGCATCACCTCGACGACCGCCGGGTCGGCAAGCTGTCCTGTGATCGCTCCTCCCATGGCAGTGCGCAGCATGGAAAAACCACGCGCCACTGCGTCGTTCGTCGTCGCATGGATGTGCATTGGAGACCCTGTTGTCGAGCACGGCCCGGCCGTTCCGGACCGCAACGGGGACAAATAGAGGAGGCACGCGTTGCCGGATCGCAACAAGAAAATCGACGATCATCGTACTGGGGCGTGTGTGGGCGTATACAAACTGGTGGAGGCGTAAACCGTTAAATTTCTAGGTATTATCAGTATGTTAAATCGTCAGCCTTGACGCGATTCCGGACGGAAACAGGAGCGAGTTGATAGGGCTATAATACGGCTGAGCCGGAGCTTCATGTCGCCGAAAAAGAACCTTTGTCAGGGACAGCGAGAGATGCTGCCAAACAAAACTGGACACGCCGATCCATGGTAAAGACCGAATATTTATAGTCGCATGGATCAGGCTTTTACCGATTTGTGCGATGAATACATGAACGCAATTGAATTCATCACGCTGCCCGCCCCGAAAACCGCGGCAATCACGGTAATTTCGGCACAAAACGCACTGGGGTTACGCACCATCTAAAAGTTGCCCTGAAGGCACGACGCGTGCTTGAATCGGCGGAACGTAACTCTTCTGGTAGAATGCTGGCTTTCCGAAGCTTGTAACGATTCACATCCTGTTATTGAGGACTACCCTATTGAGCAGCGACAAGGACATCATTCTCGGTCGTCTGAATGCGACGGCCCAGATCGTGGCGGCGCATCTCGCGACAACGAAAGTGGAGACCGAACAACTCCCGGAACTCGTGCGTCGGCTCTATGCATCGTTTTCTGAAGAGCGGCCAGTGTCGGGCACTATCGGGCTCATGGCATCCGAAACAGTCAGTGATGCTCCCCAGGGTCCGAAACAGACCGAACAGTCCGTATCCGTTGACAGAACAGCGGAAATCACACCTGCGCCTGCGCCTGCGCCTGCGCCTGCGCCAACCGCTCAGGCAGTCGAGAAAAAACAGCAACCCGCAGTTCCGATCAAGGAATCCGTATTTCCCGATTACATCATCTGCCTGGAAGACGGCAAACATCTGAAATCGCTCAAGCGTCATCTGACCGCTGCTTTCGGCATGACGATCGAAGAATACAAGACCAAATGGGGACTGCCCGATGAATATCCGACTGTCGCACCGAATTATACAGAAATGCGACGCCAGGTAGCGCAGAAGATTGGCCTTGGAAAACGTGCCTCCCGAAGCGACGACGTTGGGGAGGAAACCATTGCGCCTGTCCCCCCGTCCGGGGAGAAACAGCCGCCTTCCAGGCGAAATGCGGCCAGGACCGGGAGAAAAGAACCATCCACCAGAAAGGGGGATGAACACCGGCTGGCCAACGCCTTCTCTCGCTGATCTGACCGGGCGTGTCGGACGTGGTTCCTCACTCCGCCCCGCCCACAGTCTGGTCACCCTCGTTTGGCTCGCGTGCGACATCTGTCCGGAACCGCTTGTCGCTGGCCAGTCTCCTGCCCAGCATCTCGACGAACCGGTCGTAGCGCTCCGCCCCCTGGGCGCGCGCCGCAGCCGCCATGCTGTCTGTGAGAGCCGGCATACTGGTGAACCAGAGCCGGATGAACAGCGCGAGCGTCTCGACCGAGATCGATAGGTCGCGCTCGATCCGCGCCTGTCGGCGATCGAGCCGCTGCACGGCGGCTTCGAGCGAGGCTTTGGGGTCACCACCCGCGCCTTCCGGGTCAAGCCAGGCGGCGATGGCGGCTTCGGCCAGCAGAGAGTCCGACATCGACCGTCGGGCGGCCTGCGTCCGCAGCCCCTTCCACAGATGCGGCTCCAGATAGACCGAAAGCCGCTTCTTCTTCTGACGCGCACCGCTCATGACATCCCCAGATCATTGCCGGGATCGAGGGCAACCTGACGCGCTTTTCGGGCGAGATCCGCGGTCAGGACCGCGTGGAGGTCTTCCTCTTCCGTCGGATCGCGTTCACGCTCGCGCATGGGCGCTTCACGCGCCGGGTCCTCATCGTCTTGCGGCGGCGGGTCGGGTTCCTCCGACACATCCATTTCCGGCTGACGGCGCGCCTCGGTGCCAACAGGATCCTCGTCCTCACCCGCTTCTTTGACCGCGTCCTCGGGCGTGTCGGGTTTCACTTCCGGCTTTGACGGCTGGGGGCGCCTGGTCCAGTCGTCAGGCGCAACCGGCAGGCCACGCGTGCCCGTCTCAGGTGCAGGCAGGAGCCGCTCCCGAAACCGGGTGTCGCGGAAATACTGGGCTTTCTTGGCCCGAATGGGCGACATGCCCGAAAGCAGGACCAGTTCGTCGGTTGCCGGCAGTTCCTGGACCTCACCGACGGTCAGCAGTGGTCGGGCACTCTCCTGCCGGGAGACCATGAGGTGCCCAAGCCAGGGTGAAAGGCGATGGCCGGCATAGTTTTTCTGCGACCGGATTTCTGTGGCGGTACCAAGCGCATCGGACACACGTTTGGCCGTGCGCTCATCGTTGGTCGCGAAGCTGACGCGGACATGGCAGTTGTCGATGATTGAGTTGTTCTGCCCGTAGGCTTTTTCGATCTGGTTGAGCGACTGCGCGATCAGGAACGCCTTGATCCGGTAGCCGGCCATGAAGGCAAGGGCGCTTTCGAAGAAATCCAGCCGCCCCAGCGCCGGAAACTCGTCGAGCATCAGCAAAAGACGCTGCCGCCCCCCTGCCCCGGACAGATCCTCGGTCAAACGACGCCCGATCTGGTTGAGCATCAGTCTGATCAGTGGCTTGGTGCGGCTGATATCCGAGGGCGGGACAACGAAATATAACGTCGTCGGTCGGGCCGGATTGACGAGATCGCCGATCCGCCAGGTGCTGCGGCTCGTCACCTCGGCGACAACAGGGTCGCGATACAGGCCGAGGAACGACATTGCCGTACTCAGCACGCCAGAGCGCTCGTTGGGGGATTTGTTGAGCAATTCGCGCGCGGCCGACGCCACCACAGGGTGGACGCCGCGCTCCCCGAGATGACGCGTACCCATCATGACGACGAGGGTGGTTGCGATCGAGCGTTTCGGGTCGGACAGCAGGCTGGCGACGCCGCGCAACGATTTATCGGGCTCGGCATAGAGAACGTGAAGGATTGCCCCCACCAGCAGGGAGTGCGAGGTTTTCTCCCAGTGGTTGCGCCGCTCCAGCGATCCTTCAGGATCGACCAGCACGTCGGCGACGTTCTGGGCATCGCGCACTTCCCATTCGCCGAGGCGGACCTCCAGCAGCGGATTGTAGGCGCAGGACGCCGGATTGGTCGGATCGAACAGGATCAGCCTGCCGAAGCGCCCCCGGAACCCTGCCGTGATGGACCAGTTCTCGCCCTTGATGTCATGGACGATGGCCGACCCCGGCCAGGTCAGTAGCGTGGGAATGACCAGCCCCACGCCTTTGCCGGAACGCGTCGGGGCGAAACACAGCACATGCTCCGGGCCATCATGCCGGATATAGTCACGCTCCCACCGCCCCAGCACCACGCCATCCTGCCCGAGAAGTCCGGCCTGCTCGATATCGCCGCGTTCGGCCCAGCGGGCGGAACCATAGGTCGCGGTGCGTTTGCTCTCCCTCGCGCGCTGACGGACAGGAAGACTGCGGTCAGGAAAGCCAGTGCCCCGCCGGAGCCGGCGATCCACCCGCCTTCGACGAAGATGTGCGGCGCATAGGCATCGAACTCATACCACCACCACGGAAACAGAAAGGGCGCATAGACGGGCCAGCGTCCGGCGACCACAGTCCATGGCGGACCGAGTTCAGGTTGAAACGCAAGGCGCCAGGCCACCCACTGCGTCGCAGCCCACCACGCCATAAGCACAATCAGGAAACAGAGGCAGAGTTGCCCCCACAGGATACGAGAACCAGACATCAATTCCTCCCGAGCATGGAGGAACTCTGCATGGCGACACGCCCGTCAATTCAAGACTTTTCCTGGTGAACTGACGGCACAGGAGTATGCGGGCGTAAACAAACTGGCGCGGGCGTAAGCTTCACTTCTGAACGTCTTTTGGCTTCGTGCAGACACGGACAGAGTCAGCTTTTCCTGGGTGGGTGGTCCCGCATTTCATCGTCCAGCAGGCGTTCCGCAGCAATCCACGCCTGATCCGCGGCATCCTTCTCGTCCAGGACATTCGCTGAGACAACCGCGCCATCCAACAGATAAATCATGAAGTGGGCAAGTTGTTCGGATCGCTCTTCCAGAACGCCGGTCGCTTCCAGAAGCGCCCGGATGGCATGGCGCAGACTGCGCTTTTGCAGCCGCGAAATCTCGGCGATGCCGTCCTGCTTTCCTTTATATTCCTCAGTCGCACGAGAGAACACACATCCGGCAAAATCGGGCTGACGAAACCAGGACGTGTGCCAGTCGAAGACTGCGCGCAATCGGGCTCTCGGCTCCTCATGCGCGCTGACAGCCTCAATCAGTGAGGCCTCGAGCGTCTCGATATGTCCTTCCAGGAAATCGGTCACCAGTCCCTCTTTGTTGCCAAAGTGGTAGTAGATTGCCGTTTTCGCGACCTGCGCGGTGTCGGCGATGTCATCGACACTGACCTGGTGGAAACCCGAGCGGGCAAAGAGAGAGCCCGCTGTCGTCAGGAGAGTAGCCCGACTATCCGGACCATTCCGCTTTCTGCGGAGTTTTTGCTGTGGCACGTCTATGACCTCACAGGAGTTCGCATCAATTCGTCTCACTCATAATCGGAACGTTTTGTGCGTCAACAAGTTCGAGGCCCAGATCAAGCCACAGCAACTCCCATTCCACAAGTGAATAAAGCGATATCGGATGTACCGGTCGGTCCTACAGTTGACGTTACCCGATCAGTTCACTGCCGCCAGAGCCACGGAGGTAACGGGTTTGATCGCTTTCATTTCGGCAAGTTGCCAGTCCCAGTAAGCCTTACTGGAATTCAGGCGCATTGCGGCACCCTCGAGCACAGATCGCGCTTCCCCAGGATAGCGCCGAAGAACAGGCACAATGACATTGTCGATCCAGCCGTCGCCATGCAAGGCATCGACCTCGACGTGCTCACTGTAATAATCCAGAATCGATGGCTGATCGTTGCCGATACCGACGCGACGGCATCCCGAGAGCAATTTCGCGTATTGCTCGGGATCCGAGAGTTCCGTTATCGCGAGAGCACCGATTGAGCGGAAGTATTCTCGCCGGTTGAAGGTGAAATAGAGCAGCAGATTGTAGCCAGAGAGTCCTTCCCATCCCAACGCATCGACAAATTTCTCTGGAGCATCTTCAATCTGCAGATACTCCAGCAGATCGCGATAGAGCCGCACATGCGTCCTGGCAGGATTACCCTGCCCCATCTCGTCCCAGAAATTATGCGCCACCTCCATCCGGACATCTTCGTCGATTCCGACCAGGGAGAGCACGATCAAGTCATAAAAACGCATGTTGAGCGCGTAATCGGTGGTGAAATACTTGATGATCTGCGGTCGGGACGCATCGGTCTTCATGAAATCGAACACCGCGTGGTTATACCCGGAATGGGTCTTCCAGAGGAATTTAATGGCGTCGCCAATTGCCTCCGGCTCGACGTTGGTCGGGATCGGTCCCACCTGGCCTAATTCCCACGCCATCCACAAAGCTTCGATCGCGCGGCGGGCTCGCAGCAGCTCAATGCTGTATTGGTTGTCAGTAAGGCCCGGGTGTGGCCTGGAGAGGTGCAGACCATACAGGTCGTGCAGAACCCGATGAACGGTCTTCCGTGCGGCAAGGTCGCCCCCTGCAAACGCCATATTACAGCATTGCTGCGCAAGCGCCTCCAGCTGACCGGAGGCTCCGCAAGAGACAAGGAACGTATCCGCATTGTCGTTGGAAAGTGCATCGTTTACCAGATGGCGCAGCGCCTGCGGCGTGTCGTCAGCGATGTTGATCTCCGGTCGCGCAAAAGCAGCGCCGCCAGCATGTGTCAGCATAAAGCAGTTCCTTGCAATGTGTATACAATCTGGAAACAGCTCGCGACCTGTAGATTGCACAGTGACGAAACGGTCCGTTTTGAGTCAAGAAAAAAGACCATACTGACGCGTATTCGTCATAATTGCAGAGGCAGAACCATGGCCTTGCCGCCGGTACAATACCTTGCATAGAAGTACGATCTGCACAGTATATTGTTTTTATGCAGTTTTAGAGTCACTCCCAGGTCGTATGCGGCGGAAACTTGCGGCGTTTCGAATCGCACTGATCGTTCTGTTCGTGATCTTGTTGGTGCGAAATCTCACAAGAACGTGAATTCTTCGGCCACAAAACTCCGCGCCCCGACCGACACGAGCACGCCCAGCCCCGCCACGATACTCCATACCATATTGTTTTATTGCGGTTTTTTGTTTGTGCTCGCTCTGATCAGAGGCACGATGGCACCGGTCTGAGCTTCAAGAAAAAGGCAGGACGATGCGCGCAAAAGACGCTACAGTATCGACATCCCACCGCGTCATTCTCGACCCCGCCGGTCATGGGGACGGTACCGGTGAGGGTCTGCGGGCGCTGATACGAGCTCTCGCCCGGCAGGCAGCGCGGGATTACGTTGAACATGAAAACGGACCGATCCGTACACGATCGGAGGAATGACAGGAGGTCTTCATGAAGGTCGCGCTCTACGCCCGCTATTCGTCCGACAACCAGCGCGATGCCTCCATTGAGGATCAACTGAGGCTGTGCCGAGAGTATGCGGCCCGTCAGGACTGGAACGTCGTCGACAGCTACAGTGACAGAGCCGTCTCTGGTGCCTCACTGCTTCGCCCTGGCATTCAAGAACTGATGCAGGACGCACAGCGCGGGAAGTTTTCGATCATCCTCGCCGAAGCCATGGACCGTCTTTCGCGCGATCAGGAAGATATCGCCGGACTGTTCAAGAGAATGAAATTTGCCGGGGTGCGGATCATCACGCTTTCGGAGGGCGACGTCACCCAACTCCACGTCGGCCTGAAGGGCACCATGAATGCCCTCTTTCTGCAGGATCTCGCAGACAAAACGCGGCGCGGCATTCGGGGACGCGTGGAAGCCGGCAAGTCGGGTGGCGGTCTGTGCTATGGATACGATGTCGTACGAAAATTCGATGCGACCGGGGAAGCTGTGCGCGGTGAGCGGACGATCAATATCAGCGAAGCCGCGATCGTGCGGCGCATCTTCCGTGAATATGCCGACGGCAAGGCGCCAAGGGCGATCGCGCTCGATCTCAATGCCGAGGGCATCGCCGGACCGCTGGGTGGCGCCTGGGGGCCTTCCACCATCCACGGCAATCGGGAACGCGGCACCGGCATCCTCAACAACGAACTTTATATCGGCCGGCTCATCTGGAACCGCCTTCGCTATCTGAAGGATCCGGAAACTGGAAAACGCGTCTCGCGCCTGAATCCAGAAAGTGAATGGATCCTGCAGGAGGTTCCCGAACTTCGAATTGTCGAGCCTGACCTGTGGGAAGCTGCCAAGGTTCGTCAGGCAACAACAACGTGGTCGCAAAAGACACGTGGCGACGGTGTCCATCCTCTGAACAGCCTCAAGCGCCCTCGTCACCTCTTCACTGCGATGACACGTTGCGGCTGCTGTGGCGGTGGCTTTTCAATGATCTCGAAAACTCTGCTCGGCTGTTCGACGGCGCGCAACAAGGGCACATGCGACAATCGCATGACCATTCGCCGCGACGTGCTCGAGAGGTCTGTGCTTAACGGGCTACGGACGCGCCTCATGGACCCTGCGCTGTTCAAGGAGTTCTGTGATGAATTCACCCGGGAGGTGAACCGCGTCAGAATGGAGCGAGGCGCAGATCTCGCCGCGATGCGTGCCGAGTTGCCGCGGGTGGATCGTGAGCTTGATAAAGCAATTCAGGCCATTCTCGATGGCGTGCCTGGAATCAAGCTCAAGGACAAGATTGGCAGGCTCGAGGCCCGCAAGGAAGAACTGACGGCTCTGCTCGCCGATGCACCCCAGCCACCTCCTCTGCTGCATCCGAACATGGCTGTGATCTACAGGGAACGCATCGAAGCCCTTTATGAAAACCTTCAGCAGGAGGATGCGAGCCTTGAGGCCGTCGAGAGACTGCGCGCTCTGGTCTCACGGATCAAACTGATTCCGCAGGATGGTGAGCTTGCCATCTTCCTCGAAGGAGACCTCGCGGCTATCCTGAACTTCTCGTCCAACAGGAAAAGCGCCGCAGTCCATCCGGACCACGGCGTTCTTCAGTCGTTCATTGAACAGGATTCATTGGTTGCGGGGACGCACAACCGAAGAAAACTGCGCTCTGCCAATAAAGAGCAGGCTACA
>NZ_BAJW01000073.1 GCF_000613905.1 Acetobacter persici JCM 25330
CGCTGGTCGCTGGTCGCTGGTCGCTGGTCGCTGGTCGCTGGTCGCTGGTCGCTGGTCGCTGGTCGCTGGTCGCGAGGGGCATATCGGTGTGGTGTGCCGGTGCGGGTCTCCCTCCGTGGCGGGTGTGAGTCCGCTAACAGGGGGGGGAGAGCTGCATGCAGCAATGTGAACGCAGACAACGTGCGGGGCGTGGGTGGTCGGTTATTATGCGCCTTCTGGTGTGCGTTTTCTTTGGCTGGGGCTGGGTTGGGGCCAGCAGTGTGCAGGCTGCGCCGGGAGAGGCTTCTGCGACGCACAGTGGGGTGCCTGATCACATTGCCCGGTGTGACCTCACGGCAGGGCGTCCGGCTTTTTGTGGAGCGCCCTATACCGGGCAGGCCGTGTTGCCGGAGGGTGGGGAGTATCATCTGTGCGATGTGACACTCGGCTCGGCACGGTTTTGCGCCGGGCTTTACACAGGCGCGCGGTTATCCGGCAGGGTGGGGGAGGCTATGCGCGGTGTGACCTGACACTGGGGCACGTCACGTTTTGCGAAGGGCCTTATACAGGAACGGCGATTATCCCGCAGAGCGCAGAATAACCGCCGTTTGTCACAGTCCGCCCGGTGCCCGAAGGCACCAGATGAACGGCATGTTAGTTTTTGGAGCCGTTCAGGCCACGGAACGTCAGCATCGGGCCAATATCCGGGTCCTTGCCATAAAAAGCACGGAACATCGGGCCGTAATCCTGCGTATGACCGCGGGAGAGGATCATGTCACGGAAGCGCTCACCATTCTTGCGTGTCAGGCCACCGTTTTTCTCGAACCATGCGAACGTGTCATCATCCAGCATTTCCGTCCACAGATAGGCGTAGTAGCCTGCTGAATAGCCATTGGACCAGATGTGCAGGAAGTAGCTGGAGCGGTAGCGCGGCGGCACCAGATCGGTCTCCAGCCCCATTTTGCCCAGAGCGGATTTTTCAAAGACATCCACATCCTGCTTGGGCGCATCGGCTCCAAGGCTGTGCCAGTCCATGTCGAGTTCCGCCGCACTGACGACTTCACCCAGACGATACCCCTGATTAAAGGTGGCGGCTTTTTTCAGCAGCGCCACCAGACTGGCGGGCATGGGCGCGCCGGTTTTGTAATGGCGGGCATAGTGGGCCAGCACCGTGGCGTTCAGCGCCCAGTGTTCGTTAAACTGTGAGGGGAATTCCACAAAGTCCCGCGCCACGGAGGTGCCGGAGATAATCGGGTAGGTCTGCTTGGCAAACAGGCCGTGCAGGGCATGCCCGAATTCGTGGAACATGGTGGTCACATCATCAAAGCTGATCAGAGCGGGTTCGCCCTGTGCCGGTTTGGTGAAGTTGCCGACGTTATACACAACCGGCTTCGTGCCCAGCAGAGCAGACTGCCCCACAAAGTTGGACATCCATGCGCCGCCGTTCTTGTTGTCCCGCTGGAAGTAATCGAAATAGATCAGGCCGAGTTCGGACCCGTCTTTATCAAAGACTTCAAACACCATGACATCCGGGTTGTAGGTCGGGATATCCGTCCGGCGCTTGAAGGTGATGCCATACAGGCGGTTAGCCGCAAAAAACACGCCATCCTGCAGAACCGTGTTCAGCTCGAAATACGGTTTGACCTGATTTTCATCAAAGTTCAGACGGGCCTTGCGCACCTGCCCGGCATAGTAGGACCAGTCCCACGGCTTAAGCTGGAAGGACGCGCCGCTTTTGGTGATGGTGGCCTGAATGTCAGCCGCTTCACGCTTCTGTTCCGCGGCAAGAGCCGGGACGATCTGCGCAATAAAGCTGTGGACGGCTTCCGGCGTTTTAGCATCTGGTCCGCCAGCACATAAGCAGCATAGTTCTTGTAGCCAAACAGGGCCGCTTTCTGGGCGCGGAGCTGGGCGATGGTGGCAATGGTGTCACGCGTATCGCCATCACCGCCTTTTTCAACGCGGGTCCAGGACTGTTCAAACAGGGCCTGACGGGTTTCACGGTCAGTCAAGCTTTCCAGAGCGGGCTGCTGCGTGGTGTTCTGCAACGGCAGAAGCCATTTGCCGTCAAGCTTGCGCTCTTTGGCGGCGGTCAGCGCTGCCGTGATGGCGGCATCATCCAGTCCGGCCAGCTTTGCTTTATCTGACACAATCAGGGCAGAGGCTTTGGTGCCTGCCAGCAGCTTCTGCTGGAATATGGTCTCCAGCTTGGACAGGCGGGTGTTGAGGTCCCGCAGTTTTGCCTTGTCACCATCAGACAGTTGCGCGCCGGCCTGCACGAAGTTCTGGTAATAGACATCCAGAACCTGCTTCTGCTCTGCGTTCAGCCCCAGTGTGGCTTTGCGGGCATGCAGATACTGTACGCGTGCGAAGAGCTTCGGGTTGAGGAAAATGCTGTCCTGATGCGCGGACAGTTTCGGCCCCACCACTTCCTGCACCTTATCCAGAACCGGATTGGTATTGGCGGAATAGACACCGCTGAAGGTTTCCAACGTGCGGTCCAGTAGGCGACCTGAACGCTCCATGGCGGCAATGGTGTTCTCGAATGTCGCCGGTTCTGAACTGTTGGCGATTCGGTCCATTTCTTCGGCCTGTTCGGCCATGCCCTGCTCCAGCGCGGGCTGGTAGTCTGTATCCTTGATCAGATCAAAACGGGGGGCGTGATAGGGCAGAGTGCTTTCTGCGGCAAACGGGTTGGAGGCCGGCAGCGTTGCGGCGGTGGCAACAGCACTCCACCTGCCAGACAGGTGGCGGCTGTTGCGGCGTAAAGCCAGGGACGACGGGTCATTCAAACTCTCCTTAAAAGCCCCGCAGCGCGCCAGAGGCCTGCCGCGCAAAAGGGTAGGGTCTTCACGGTTAGGAGGGGGGAGACGGGCGAGTCAAGAAAGCTCTGTGGCATCCGGGTCACAGAAAGAATGCTATCAGAATGATTTTTCTTTTCGGAAAGAAAACATTGATTCTGAAGTTATTTTTGTTCTCTCGTGAGTCAATTTGAGACATAAAGTGATATCGTTACGATAGTGGTGTGTTTAAATTGCCGCATGATTTGAGAAAAGGTTTTTACATCGAAATTTAAGCGTGACATGCGCCGGGGGGTTTCCTAATCCGGGGACACGATACGTCATTAAAATGTCACATCTTGCGGGAAGCCCCTATGTCTCATACTGATCGCAGAAAGAAGCGCATGCCGCTTTCTTTCTCCCTCCTTTATGCATTGCCGGTTTTTGCTGCGGGTGCTCCGGTTCTGGCGCAGGCTGCTGTTACCAGCCCGTCGTCCGAAACACGGGCCGCAGCCCCTAAAAAGGTCAGCGTTCATAAGGTGCGCGCCGGGAAGACCACGGCGCAGAAGCCCAGCACCCAGACGCTTGCTCCGCAGACGGTCCGTAAGCAGAACGTCGTGCAGACACCGTCTTCCGCCAGAACTATTCAGCAGGCACGTGGCGCAGGAGCCGCTGCCGAGGGTGGTACCGAGACTGTGGAAGTCACAGGCTCCTATCTGCGTCAGGGTCGGAACACCAGCGCGAACCCCGTGCAGATCATCACGTCCAGAGAAATCCAGCAGACGGGTGTGACCAGCGTAGGGGACTTCCTGCAGCGTATGCCGTCCATTGGTTCCAGTGGCACCGGTAATGCTGATACAAATGGCGGTGCCGGTGTGGGTTGCGTGGACCTGCGTAACCTTGGGAGCAGCCGCGTTCTGGTGCTGGTTGATGGCAAACGTCTGACCCAGACCGGCTTGAGTGGCGGTTCCTGTGTGGACATGAATGCCATTCCGGTCATGGCCATCCAGTCCATCGAAATCCTGAAAGATGGTGGCTCCGAGCTGTACGGTGCTGATGCCGTCTCTGGTGTGATCAACATCAAGATGCGTCATGATATCAACACCGGTGCCGTCACAATGCGTGGTGATATCAGCCAGCGCGGTGATAACAAGACGGGTCTGATTTCAGCTTACAAAGGCTGGAATTTTGATCATGACCGCGGCAACATCACGCTTATGGGGCAGTATGACACCCAGGGTGGCGTGATGATGAAGGACCGTGCCTGGTCCCGTAATCCGCAGAGCTCTAACACGATGAACCCTAATTTTGGGTCAGCTATTTCTACAAACGGGATGTTTTTTGACCCCAATACCGGGTCACCGCTTTATAATAGCAACAATGCTGGCAGCATGACGCCGTATAGCAAATCAAGCCGGTATAACTATAACAACGATACGTCGCTGCTGAACAACACGCAGAATGCGAGCCTGATGGGCGATGCCCATTATGACTTCAGCAAGCATTTCACGCTTTATTCCAACGTGATGTACAGCCACAAAACATCCTGGACGCAGATGGCGCCGATGCCGGCAATGGGGAGTGTTGCGCCCTCTACTCTGCCAAGTGCCATCATGATTCCGGCAGATTACCCTGGGAACGTTTCTGGGGAAGAGCTTCAGATGTATCGCCGTATGGGCGAATTTGGACCGCGTAAGACGGAAACGGCTGTTGACAGTCTGACAGCTAAAGTCGGCGCGAGCGGTGAAATCATTGCGGGCTGGATGTATGATGCGTCCTTCACGTACGGGTCCACCATGTCCTCCTTCCAGACATCTGGTGTGGGTGACTATAATAAATTGCTGCGTGAATGGGGTCTGGAGGCGGCAACGCCCGGCGATTCCGGTTCTGACCTGATTTATAATCCGAATTCCTGTGTCGGGTACGCCGGATGTGTCCAGTCCAGCGTGTTAAGCCGTCTTTCACCCGAAGCTGCTCAGTATGCCAACTATACCGAGCACGATCATTCTCAGTACACCATGCGTGACTTCAACGCGCGTATTCACAACGACAGTGTTGTGAAAATGCCTTACAAGGGCGGTGGTAACCTCGGTATCGCACTGGGTATGGAACATCGTGGCGAGCAGATGAGCTATCGTCCGGATCCGCTTATTGCTCAGGGTGGTTCATTGACAAACACCGTGCTGCGACTGGCGGTGGCTTCAATGTGTCAGAGGCCTATCTCGAAGGTAACCTGACGCTGCTGCACAATATGCCGTTTGCCAAGAACCTTTCCATTGACGGTCAGGGTCGTTATTCCAGCTATAATACGTTTGGCAGCACCTATAACTGGAAAGCTGGCATCAACTGGCAGCCCACGCGTGATGTGGCCTTCCGTGGTACACTGGGCACCTCTTTCCGTCAGCCCAGCGTGTCCGAACTGTATGGTGGCACGCTCATGAGCTATAACGGTGCGAATGACCCGTGTGACATGACGCAGATCACCAGTTACGGTAGCCGTCAGGCTGCAGTGATGGCAAACTGCATGAAGCAGGGCATCAATCCGAATACGTTCCAGCAGGCTGGCTCCGGTCAGGTGCCGACGCTGAATGGCGGTAATTCCAAGCTGCGCCCGGAAATTGGCCGGACCTACACCTTTGGGGCGACTTTTACGCCGCATTGGGTTCCGGGTCTGAGCACCAGCGCGTCTTTCTGGCATTATCGTGTGTCTGACACCATCAGTGCGCTGTCTACGCAGTATGTTCTTGATGGCTGCTATACGGGCTCAAGCCCCACGATGTGCCAGAATGTCACTCGCCTGAGCAGCGGTCAGATCAGTACGGTTTCTGCCCTGAACGCCAACCTGGGCGCTTTGACCACCAGCGGTGTGGACTGGGATCTGAGCTACCGCTTCCGGGTGTCTGACGCCGACTGGTTCATGGTGGAAAACAACTTCCAGCGTCTGGTCAGCTACAAGCAGCAGGCAATTCCCGGTGGTGAGCACTATAACTATCTCGGGTCCATTACGTATCAGGCACAGGGAACGTCTAACCCGACCGTGCGTGATTATGCATCGCTCACCTGGCACCATAATAACTTCAGCGTAACCTACATGATGCAGTACATCAGCGGGATGCACTGGAACGACGGAACTTACACTATCTATAAATCTGATGGTTATGGCCGCGTTAAAACCCCGGCGATGGTGCTGCAGGATCTGACGTTCAACTACAACCTGAAGCGCTGGAACTTCCAGTTTGAAGTCCAGAACCTGGCTGATAAACAGCCTCCGTTCTTGGTGAACGCTGCAAGTAACAGTAACGACTCCACCTATGGTGGCTGGTATGCTGGTCGTTCCTTCCTGCTACAGGCTGGCATGAACTTCTAAGTTTTCCGGTTGGCGGAATGAGAAAAACCCCTTCGAAAGAAGGGGTTTTTTATGTCTTTTTTAAAGACCCAGCAGCATTAGTTCTTTTTGTAAGTGGGGCGGCAGGCTGGTGTGTTGCGTGTTCGTCAGGTCCGGTGGGGCGTCGGCCGGTTTCAGGTAGCGCCATCCCTGAAACGGACGCATGGCGCGCGGTTCAACCCGGATGATCTCCGGAGAGAGCAGGATGAGCGTGCCCTGCGTGCCGTCTGGCCGTGTTTCTGTTTGCAGGTCCAGCACCTGCTGGCGGCATTGGATCAGACCGCTGATCACCCGATAGAGGGAACCACCCTGCAGGATTTCCACACTCTGGCGTGGGAAGGTGCGGGTATGCACCACCGGCAGCCGCGCACTGTGTTGCGGATGTTTCCGGGTATTGTGCGGGTCTTTCTGCCGTTCTGCCAGTTCTTCAACCGAACTGACGCCGACAACCAGTTTGATGAGGTTGAGACCAGAAGATGGCATTGGGAGCTTTCTGTTTTGAATCCGTATTAATTTTATTGACAGGAAAAGATTTCAAGGAGTTAACTTCTCGTGTCCTGAACAACATCGGTTCAGGTATAGCAGGAAAGGCGGTTCAATGAAGAAACTTCGAATTCTTGTCTTCGCTTCCATGTCTCTTGCTGGGTTTATGGCGTTCTACACGGGTGCAAGCCCAAAAGCAGAGGCGACAGTATCGCTGAATTCAGCGAGTGATGTTGCATCCTTTCTACGAACCAATGAGGCAACGCATCATAATCTTATCGTGACCTATCCGAATGGTCAGAAATGTGTCGTTGTTGCAGGCGTGCCGGTTGAATGCTGGACAGGTAAGCTTGAGCCTTAATTACGTGTTCTGAAAATCATAAAATTCTATAAACGCTCTTCAGATATATCTGGTCTGAAGAGCGTTATTGATTGTTACAGACTCTGAGCCTGCTTCACGAAGGTTTCCTGAAACTTTTCGGCGTCAATTTTCTGCACCAGCGTCACTTCCCGCACGCCCATGGCGACGGGGGCGAGGTCTTTCGGCCAGACATGGGCGTGGCCGTAGCTGTAGCCTTTGGTGGTTTCCACATCCATATAGGCTTTGACGGACTGTTTCACGAGGGATGGATCTGCTGCAATGGCCGCAGCCATTTCATCCCATAGGGGGAGCGGGGAGAAGTTGCGGCTCATATAGCTGGTGACAGGCGTGTTCTTGCTGGCAATACGAGCCATGTAGGGTTTTGTCATCATGATATCGTTAGAGACATTTCCTACCACCGTGATGGACGGCCAAGCGGCGGTCAGCGTGATATGCGCGGATTCCGGATCAAAAATCATGTTGAAATCAGATGCGAAATTCGCACTGCCGGTGATGGACATCATATTGGTGTCAATCAGGCCGCCCATGAACACAAGCTGCTTGGCGGTGGCGGCAAAGGTCGGGTCCAGACGGATGGCCAATGCCAGATTGGTCATGGGGCCAGCCTCAAAAATGGTGACCTGATGCGGGTGCGCATGCACCATGCGGATCAGGAACATAGCGGCGGGTTCCGCAATGGCCGGCGTTTTTGGGGCACCTTCCGTAAATTTGGGGAGCGGCGGCTGGCTGGAAGGCACTTTGGCCATGGAGCCGGGGCCACCCCACGCGCCTTTCCACGGAATGGCACCATATTGCTGCTCCCGCAGGCGCATGAGCTCCACGGTGTTGATCAGCGGCGTGACTGCGCCATCAGCAACCGGAATGTCTTCATGGTGCGCAATTTCCAGAAAGCGGCGCAGATGTGCGGATTCCGCATTTTCCCAGTCGTCCCCGGCGCAAACCGTAAAGCCCAGAACCTTGATGTGCGGGTTGGCCAGCAGCGGAATGGTGGACTGGATGTCTGACCCGCCCGGCCCGAGAAAATCATTGTCTTCAATCACCAGTTCCGGACCGTCTGCCTTTTCGTCCGCACGGGCATGGGGGGCGGCGCAGAGCACGGCAAGTGTCGCGGCAAGAGCGGAGGTCAGCCGCAGACAGGAGCCATGAGATGAAGGGCGGCGGGACAAGGGGCGCTGGCGCATGAAAAGCTCGGTTGGTTAAGATAGGCACCCGGTCGGGTAACAGACCGCAACCGTATCGTTAAACCGGGTTGTAAGGAAATATGGCGGGGCAGAAATTTAATTGGCGCGCGAAAGAAGAGCGGGTTACCGGCGGGTGCGGGTGCGGGTGCGGGTGCGGGTGCGGGTGCGGGTGCGGGTGCTGATGCTGCACTTGCGCCGCATCCTGTCCTGCTCACGCCTGCCGTGAAGAGCGGAGAAAGAGACAGAGAGACTGCGGGCTTTGCAGGAGCGGAAAGTCAGTGCAATCTGACAATAAAGGCGAGTGCGTCACAGGAACGGATAATGTCCAGATATCAACGGTCTTTGTGTCTTTCCAGTCTGTGTCTGGTCTGTCTGACGGTCAGCATTGTGTATCAGCGGTCCGCCTGTCTCTTTGATCTGTTTTTCTGGACCGCTCTGGTGATTTTAGTATCGCAGAGTCTTATGCTGCATGACGTGCGGATCAAAAAACAGCAGGGCAGCCTATAGCACCAGCGCACCCAGCAGGGCTTCCAGCCGCAGGCGGCCCTCGGCGGTGGCGCGCAGCGTGTCGGGTGTTTGCTCCAGATAACCTTCCTCAAGGGCGGCTTCCAGAATGACCGGGTCCAGCGCGTCGTGCAGGTTCAGGCCGGTGCGCGCGGTAAAGCGAGGCGCGTTGACACCTTCCGTCACGCGCAGGCCCATCAGCAGCATTTCCCGCGCACGGTCCGTCGGGTCCAGCGCCTCTTGCGAGGTCTGGCCGGTGCCCGTGCGTTCTACCAGATCCGCCCACGGTTCCGGCGCACGGTGGCGGCGGGTGGCAAACAGTGCGTCGCCCTGCGTGATGCGGCCGTGCGCGCCGGGGCCAATCCCAAGATAATCACCATAGCGCCAGTAGGTCAGGTTATGGCGGCTTTCACTGCCGGGGCGGGCATAGTTGGACACTTCATAGCCTGCCAGACCGTGCCGGGCTGTGACCTCGGCTGTTTCCTGATACAGGCGGGCGGCGGCGTCTTCATCCGGTAGGGTGAACGCGCCGGTGCGGTACAGGGCTTCAAACTTTGTGCCGGGCTCAATGGTGAGCTGATAGAGGGAGACATGGTCCGCCACCAGCGTCAGGGCGGTATCCAGCTCGGCCTGCCAGTCCGCCAGCGTCTGGTCGGGGCGGGCGTAAATCAGGTCAAACGTAATGCGCGGGAACAGGCCTCGTGCAATTTCCAGTGCGGCGAGCGCCTGCTGTGCTGAATGTGCACGGCCCAGAAAACGCAACGCGGCATCACCCAGCGCCTGAATACCCAGAGAAACCCGGTTGACTCCAGCCTGCCGGAAGGCGCTCAGGCGGCCGGATTCCACACTGGTCGGGTTGGCTTCCAGCGTGATTTCAAGCTCGGGTAGCGGGTCGAACAGGGTTGTGGCATCGGTAATCAGGGCCGCCACGCTTTCCGGTGCCATGAGGGAGGGCGTGCCCCCGCCAAAAAAAATGGAACCCAGTTTGCGGCGGCCCAGCCGTGCGGCCTCATGCGCCAGTTCCGTGCGCAGGGCGGCTGCAAACCGGGCTTCCGGCATCCGTTCCCGCACGTGGGAATTGAAGTCACAGTACGGGCATTTGGCCAGACAGAACGGCCAGTGGATGTAGAGGGCCAGCGGCTCGGCAGAGGCCGCGCCGGAAGTCTGACCGGTGACCTGAAGGCCGGGTGCGCTGGCAGCGGGAGCGGTGGAAAACACGCGGCTCAGATGGCCACCTTCACGCCAAGCTGCACAACGCGGTCTGGCGGGATACGGAAGAATTCCATGCTGGAGGTGGAGTTGCGCGCCATGAACAGGAACAGGGACATCCGCCAGTGTGAGATACGCGGCACGGAGGAGCGGGTGATCAGCTCACGCGAGGTAAAGTAGGAGGCTTGCAGGGCGTCAAAATCGACCCCGTTGGATTTCAGGTCTTCCAGCGCGCGCGGGATGTTCGGCATTTCCATAAAGCCGTAGCGCAGAATGACGCGGTAGATATTGGGAGCCAGTTCTTCCACCGCGACACGGTGCCCGCGGTTGGCTTCCGGCTGGTCAAGGTTCTGCACGGTCACAAACAGCACGTGGTCATGCAGGATCTTGTTATGGCGGAGGTTATGCAGCAGGCACGGCGGCACAAAGTCCGGCGTGCCCGTCATGAAAACGGCCATGCCCGGCACACGGATAATGCGGGACTGCGGCAGGCGCGCAATAAAGGAGCCCATAGGCAGGCTGTCCTGCCGCTGACGGGCGACAATCAGGCCACGGCCCTTCTTCCATGTCGTCATCATCAGGGTCAGCACGCAGCCCAGCAGGACCGGCACCCAGCCGCCATCCGGGATTTTCAGAGCATTGGCGGCAAAGAAAATGGCATCCAGAGCAAGGAAGCCGCCAAACACGACCCCCACCTGCCACGCTGGCCAGTTGAAGTGCTTGCGGAAAACCACAATGGCCAGCACCGAGGTGCAGATAAAAGTGCCTGTGACCGCAATGCCGTAGGCAGAGGCCAGCGCATCGGAACTGCGGAACGCCACCACCAGCAGCACCGCGCCGATCGCCAGAAAGCGGTTAAAGTCCGGCAGATAGATCTGGCCTTCTTCTTCCGCATTGGTGTGGGTAATGCGCAGGCGTGGCATGTAACCAAGCTGGATAAGCTGGCGGCAGATGGAAAAGCCGCCGGAAATCCCGGCCTGACTGGCAATGACGGTGGCAAAGGTGGACAAAATCACCATCGGCCCCTGCATCCAGTGCGGGCACATCAGAAAGAACGGGTTTGCCAGCGCCTTGGGGTCCGCAATGACCAGTGCAGCCTGCCCAAAATAGTTCAGCACCAGCATGGGCAGCACAAAAAACAGCCACGCGTAGCGGATGGGCGCGCGGCCAAAATGGCCCATATCGGCATAGAGCGCTTCTGCCCCGGTGACGCACAGCACCACAGACCCAAGGGCGAGGAAGGACAGCTTGCCGTGATAAAACACGAATTCCAGCGCGTAGGACGGGGAAAGGGCTGTCAGAATAGCGGGATGATGCAGGATTTGCAGGACGCCCAGCCCGCCGATGGTGCCGAACCAGAGCAGCATGATCGGCCCAAAAATGGTGCCGACCTTGCCCGTGCCGATCCACTGCACGCTGAACAGGCTGATAATAACCAGCACGGCAACCGGGATCACGAAGTCATGCGCGGCAGGCACGCTGACTTCCACCCCCTCAATGGCTGAAAGCACGGAAACAGCGGGGGTGATGATACCATCCCCAAAGAACAGACACGCCCCGACAATCCCCACAAGTCCCAGCCCCCATCGGGCTTTGGGACTGGTGGCCATACGCTGCGCGAGGGACATGATGGCGAGAATACCGCCCTCACCATTATGGTCGGCCCGCATGATGAGAATGACGTATTTGACCGTGACAATAAGGATCAGCGTCCAGAAAATAAGACTGGCGACCCCCATAATCTCCCACGGCGCGACAGTATGGTGCCCGGAAATGACTTCCACTGTGGAGCGGAAGGCATAAAGCGGGCTGGTCCCGATATCCCCGTACACAACGCCCAGCACGCCCAGCAGGGCCGCAAAGCCCACGGGCGCTGCGGCATGTTGCGGCTGGTCGGCGTCAAACTCGGTAATCTGCGGTTTTTCAGCCGGAGTGCTGGCAGGCTGTGCTGCGGCATGGGGCTGGTGGGCGCCAGACTGCGGGTCTGCTCCGGGGGTAGTGGCGGGGTCTGTCATGTCAGTTCTGGCTCCACGTCGCTCGTGGGGAAAAGGGTCCCGGCGTTTGCATAGGGGGAGAGGCCGGGGGATTGCAAGGTTTGTGGCCGGGATGCGTCAGGCGGTGGGAGGCCGGGGGCCGAAAATGGCGGTGCCAACGCGCACCAGTGTCGCCCCTTCCGCAATGGCGGCCGGGTAGTCCGCCGACATGCCCATGGAGAGAACAGGCAGCCCGTGCGTCTGTGCCATGCTGCGCAGCAGCCGGAAATGCGGAACGGGGTCCTGCTCTGCGGGCGGGATGCACATCAGCCCCTGCAAACTGGCTCCAAACCGCTGGCGGCAGGTGCGGATAAAAAGGTCGGCCTCTTCCTTCGGCACACCGAACTTCTGGGGTTCATCCCCGGTGTTGACCTCGATCAGCAGGTTTGGCATCCGGCCTTCACTCTCTGCCGCGCGGGCCAGAGCGTCGGCCAGCGCGGGGCGATCGAGGCTTTCAATCATATCGGCTATGCGTACGGCCTCTTTTGCCTTGTTGGTTTGCAGGCCGCCTATCAGATGCAGGCGCAGCGCCGGGTTATCGGCCCGCAGAGGCGGGAACTTGGCGGCGGCTTCCTGCACCCGGTTTTCTCCGAACACAGTCTGCCCTGCCGCGATGGCTTCCTGCACGCTGCTGGCCGGATGGAACTTGGAGACCGCAACCAGCGTGACAGAGGCCGGGTCTCGCCCGGCGGCCTGTGCCGCAGCGTGGATGCGGGCGCGGACATCAGCAAGCCTGTCCGTAAGAGAGGAAGATGGGGCCATAAAAAGCGGGACTTCTCACCAGAAGAGGGATCAGATTTCCTCTTGTAGCGAAAAAAGCCCCCTCAGGGGAATGCCGTGCGCACATACTGCTATGTGCGGGGCATGCTGGCCCGTGGCAGGCCCATACGGGCGGTGGGTCAGGCGCTGGCGTCCGGCACCAGAATGATGCGGCCCAGATGTTTGCCGTCTTCCATCATCTGGTGGGCTTCTGCTGCCTTGGAGAACGGCAGAACCGTATCAATGCGGGGGCGGATGGTCCCGCTGGCCAGCAGCGGCCAGACCTGCGCGTGCAGCTCCCGCGCGATGCGGGCCTTGGTTGCGGTGTCCCGCCCGCGGAGGGTGCTACCGGTGACGATAAGCCGCCGCGTCATGATGCGGGCGAGGTCGGCCTGTTCCGCTTTGGCGCCGCCTTGCAGGGCGATAATCACCAGCCGCCCGTCCTGCGCCAGACTTTTGATATTGCGATCAAAATACGCGCCGCCGATCATATCCAGAATGAGGTTGACGCCCACACCGTCTGTCAGCTCCCGCAGGCGCGTTGCAAAATCTTCCTCACGGTAATTGATGGCGACCGCGCCAAGCTGTTCACACAGCGCGCATTTTTCCGCACTGCCAACCGTGACATACGGGATAGCCCCAAAGGCCCGCACAAGCTGGATGGCGGTGACACCAATGCCGCTGCTGCCACCGTGGATCAGCACCCGCTGCCCCACAGCCGGAGGCGCGGGCATGAACAGGTTGGACCACACCGTAAAAAAGGTTTCCGGCAGCGTTGCCGCCTGTATGGCGTCAAACCCCTTGGGCCAGGGCAGACACTGCCCGGCAGGCACCAGACAATACTCCGCGTAGCCCCCGCCATTGGCCAGCGCGCAGACACTGCTGCCAATATCCGGCATGGGCGTGCCTTCCAGCGGCGCACCACAGGCGACAATCTCCCCGGCAATTTCCAGCCCGAGGCGTGGGTTGGCTCCCGGCGGCGGGGGGTAAAGCCCCGCGCGCTGCATCAGATCCGGCCGGTTGACCCCTGCGGCCTGCACCCGCACCAGAACCTCGCCGCGCCCCGGCTGCGGGATGGGGAGCGTTTCACAATGCAGCACATCCGGCCCGCCCGGCTCTGCAAAGCAGATGGCCGTCATGGTGCTGGACTGGATGGGGCGGTGGGGAGTTGTCATCAATACGCCTCGCGGGGAAAAACCGTGAGGCAGCATGAAGCCCGATTTCTCAGGCGCGCAAAAGAGGGCGGCTCTTCACGTCTGGGATAGGCCATGGCCGGATACGCTGGTGCGCGGGCTGAAGGTGACGATGCGGACATCGGGCGCATGGTGCGGGCCGGGTCTCGTTGGTCATTTTTCAGGTTTATGAGCCAGACTGTTCTTCAGTCATCAAACCGCTTGCTGCGGCCCTGCTTGATGCTGGAGCGGCGGGCCTTGCCATCCAGCCGCCGCTGGCGC
>NZ_BAJW01000072.1 GCF_000613905.1 Acetobacter persici JCM 25330
CGTTCCCGGATGGTCAGGCGGTCGGGCAGACGCATGTCAATCAGCACCACCGGGCGGTCAAGCAGATGGGTGCTGGCGTCCAGCTTCGCCAGACGATGAATGGCGGGGATTTCCTCACCTTCTGGCAGGAAAACCGTTGCGCCGTCCCGCAGGGTCAGGTTCCAGCGCCGGTCGCTTACACGCACGGCGGCGGTGACGTGGTCCCGCACGGAGGGTTCCTGCCCCAGTGCGTCAATCAGGGCGGCAGCGGCCTCGTTCGCGCCATCCCCTACCACCAGCGGCAGTTTGGTAAAGGCTTCGGCATCTTTGCCTGTCATGCCCTGATCAGGCACACGTTTGCCCTGCCGGTCGATCAGTTCAAAATGCCCTTTATGCTGCCAGACGGCAAAAGGCGGCCGCTCGGTAATGGTGACGTTAATCTCACCCGACAGATGGCGCTCGACCGTCACGTGATCCACAAAAGGCAGGGCGTTCAGGCGGTCCCGCGCGTCGGAGACGCTGAAATTCAGCACAGGGTCCCCCACAGCAACGCCAAGGGCTTTGTGAATGGCGGCGTCACTGGTGAGCTGCGCACCCTGCACCTGAATTCTGGTAATCCTCAGCGGGGCGGAACTGAGAACCTTGTCGCGCAGCGGGGCAAGGCGCTCCTGCGCGCCCGGCTGCTGAAGATACAGATAGGCTCCTCCCCCCAGCGCAGCCAGAACCAGCACGCCAAACAGCGGGCGGAACAGCCGTTTCTGGCGTCTGGCAAACAGCCCGAGGCGTGACGGGCGGTCGGACGGGGAGGACGGGGGTCTCATTGGCGGCAGGTCGCCTGATCAACCAGCCAGCCACACAGTTCCGGGTAGCTGATGCCACAATAGGCAGCCTGTTCCGGCAGCAGGGAGGTTGCCGTCATTCCCGGCTGGGTGTTGACTTCAAGCAGAATCAGCCGGGCCGGGCCGGGGCCGGTATCATCCAGCCGGAAGTCCGAGCGGGATGCGCCGGAGCAGCCAAGCGCCTGATGCGCGGCAACAGCAACGGCACAGGCCTGTTTGCTCACGGCATCCTCAATGTCCGCAGGCAGCACATGGCTGGAGCCGCCACTGGTATATTTTGCGTCATAATCATAAAAATCACGGCCCGCGCCGGGGGTGGGCGTAATGTCCGTCACGGTCAGGGCACGGTCTCCCAGCACACCGACCGTAATTTCCTTGCCGGGGATGAAATCTTCCACCAGCGCATGGGGGCCGTAGCGCCAGTTTTTAAGAATTTCATGCCGCGTATTGGACCCGGCGCGCACGATGGAGACGCCAACGGAGGAGCCCTCGCTTACCGGTTTGACGACATAGGGGGCGGGCATGGGGTCGGCTTCGGCCAGATCCTCAATGGCAATCACCTTACCCTCTGCAACCGGCAGACCGGCGGAGAGAAAAACAGCGCGGGCGGCGGCTTTGTCCATGGCAGTGGCAGAAGCCCGCACGCCGGAATGGGTGTAGGGGATGCCGAGCCAGTCCAGCACGCCCTGAATACAGCCATCTTCCCCGAACTGCCCGTGCAGGGCGTTGAACACGACGTCCGGTTTCTGCTCGGCAAGGGTTGTAACCAGTGCCGCCAGATCCGCCCCGGCGTCCAGCGTGGTTACGGTATGGCCAAGGCTGCGCAAGGCCTCAACAACGCCTTTGGCGGAAGAGAGGCTGACATCCCGTTCGGAAGACATGCCGCCCATCAGAACGGTAATCCGTTTGCTGTTGCTCATGCGGATGGTCCTTCTGCCTTGCCGATGCGTTTGATTTCCCAGTGGAGCTGCACCCCGGACTGCTGAGCAACGCGCTGCCGCACCTCATCGCCCAGACCTTCCAGATCGGCCGCCGAGGCCTGACCGAGATTGATCAGGAAGTTGCAGTGTTTCTCGCTCACCTGTGCATCGCCGCGCCGCAGGCCACGGCAGCCCGCGGCGTCAATCAGTTCCCACGCCTTGCGGGGGGAGAGATCCGGGTCCGGGTTGCGGAAGGTGGAGCCGCCGGTTCTGGCCCGGACGGGCTGGGAGAGTTCCCGTGCTGCGCGAATATCTGCAATACGGGCGGAAATATCCGCCTGCTTGTCCGGTGTGCCGCGCAGACGGGCGCGGACAACCAGCGCGCCTTCCGGCAGGCCGGACCGGCGATAGCCGAAATTCAAAGCGCCCGCATCCAGCCGCATCAGGCTGCCATCGCGCGTGATGATGTCGGCCCAGTCCAGCACGGTTGCGATATCGGACCCGTAGGCCCCGGCATTCATCCGCACGGCTCCACCAATGGAGCCGGGAATCCCCGCCAGAAATTCCAGCCCGGCCAGACCCGCCTGCGCGGCGTATTCGGCCACGGTTGCGTCCAGACAGGCGCTGCCGACCACAAGCCCGTCTTCTTCCACCGTGATGTCAGAAAAGCCGCGCGCCAGACGGACGACAATGCCGTCCAGCCCGCCATCCCGGATAATCACGTTTGAACAGGCCCCGAGTGCTGTCACAGGCAGTTCGGGCGAGAGGCGCTGCATGACAGATGCAAGATCTTCCGCATCCGCAGGCTGATACAGCCATTCGGCCGCTCCGCCCACGCGGAACCATGTGCGCGGGCCAAGGCGCCTGAGGCGTGAGGCGACCACGGGTTTCCGCAAAAGCCTGCTGCACCAGATCCGTCATGGAGGCAGAAGACAGGCTCATGCCGCCCGCCCGCCGTCCGCTGCGTGCAGGGCCTTAAGCTGTTCCGGCAGCGCCTGCGCCCAGTTGGTGATGGTCCCTGCGCCGAGGCAGACAACATAATCGCCCGGTTTGGCGATGGCGTTGATCATTTCCGCCAGATGGTCCGGGCTGGACAGCGGCACAACAGAGCGATGCCCGCGTTCACGCAGGCCTTCAATCAGCTTGTCGCGCGTCACATCCGGGTCCGGCTGCTCACCCGCGGCATAGATGTCCGCCACAATGACGGTATCAGCATCATTCATGCAGGTGCAGAAATCCGAGAACAGCATTTTCAGGCGGGAATAACGGTGCGGCTGCATGACGGCGATAACATTGTTCGCCCCGGCCTGCCGCGCGGCTTTCAGCACGGCAGCAATTTCCACGGGATGGTGGCCGTAATCATCAATCACCGTCACACCATTGCATTCCCCGGTGCGGGTAAAGCGGCGCTTCACACCCCGGAAGGCGGCCAGACCGGAGCGGATCACATCATCACTGATATCCATCTCGGTCGCCACGGCAATGGCGGCCAGCGCGTTCTGCACGTTGTGTGAGCCAAGCATGGGCAGGCGGAACGGGCCAGCCTTGCGGGTGCGGCGGGTGGAGCGGTCCGTCAGCGTGACCTCAAACGTGGCGCCCATCTTGTCGGTAATCAGTTTTTCCGCCCGGACGTCCGCCTGCGGAGAGAACCCGTAGGTGACAATCCGGTGGTCTGACATGCGCGGGATCATCTGCTGCACGGCAGGGTGGTCAATGCACAGCACGGCAAAGCCATAAAACGGCACGTTGGAGACAAACTGGTCATACGCCGCTTCCATCGCCTCGGCGGAGCCCCAGTGGTCCAGATGCTCCGGGTCCATGTTGGTCACAACGGAAATCACGGAAGGCAGACGCAGGAAGGAGCCATCGCTCTCATCCGCTTCTGCCACCATCCAGTCCCCTTTGCCCATACGGGTGTTGGTGCCGTAGGCTCGATAATCCCGCCGTTGATCACGGTGGGGTCCAGCCGTGCGGCTTCAAGCACCGCGGCGATCAGGCTGGTGGTGGTTGTTTTACCGTGTGTGCCTCCAACCGCCACGGACCAGCGCAGGCGCATGAGTTCCGCCAGCATTTCCGCACGCCGCACAACCGGGATCAGGCGGCTGCGGGCGGCAACCACTTCCGGGTTATCCCGGCTGACGGCGGTGGAAATGACAACAACCTGTGCTTTCCCCAGATTTTCCGCATCATGACCAATGGTGATGGGAATACCCGCCGCGCGCAGCCGTTTGACATTGGCGTTTTCCGCAATGTCAGACCCCTGCACGGAATAGCCCAGCATGGACAGCACCTCGGCAATGCCAGACATGCCAATGCCACCAATCCCGACAAAATGAATCGTTCCAATGGAAAGGGGCAGGGCTCTCATGCGCTGAACTCCGTCTGGCTGGGGGGGGGCGGACAGGTGGGCGAGGGGGAAAGGTGCAAGCATTCTTCTACAACATCGGCAAGGCGTGTGGCGGCGTCCGGGCGGGCGAGTGAGGCTGCGGCGGTCGCAGCGCGCGCCAGCTCTTCCGGGGCCGTAAGGAGGTCATTCAGGCGGTCTGCCAGAGCAGCGGGAGTAAAGTCCGGCTGGCGGATCATCCAGCCCGCGCCTGCGGTGGTGATGGCGCGGGCGTTTTCGCTCTGTTCATCGCTCGCGGCAATGGGCAGGGGCACCAGAATGGAGGGGCGGCCCGCGTGGTAATTTCCGCAACGGAAGAGCCACCCGCCCGGCCGATCACCAGATGCGCGCTCTGCAACAGGGCGGGCACATCATTCAGAAACGGTTCCACGCGCGCGGTAATGCCCATTTCGGCATAGGCCCTGCGGGTGGCTTCCACATCATCCTGCCGCGCCTGCTGCGTCACGCGCAGCGCGCGCGCAGGTCTTCCGGCAGCTTGCCAAGCGCTGCGGGCACAACCTTTGCAAACACGCCGGCACCCAGAGACCCACCCCAGACCAGCAGGGTGATGGTCTGATCCGGTGCCGTCCAGCCTTCACCTGCCAGCGCGGCAATCGCGGGGCGGACCGGCATGCCTGTAAACACAGTGCGGGCGCCAATCGGCAGTTTGGCGACGGAGGGGAAAGACGTCGCGATTACATCCGCAAAGCGGGAGAGCACGGCATTGGCCTTGCCCAGCACGGCGTTGCCTTCATGGATAATCAGTGCCGGATGTGTCCGGCCCAGCAGGCGGGCGCCCAGCAGCGGTGGCACGGAGGGATAGCCCCCAAACCCCACCACGCGTCCGGCTGCACGCTGCGCAGAATGGCACGGGCTTTCCACGCGCTGCTCAACAGAGTGAGACCGGCCTTAAAGGCCCGCATCGGGCCATGCCCGGCCACACCAGCGCCGGGCAGCACATATTGTCTGCCGCCAGAAAAAACACCTGTCGTGCGCGCGCCAGCGCGGGCGTCCGTCATGAGCACCAGCCGGTGGCCACGTTTTGCGAGAGCATCGGCCAGCGCTTCAGCCGGGAAGAAATGTCCGCCGGTGCCGCCTGCGGCAATGACGATCGTGCGTTGGGTCATACAGGCCGCCCTTGTCTGAGAGTGGTCATGAAGCCTCCGCTGCCCGGCACCCGTTCACCCGGCTGGTGCCGTGTGAGAGCCAGTACCATGCCAATGGCCAGCGCCACGGACATGGCGGAAGACCCGCCATAGGAAATGAAAGGCAGCGTCATGCCCTTGGTTGGGATGAGATGCAAGGAGGACGCCATATTCACAAACGCCTGCAAGCCAAACCCTGTGACAAGGCCCGTGGTGGAAATGACGATAAACGGGTCGTCCTCGCGGATCAGCCGGAGCAGGGTGCGCACCACAATGACGCCAAACACGCAGATGATCAGCATGCAGACAATCAGACCATATTCCTCCCCCGCCACGGCGAACACAAAGTCCGCATGGGCATCGGGCAGCAGATCTTTCACGCGGCCCTCACCGGGGCCACGGCCTGTCAGGCCGCCATTGCCAAAGGCGCGGAGGGCGGTGTCAATCTGGTAATGGTCCCCCACATTCGGGTGCAGGAAGCGTTCCACGCGGGAGCGCACATGCGGGAACAGGAAAAAGGCCGCAATACCCGCGCCAATCATGATGCGACCCCGAGCCCGAACAGGATCAGGTTCAGCCCGTCCACAAAAAGCTGTGTCAGGAAAACCGTGGTGATAACGGTGAGCATCCCGATATCCGGCTGGGATTTCAGCAGCATCAGAATGACGCCAAACAGGGCGAACGCCAGCAGCATACCCGGAAAATAGCGGGAGACGCGGCGTCGGGTGAGCAGCCAGCCAGTGGCGACGGCAAAGCAGGGCTTGAGAAATTCTGAAGGCTGGAGAGACATCATCGGCAGGGCGATCCATCGCCGCGCGCCTTTGATTTCAATGCCGTGCACCAGCGTCAGGGCCGTGGCCCCCAGCATCAGCGCGCCGCCCACAAGAGACAGCCTGAGCACCGTTTTGCGTGAGAGCATGGAGACGCTCACCACAATCAGCCCTGCAATGGTGAGGAACATCACCTGCTTGAAAATAAACATGTTGCGGGAGGCGCCGATCCGCACCGCAACAGCCGGACTGGCGGCCAGCATCAGAATATAGCCAAAGCCGATCAGCACGAACGCGCAGATCAGCGTCGTACGGTCCACATTGCGCCACCAGCGCCCGAACAGCGAGTCATCAATGCGGGAGCCTGCCATCAGTCGGTCTTTCCTGTTCCGGTTTGCGGCTGTTCCGTTACCGCGCGCACCAGTTCCAGAAAGCGCAGTCCACGAGCCTCAAACCCGGAAAACTGGTCAAAACTGGCGCAGGCAGGGGACAGCAGCACGACAGGGGTGCCAGTGCTTCTGGCCGCGGCATAAGCTGCGGGCACAGCATGTTCCAGCGTGTCAGAAAGCGTAAAGGGTACGCCGTGTGCTGTGAGTGTCCCGGCCAGTTGTGCGGCATCCCGCCCGATCAGGAACGTGTGGACAATGCGTGGAAAATAGGGCGTGAGCGAGGCAATGCCCCCCTCTTTCGCCATGCCGCCGGCAATCCAGATCAGCCGGTCATAACAACCAAGCGCACGGGCTGAGGCATCGGCATTGGTGGCTTTGCTATCGTCAATAAACGCCACGCCATTCTGTTCCGCCACCAGCTTCTGCCGGTGCGGCAGGCCGGGGAAGGAGAGAAGGGCGGCAGCCAGAGCCGCATCCGGCACGCCGAGAAAACGTGCCATGGCACAGGCAGCGGCGGCATTTTCCGCGTTATGGCTGCCGGGCAGCGCCGGGCCGAGGCGGGCGATACACTGGCCCGCGTGCCAGATGGCATTGTCCTGCCCGTACAGGTCGCATTCCGGGCTGGTGCCGGAAATGGTGACGCACTGTGCGGGGCCAGCTTTAAGTGTTCTGGCAATCTCGCGGCAATACGCGTCATCCACGCCAATCACTGCCAGACCCTGCGCAGTCTGGCCGGTAAAGACGCGGATTTTGGCGCGGGCATAGCCCTCCATGCCCGCGTGGCGGTCCAGATGGTCCGGGGTCAGGTTCAGCAGGCAGGCGGCGTCAAAACGCAGGGTATCGAGCCGTTCCAGCATGTAGGAGGACATTTCCAGCACATACACGCCGTTATCCGGCAGCAGGGGGAGGGCAAGTGCTGCCGGGCCAAGATTGCCACCTGCCGCTACGGGCACCCCGGCCTCGGCCAGAATATGTGCCAGCAACGTTGTGGTGGTGGACTTCCCGTTGGTGCCGGTAATGCCTGCAAACCGCGCCTTGCTGCCTGCTTTCCGCACGGCGCGATAGAGCAGTTCCGCATCGGACAGGATCGGTACCCCCGCCTCCTGCGCCAGAATGGCGACCGAGTGAGGTTTGGGCAGCACATGCGGGATACCGGGGGAGAGCACGAGGCCATCCGCCCCGCTCAGGCTCTCAATAGGCGCACAGGTAATCCGGGCCGCCACATCCTGCGGGAGCCCGGAGACAGCTTTGGCGAGTGCTGCGCGGGCAGCCTCGCCATCATCCCATGCCTGCACTGTGGCTCCGCTTTGCGCGAGGGCACAGACGGCAGGCAGGCCGTTCCGGCCCAGACCCAGCACTGCAAAATGCTGGCCGGAAAAGAGGGTGGGGGGGAAAGGATTCATCGCAGTTTAAGTGTGGCCAGACCACACATCCCCAGAATGACGGACACAATCCAGAAGCGGATGACAATTTTGGGCTCGGCCCAGCCCTTTTTTTCAAAATGGTGATGGATGGGAGCCATCAGAAACACGCGGCGTCCGGTGCGCTTGTACCAGAACACCTGAATGACGACGGAGAGGGTTTCCACCACAAACAGGCCGCCCACAATGCACAACACCAACTCGTGCTTGATGGCGACCGCCAGCGCCCCCAGCGCTCCGCCGAGAGACAGGGACCCGGTATCCCCCATGAACACGGAAGCCGGAGGAGCATTAAACCACAGGAAGCCGAGACCCGCTCCGACCAGAGCCGCGCAGAACACTGCCAGTTCCCCGGTGCCGGGCACGGCATGAACCTGAAGATAGTCGGCAAAAACATGGTTACCGACCACGTAGGACAGAATGGCGAACACAAGGGCGGCAATCACCACCGGCACAATCGCCAGCCCGTCCAGCCCGTCCGTGAAGTTCACGCGTTGCCGAAGCCGGTAATGGTGATCATGGCGAAGATGGGATACGCAAACCCGAGCGGAAGCAGCAGGTCTTTCACAAACGGGAAGGCCAGCTGATTGGTCAGGTCATCCGGCATCAGGCTTTGCAGGAACCAGCCGCACAGCAGAGAGGCTGAAAACTCGCAGCCCAGCCGCATCCGTTTGGAAACGCCGTCTGTATTGCGGCGGGCCAGCTTGCGGTAATCATCCGCAAAGCCCACAGCACCAAAAGCCAGCGTGGTGAGCATGACGGCCCAGACAAAGCCGTTTTCAAGATCCCCCCAGAGCAGCGTGGAGCCGAACAGCGCAATCAGGATCAGCACGCCGCCCATTGTCGGGGTGCCGGTTTTTTCCAGCAGATGGCGTTCCGGCCCAAGGGCGCGGATGGGCTGACCACCACGCTGAATCCGCCGCAGCATGGCAATCAGCGGGCGGCCCAGAAGCAGGCTGATGGCCAGCGCCGTAAAGCAGGCGGCACCGGCCCGGAACGTGATGTAGCGGAACAGGTTGAGCAGGGGAATATGCGCATCTGTCAGAGGGTGGGAGACCAGAAAATACAGCATCAGACAGGCCCCACGTCGCTCAGAGTGTTCAGAGCCGTAATCACGTCCCGCATGCGGCTCCCCAGACTGCCCTTGACCAGAACGGCGTCCCCCCTGCGCAGCGTGGCGCAGACCAGAGGAGCCAGAGTGGCGGCGTCTTGCGCCCAGCCGCCCTGTGCCGTTTTGGGCAGGGCTTCAAAAAGGGATTTCATGTGGGGTCCGCAACAGAAAACAAGGTCGGCACCATCAGCGGCGGGCTGGGCCAGCGCCTGATGCTCGGAGGTGGAAAAATCCCCCAGTTCACGCATATCGCCCAGAACGGCAATGCGGCGCGTGGCCGGGAGGTGACGAAGAACATCCAGCGCCGCACGGATGGAGGCGGAGGAGGCATTATAGCTTTCATCCAGCAGGGTTACGCCCCCGCCAGCAATCTGCGCCAGTGCGCCGCGCCCCTTGCCGGGCCGGAAGCTGGCCAGTGCGTCTGCCGCTTTGCTCAGGTCTCCGCCCAGAGCGGCGCAAACGGCCAGTGCCGTCAGGGCATTCCGCGCCAGATGGGTGCCGGGAGCATGCAGGGTGACGGGCACGGAGCGGCTCCCTGCGTGGGCGGTAAACTGGCTGCCCCCTTCAAGGCTTTTCAGGCCTGACAGATGCACAAAGCTGTCGCGTTTGATGCCCGTATGCCACAGCGTGGCATTGGCCTGCCGCGCGGCAGCGGTAAAAAATGTCTGGCCGTGTGCGTCATCCGGCACAATCGCCACACCGCCTGCGGGCAGGGCAGTAATCAGGTCCGCCTTTTCCTGCGCAATGGCGTCCACGCTGCCCATATAGCCCAGATGTGCGGAGCCAATGGTGGTAATGACGGCGATATCCGGGCGCACCATGCTGGCCAGCGGCAGGATTTCCCCCGGATGGTTCATGCCAATTTCACTGATGCAGAACGCGGCCTCACGCGGCAGACGCGCCAGCGTGAGCGGCACGCCCCAGTGGTTATTGTAGGAGGCTTCCGCCGCATGCGTCGGCCCGAGTGCGCCGAGGCACAGACGCAGCATTTCCTTGGTAGTGGTTTTGCCCACGCTGCCAGTCACGGCCACCATCTTGCCGGTAAAGCGCGCACGGGCCGCATGGGCCAGCGCCTGAAGGGCCTTCATGGTGTCGTCCACCACCAGCAGGCGCGGGTCCGTATTGCCCGTGGTGTCATGCACCAGAACGGCGGCGGCCCCTTTTTCAAGGGCTACGGCAATGTGGGCGTGCCCGTCACTGTTGTCGCCTTTCAGGGCAACAAACAGGTCACCGGGGGCAAGTGTGCGCGTATCAATGGAAATACCGCTGACAACCGGGTCACACGGGCCTGCGAATGTGCCGCCGGTTGCGGCTTCCAGTTCGTGGCGTGTCCAGAGTGCCGTCATGCCCGGTCTGCCTGTTCTGAGGGTGCGTTTGTCTGGGCCGCAGCAAGGTCCCGCAGTACGGCGGCATCATCAAACGGATGGACTTCCGTGCCGATAATCTGCCCCTGCTCGTGGCCTTTCCCGGCCACAACCAGCACATCGTCCGGCCCGAGCATGGTCAGGGCCTCGGCAATGGCCCGTCTGCGGTCCCCGATTTCCAGAGCTTCCGGCGCGCCGGTGCGGACTTCCGCGCGGATGGCGTCGGCGTTTTCCGTGCGCGGATTGTCGTCCGTAATAATGGCGATATCCGCTCCGCGAGCGGCTTCCTGCGCCATCAGCGGGCGTTTGCCCCTGTCACGGTCACCGCCCGCGCCAAACACTACAACCAGCTTGCCGTGGGCGTGCGGGCGAAGAGAGGCCAGCAGGCGGGCGAGGGCGTCCGGCGTGTGGGCATAGTCCACATAGGCACTGGCCCCGTTGGGCAGAACCACGGCGCGCTCCATGCGTCCCCGCACGCCCGTAAGCTGTGGCAGCAGAGCGATGATGCCGGGCAGGGCGGCCTCATCCGGCGCGGCCAGAGCCGCGGCCAGCAGGGCGTTATCTGTCTGGAAGCGGCCCGGCAGAGCCAGCGTGACAGTCTGGCGCTGCCCGCAAACCTCCAGCTCCAGTTCCTGCCCGGCAGGCAGAGGCGTGTGGCGCAGCAGGCGGAGGGTGGTGCCGTTTTCCCCTGTCAGACGCAGGGTCAGACCGCGCCCGGCGGCAATGGCGCGCAGCTCTGTTAATGTCTGTGCATCCATATCCGCGTTGGCGGCGGCCAGAGCACCCTCTGGCAGAACGGTTTCAAACAGCTTCAGCTTGGCAGCGCGATAGGCGTCCAGCGTGCGTGATAATCCAGATGGTCGCGTGTCAGGTTGGTAAACCCGGCGGCGGACAGATGCAGCCCGTCCAGCCGGCCCTGCTCCAGCCCGTGGGAGGAGGCTTCCAGCGCAACATGCTCAACCCCTGCCTGCGCGAGGGCCGCCAGCCCATTGGCCAGAGCAACCGGGTCCGGTGTGGTGAGGGAGGGCATGGTTATGCCCAGACCGTCCACGCCTGTCAGCCCAAGCGTGCCAACCCCAGCGGCTTTCAGCCCCTGTAACGCCCAGATCTGGCGCAGGAAATCTGTCGTGCTGGTTTTGCCGTTTGTGCCGGTAATGGCCACGAGGCACTCCGGCTGCGCCCGGCGAGGGCAGTTGCCAGAACAGCCAGCACATGGCGCGGGGTGCCCGTCAGCACCAGCGGGCAGGCCGGAACATCCGCAGGCCAGACGGTGCCCGTGGGGGCCAGCACAGCAGCGGCCCCGTTCTGCACAGCGGCGGGGATAAAGGTCCGGCCATCAACTTTAGTGCCCGGCAGCGCCACAAACAGCGTGCCGGGTTTTACGGCGCGGCTATCTGGCGTGATGGCGGTAAGAACCGGATCATCCTGCGGGCCAATGGCCTGAAGGCCGAAAGTCTGGAGAAGGGTGGAAAGGCGTGTGGTCATTCGTCCATCACCTCCTGAGCCTGTTTTTTCAGAGCCGCTTTTTTGTCGGCCAGTGCTTTGCGTTCCGCGGCTTTGGCAGCCTGACGCTCAGCCTCTGCCTTGCGCGGGTCTCCTGGGTCATTTCCCGGCCCAAGCGGACGGACGCCACGCGGCACAGCCGGATGCATGGGCAGCGCCATGCTGGCGTCAATCTGTTCCGCATGCGCCGTATCAGGGAAGATTTGCAGCATTGGCCCGATGCGCGAGACAATTTTGGAAACCGTGGGGGCTGCGTTCCAGCCTGCCGTGGTCCAGCCATGGGTCTGCGGCGTTGGTTTGGGGCTGTCCAGCATGACATACACGGCATAGCGCGGCGCGTTCATCGGGAAAATGCCTGTAAATGCCGAGATGTTGACGTGCTTGAGGTAGCCGCCATGCGGGCCGATTTTTTCTGCCGTGCCGGTTTTACCACCCACGAAGTAGCCGGGAGATTCCGCGGTCCGGCCCGTGCCGCCCGTCACGTCCAGACGCAGCAGGCGGCGCAGCAGGGCGGAGTTTTTCTCGGAAATCACACGTCGCCCTTGCGGGATAGCCAGCCCGTCCGTCCCGAGGGTCAGTTTGCTGGCGTCGGTATCCGGTTCACTCTCCGCCTGCGCCTGTTCCAGTGCGGCGGTCTGCACGCCCTGAGCGAGAGCCGCATCCTGCGTGGCGGCTGGGGTGTTCTCTTCTTTTTCCAGCAGAGTGGGGGTTACGAGAATACCGCCATTCACCGTCGCGGCGGTGCCGCGCACAATGGCCAGCGGCGGTTCCGCCATACCGTGCCCGAAGCCGACCGTCATGGTGGTGGAAATCCCCCACTGGTGCGGCACAAGCGGGCGGGCTGCTTCCGGCAGTTCAATCGGCACAGGTGCGAAAAAGCCCATATCCCTGAACCACTGGGCCTGCCGTGTGCCGCCAACATCCAGCGCGATATGGGCCGCTGCCGGGTTGGAGGAGAAGGCCATCACTTCCGGCAGGCTCATCCACGGCGCAAAATGGTCGCTCTTCATGTCAGAGATGGTGAAGCGGCCAATATGGATGGGGATGGAAGAAAAGCGGTCCCAGATATGGATGGTCCCGGTCTCCAGCCCCATCGCTGCCGTTTGCAGCTTGAAGGTTGAACCGGGTTCATACAGGCCGGTCACGGCGCGGTTGAAGCGCGCATCGTTCGTGGCGTGGGAAAACTCGTTTGCGTCATAGTCCGGCAGGCTGACCATGGCGATGACTTCACCCGTCCGCACATCCATCACAATGGCGCAGGCCCCAATGGCCTGAAAGGTGGTCATGGCATTTGCCAGTTCGTCGCGCACCACGGATTGCACACGCACATCCAGTGACAGCCGCAACGGGCGGTGGTCGCTCATCAGCCGTTTGTCAAAATACCGCTCAACCCCGGCCACGCCGTGGTCATCAATATCCACTGTGCCCATAATCTGGGCGGCCATGTGGCCCAGAGGATAATGGCGGCGTTCACCGGGTTCAAAATAGATGCCCGGAATCCCCATGCTGTTAATAGCGAGTTCCTGCTGGGGTGTGATGTTTCGGGCGATATATACAAACTGCTTGGGCAGGGAGAGTTTGCGGGTGGTGTCTTCCTCGTTCAGGTCTTTCAGAACGGTTTTCAGTTTTTTGGTGACGTCCTGCGGGTCAATCAGTTCCTGCGGGTTGGCATAGACCTGCGCCACGGGAAGGGAGAGCGCGAGTGTCTGGCCGTTACGGTCCATAATGGACGCCCGATGCACCTGCGGAAGAGAGAAGTCTCCCGCCAGACTGCCCTTGGGGTCAATTTTGGGAATTTCGGGCACCTGTGAGGCAATCTGCCGCTTTTCTGGTGCCATGGGGTGCAGAACGGTCGCTACGGACAGTTTGAGCGCCACAACAGTAAAAAGCAGGCAAAACCCGCCTGCAACGCCCAGCAATCTGACATGCATCTGGTCCCGATGGGCGCGTGCACGAAGGTCCTCACCTGTGACGCGCACAGTGCGCGTCACAGGGGGTGGCGTATCATAATCGTGCGGCTGAACGGCCATATCGGGATGTAGTCACCTTAAAATACGTCTGGAAAAATCAGTTGGTCATCGGCACCGGGGCTGGCAGCGCATCTTCACTGTGGCTCAGCAGAGAGCCACCGCTGTACGAGGATGTGGCCCGGGCTTCAACATATCCGGCGGATGGCGTTGCGGCCCGGTGCTGCCGGGTGGCATGCCAGCTTGCCACCGTGACAGGCAGCGGATGGCGGACCTGAGAATCCCCGTCGCTGTCTGCCAGAGAGGCTCTGGATGTTGCGGCAGCCACACGGACCGGAGCAGGCGTGCTATGGCGCACAGGCTGCGGTGCATCAGCAGCACTTGCAACAGTAACAGGTGTGCGGGCGGCTGGCTGGCTGGTGCGCGAAGAGGCTTCCGCAATCTGGGACGGCGCAGCGCGGCGCGTTG
>NZ_BAJW01000071.1 GCF_000613905.1 Acetobacter persici JCM 25330
TCTGCCCGGCCTCGCCCAGAAGCGGCGGCCGGAGCTGCCACAACAGGGGTCACGCCCGGCACCGCGCCGGAAACGTCCTGCGGCTCAGCCTGCGCCGCAGCACACCAGACAGGCACCATTCCCACCATGCTCAGCGCCGTGCCGAGCCTGCTCAACCGTCTGGTTGCGCCTGCTCTCCGTAGGGAGACAATTTTTTGAGCATGGTAGAAAATAAGACCGCTCCTTCATGATCCTGAATACGCGCAGACTGAGTGGAGCCAGCCCCTCTGCCCATCAGGCCGCCAGATACTGCAAAGCGGGCAGCCTGCCCCGGCCACCCCGAAAACAGCCTTCCTATGAAGGCAGCTCCCCCGCTCTTGCAAGTCTGGAATGGCGTACGGGCCATCTTTTCGCGCAACAGTCACATAAAGGCGTCACATCCGGGCGCGGGTTTAATACCCCCGTGCCGGGTCATACCGCAGCGGCACATCCTGCCCCTGCTCCAGCGCCCGGATAACCTGAGCCACATACTCCGCGCGCGAGGCGCGTGAGGCTTCCGCCGCACTATGCGGGGTTATGAGCACACGCGGATGCGCCCATAAAGGCGAGGACGCAGGCAGCGGTTCCTGCTCAAACACATCCAGCACGGCGGTGTGCAGGGTCTTGTCATTCAGGGCGCGCAGCAGGTCCGCCTCCACCACCAGTGGCCCGCGCCCGACGTTAATCAGCCCGGCCGGTTTACGGAGCTGGGCCAGCACATCATACGTCACAATCCCCTTCGTTTCCGGCGTTTCAGGCAGCAGGCAGACCAGCGTGTCACACCCCTGCAAAAAGCGGTTCAGGCCTTTGGTTCCCGCGTAGCAGGTCACACCCTCCAGCGTTCTGGCATGGCGCGCCCAGCCGGAGACCTGAAAACCCGCCCGCACCAGCCGCGTTGCCACCGGCGCGCCAAGTGCCCAGCCCCATCACCCCGACTTTCATGTCAGCCGACGTCCGGGCGGCACCCGTCTGCCGCGTCCAGACCTTCTCCTGCTGCCCCGTGCGCCACAGGGGGGCGTCCCGCAAAATGGAAAATACCGCCCACAGCACATAATCTTCCATCTGCTGTGCGGGCAGTTCACCCCCCATGCGGATCAGGGGCACCGTTTTCGGCCAGTTCGGGTCACAGGTAATATGATCCACACCGACGGCAGCACTCAGAATGGCTTTCAGATTGACCATTTTTGCCAGCCGCCCCGGCTCCGGCTTCCATACCAGCGCGTAATCCACATGAGCCGGGTTCACCGCAGGATCATTCCAGTCCCGCACAGCCAGCGAGGGCATGAGGCGGGCAAACAGGGCTTTCCATTCCGGCAGGGCGGCAGCGCCCCCGCTTTTAATGACAAGACAGACCATGCGTCACGCTCTCCTGTTACTCAAAAACTTTACTCTGCCCCAATTTTACGCTGCCCCGCATAACGCCGCGTACAGACCAGACAGATCAGACTCAGCATCACCGTACCCAGCAGATAAAAACCCGGAATCGCCTTGTCCTGAAAATAAGTGACCAAAAAAGAGAGAATCATGGGTGTAAACCCGCCAAAAACCAGTTGCCCCAGTGCATAGCTGAGCGCGATGGCTGTTGTTCTGTTCCGTGGCAGAAAAATCTCGGCAAACAGAGCAGGAACGGAAGCATAATAACCACAATACACCGTTGTCACCAGAAAAGCCTGCACGAGCACAAGATGCACCCCGGACGGAAAGGCTACCAGAAAATGGAACAGCGGCCAGGCCATCACGCCTCCGGCCGCGGCCATAACCCCCATCATGCCGCGCCGCCCGACTTTATCACCCAGCAGCGCAAAAAGCGGCGGCAGAACAATGGTCAGAACGCCAGAGACCATTGTCCCCATAAAAGAGACCGCATCGCCCAGATGGAGCTGCGTTTTAGCAAGGGTCGGCATATAGATGTTCAGATAACTGCCGGTGGCCCCGGCGCTCACCAGCCCCATTCCCAGCAGCAGGCGCAGCGGTTCATAGCGCACCACCTCCTGCAAGGGTTTATGATTTTCCACAACCCGGAATTCAGGGGATTCATCACTGATCACCCGCAACCATGCCGTCAGCGGCCCCAGCACCATACCCAGCGCAAACGGGAGCCGCCAGGCCCATGCCAGAATCTGGGCCTCCGTAAAGGCATGATGCACCAGCCACGCCACGGCAGACGCCAGCGTGACAGCCACCCCACCGGCCGACCACTGTAAACTGGAATACACACCGCGATATTTCGGACTGCGTTCCGCCAGCATGGTGGCAGCACCCCCAAACTCTCCGCCTGCGGCAAACCCCTGCAACAGGCGGGAACAGACCACAATCAGCGGTGCCGCCAGCCCGATCGTGGCGTAAACCGGAGTGATGGCCAGAAGGCCGGTACCCACCGTCATCAACGCGGAAGATAACACCAGCCCCTGCCTGCGCCCCTTGCGGTCCGCATAGGACCCGAGCCACGCGGCCCCCACAGGGCGCGCAACAAACGCCACACCAAAACTGCCAAGGCTGAGCAGAAGAGAAAACCCGGCTGTGGACGCCGGGAAAAACAGATGGGAGAGCGTTACGGCAAACAGGCCATATAGAATAAGGTCATACCATTCCAGCACACCGCCCAGCGTTGTCGCCAGAACAGACAGCCAGAGGCGGGTGTTTGGCGGTGCATGCGGCGTCTGTGTCATTCAAAACCCCGACGTAAAGCTGACAAGCCGGTAAAGTTGCCGCCGGTAATGTAGGTCGGGGCACTTCCTTTAATCAGCGTATGTCCATCTGTGCCCAGCGTATTATGCGCATTGGTTGTCAGCCCCCAGGCACCGGACAGATAATGACTGTTCCCCAGATTGGTCAGGTTTAACTGGAACTGCGGGCGTTTGAGGAAAAAGATATCCTTAAACCGGTAGCCAATCCCCAGATTAGCGGTTTCATAAGACGGAATTTTCTCATCATTCATGAAGGTTGAATATTCAGACCCAACATAATTGAAGGCGAAATTCCCGAACACATGCCCGTCATCATAGGACAGGCCAATGGAGCCGCTGAATTTCGGGCTCAGCACCGCCACTTTTCCTGCCGTTGGCAGATAGGTTCCGCCAGACGCCAGATTGTTATCAGTCGTGGCGTGCAGATACTGGCCGGAAAAATACGGCGTAAAGTGGTGCCAGCGTGGCAGGCTGATTTCTCCGCTAATGCCGCGCGTGGTCTGCCCACCGCCATTGAGCGAGGTGGTAATGGTTGTGCCTTCCACCAGAGAGCTGCTGGTAATCTGCCTGTTTGTAAAATTATAATTGAAGAAAGAGAGAGACAAATTAAAATATTTTCCATAATGGCGGTAACCAAGCTCTTCCGCTATGGAATATTCCGGCTTGATGCCCCCGCTCACATGGCGGGATGTCATCTGCCCGGTGGAGGAGCTGAACATGTCCACTGACGGCGTAATCGCCGCGGCCTCACGGAAAGCCGTGGTGCCATTGACATACACCTGATCACGCGGGGTAATCTGGTAGCTGATGGCAACACGTGGCAGCGGCTGTGCATCCGTAAAGCCCGTAGCGTAAGTCGCCCCCGGCATCAGGTTTGTGGCTGTGCGGGTAACCATCGCTTCCTTAAAGCCTGCCGAAATTTTCAGCCGGTCATGCAGCAGGGAATATGTGTCCATCAGGCTCAGCGTATTGGTTTGCTGGATAACATGTGCATCCCACTGCTTAAGGGCCGCACCGGACGCTGTCAGAACAGGGTCCTGCCCCCACCGGCTTGCATTGCCCGCGGCATCAGGCAGAGCGTATGTCGGGTCTTCCGCATAGTTGATGTAGGAGTACCAATATCCAAACTGGAGGTCATTATGGCCTTTTTTCCAGTCGAGAATACTGTTGATCCCGAATGTGGATTCCCGGAACGTATCATTGGACTGCGCGACCTGAGACGCACCGGACCCTTCAGGGAACTGGAGCGGGCTGGCGGACTCATTCCCCAGAAACGCCTTGTTCTGGTTGAGGGTGGAACCACCCTGCACCGTGCCATCCACATCAAAGATATACGGCGTGACAGACAGGTGCAGGCCTTCCGCCAGCTTGAACTTCATCTGCACACTGGCGCGTGCATGTTTCCATTCATACTGGTGAAACTTGTAGTAATTTGTATTACTTCCCGTGAACGTCTTGCTGTAGTTATAGTTTATTCCATAGGTATTCCACTGCGCCATGGTGGGGTACGTATACAGATTTTCCTGCACGTCATTATAGGACATAAAAGCAGAAATACTGTTGCCGTCTCCCCATTTCTTACTGGCTTTAAAATCTACGTGCCAGCGATGCAGCCCGCCCGGCCCGCGCCAGTTGGACGCCTGCGTATCTGAAAAAGAGGCAAAAGTCCGTACCCCACTCTGGCCAAGCTCTCCACTGTCCAGCCGGATAAACTCGCGGCGCATACTGTTCCCGCCATAAGTCAGGTCCAGCAGGCCGCCAAACTTATGGGATGGATCACGCAATGTCTCGCTGATCAGCCCGCCCACGGCGCTAAAAGTTGGGGCCATCATATCCGGCGCGCCGGGTGTTACCGTCACAGACCCGATATTCTCCGTATCGGCCCAGCCGGAAGAGGTCGGGGAATAGTACAGAACGTCTGACGGGTTCATGCCTTCCAGTTCATACCCCAGCTCGTTCTGGTTCATACCACGAATGGAGACACTCATCCGGTCCGTCGCCCCCGTCGGGTCGGCGGAGGCCACCACCACGCCGGGCACGTTGCGCAAAAGCGTCAGCGCGTTGGTTGCAGGGGCCTGTGCGGCAATATAATCGCGTGTGACACCACTTTTTGCAAACGGGTCTGTCTGTTTCGGCATCATGCCACCACCGGCGGAACGACCGGATACACCATTGGGCGTCAGCCGGAACTGACTGTAATTTCTTCCGCCCTGCCTGCTTTGACAGGACCGGCTTTACGCGGCGCACGAGAAGCGGCGGTGCCGGATGCGGCATGAGGCGCAACCCGGACGGGGGCACGTTTGTGCGCCGCACTTTTCCCGGTTTCTGCCTGAGCGGAGGCTGCGTTGCCCGCCAGCACCACAGCACAAAAAAGACTCACGGAATTTGCTGAAAGACGGTGCACGTTACGTCTCCTGTCACAGGCCAAGGCGTGGTTTGTCTGGTCTGAGAGTGCGGGACAGCCTGATGACTCTGCGGTGCGCCGGTATACAGAGTAACAGAGCTATCAGGCTGGCGATTCTTCATCCCAAAATTTCGGTATACCGAGATTAGTCTTACGCGACGGACTTCTGTCAATCATGTTTTGAAGACGGAACCATTAATTTTTGGCATCCCAAAGAGAACCTAACGCCCTATCTCTTTCTATAATAAAAGATTTTTCTTTTCCTCTCGTTCCTTATAATATTTTTCAGCAGGATATTTTATAATATCCGGCCTCCGTCACAGTATGGACCTACGGAAAGGATACCCCTTTTGCTTTCCAGCAAGGTCGATGAAACTTTCAATTTTTTATTCCGAACAAGAAACCAGATTGGCAGTTTTCCATCCCCTTGATTTCTCCTGTTATTTCAAAGGAAATTTCTTTTTAATCTTCCTGTGAAAACCTGTTTTTCTTAAATAGGCTCCATAGATCCATCGCCAGATTCTGCATTCCTGTATACAAAAATCTCTTTCCAAGAATGCGGTCAGCCGTTATCTCTTATTTTCAGTATGCTGAAATTTCGCCTCTCAACGCCTCGCACTGGAGAGTCTGGCCATCATGACAAAGCCCCTGTCTGCACCACCGCATTATGATGTTGTTCTGGCCGGTGGGGGCATTATTGGCCTGTGCACAGCCCTGTTCCTGCGTGAAAAGGGCCTGTCCGTTGCCGTGCTGGACAAAGGCCGCCCCGGTTATGAACAGTCGAGCCGCAACTGGGGCTGGGTACGCACCATCAATCAGGCCATGGAAGAACTGCCGCTGGCCCTCGCCAGCCGTCCGCTCTGGCAACGCTGGGCCACAGAGGGGGATTTTGGGTATGCCCGCACCGGCCTGCTCTCCCTCGCGCAGGATCAGGAAGAATGGAACGCGCTGGAAAGCTGGCTGGCCGCCGCCCGTCATCACGGGTTTGACGCGCGGGAACTGGGGCGGTCTGAAATCAGCGCCCTTGTGCCCCAGAGCCGCGGGCAGTGGGCTGGCGCGCTCTACAGCCCGGGGGATGCACGGGCCGAACCAGACCGCGCCATGCGGTTTCTGGTCCGCAAGGCTGAGGCCGCGGGCGTGACCATTCTGCCGGATACGGCTGTAAAATCCATTGATATTCAGGGCGGCCGCGCCTGCGGGTTTGAAACGGAAACCGGACGGATCAGTGCCTCTTCCGTTGTGGTGGCTGCGGGCATCTGGTCCCGCTGGCTGTGCAAAACGGTGGATATTGTGCTGCCCCAACTCAAGGTGATTGCCTCCGTTCTGCGCACGGAACCTGTGGATGGCGGCCCGGACCCGATTATTGCGTCCTCACGCTTTTCCCTGCGGCGGCGGATGGACGGGGGCTACACAGTCGCGCAACGCAATTCCTCCATTACCTATGTCACGCCGGATTCCTTCCGGTTTCTGCGCGAATTCATGCCGAACTTCCTAAAGCAGAAAAAGCTGCTGAGTGTGCGCATCGGCTCGTCCTTTGTGGATGAACTTCGGCAGGAGCGGCAGTTTGGAAAAGGCCGCCCCAACCCGTTTGAGCAGTACCGCGCGTGTGACCCGACGCCCGACCGCAAGACCCTCGCCCGCACCCTCCAGCGGCTGCGGGAAGATATGCCGATGTTTGAAAAAACACGTGTAGCCGCCATGTGGGCAGGGGTGATTGATGTTGTGCCGGATGCTTTGCCCATTCTCTCCCCCGTAGCGCGCTATCCCGGCCTGTTTGTCGCAACCGGTTTTTCCGCTCATGGGTTCGGGATTGGCCCGGCCTCCGGCAAACTGATGGCCAATCTGATTATGGGAGAGCCGGACACACTCGGCCATGAACACTTCACGCTTGAGCGTTTTGGCTGCAACGGGGAACGCGCTCAGGCCCGCTGAAGACCAGACGTCAGGTCAGCCATTTCTGTGAGGATGCCGCTGCGGCATGACTTTCAGAGCATAAGCCCTCATACTGCCATCCCCCAAACCGGCTATGATGGACCCATGACTGAGAGTCGCCCCTCCCTGACAGGTGAAGAGCTTTATACAGCCCTCCGCCGTGACATGATTGACAGCCGCGTTCAGGGCGGCACTGTCTTGCAGGAAGAAGAGATTGGCCGGCGCTACGGCGTAAGCCGTACCCCGGTCCGAGAAGCCCTGCAACGGCTGCATCAGGATAATCTTATAGGGAGAAAAGGCCGGTTTTACGTCGTCGCCTCCCCGTCACATGACAGTATCCGGCAGATTTATGAATTCCGGGAAGCGATTGAAACCGCCTCTGTCGCCCTCTGCTGTGAACGCGCGGATGAAGCCCTGATTGATGCCATTCAGGCCTGCCTGAATGAACAGGCGGAGGCCGGGCATGCAAGGCAGTTTTATGAGTTTGAACGGCTGGACACCCAGTTCCATGTGCTGATTGCCGAAGGCGCGCAAAATGAGCTGCTGCGCCGCCAGCTTGAAATCAGCTATGACCAGATCTGGTTTTCCCGCGTGGGCAATCTGGTCTCTCTGCCGGAATACTCAGTAGAAGAAACTCTGGCGGGCCATCAGCGCATTCTGGATGCCATCCGCCGGCGTGATGCGGGTGTGGCGCGGGCCGAGATGTATACACATCTGCGCAGCGCCATTCTGCTCAGCGCACGCTCCCGGCCAGCAGGCCGCACCCCGGCCCCGGCCCGCACAGCAGCGCGCAAAAAAACCGGCCCCGCCCTGATCAAACGGGCGGAACCGGCTTTTTAAAACCTCTGATGGCTCAGGCTGGCTTTTTACAGACCAGCCGGAGCCACAGTATTATTTGGCAGCATCATCCAGCGCATAAGCGCGGATATAGTCGCCAGAGCGGGTGCCGAGGCCACCATGCCCGCCAGCCGCAATCAGCACATACTGCTTGCCGTTGACAGAATAGGACATGGGCGTTGCCTGACCACCAGCGGGCAGACGGTCACGCCAGATCACCTTACCTGTGGCAAGATCAATCCCGCGCAGATAATCATCCGCCGTGGCACCGATAAAGACCATGCCGCCTTTGGTCACAATGCTGCCGCCAATGTTATACATGCCCGTAGGCAGCGGCAGGTTGTTGTGCGTGCGGAAAGGCCCGGTGTCCCGGGTGGTGCCAATCGGGTGCTGCCAGATGATTTTCTTCGTCACCAGGTCAATTGCCGTCATGGTGCCCCACACAGGCCCTTTGCAGGGGATCTGGAGCGGGTTCAGCCACGGGTTGGTGTAGGCCACATACGGCGTGCCATAATCGGGCGAGATCGCCAGAGCGTTGCCTTTCGGTGTGGGCTCATTGCCTTCACCATTCCATTTGGGCAGCGCACCGCTTTCTTCCAGAGATTTCCGGTGGTCCAGCTTGATGCGGAAGGGCAGATAGCTGGCGTTGGCAAGCAGAACCTTGCGCACAGGGTCAACCGTCGCACCCTGCCAGTCTACAATACCGTAGAAAGCCGGGTAGACAATGGTGGTTTTGCCAACATGCGGCGGCGTGAACTGCCCCTCATACGCGGAGGATTTAAACTGGATACGGCAGATAAGCTGGTCCAGCAATGTTGCCCCCCACATGTCCGTCTCTTTCAGATCCGGCGGGGTGAGTGACGGCATGGCAACCGGGTACGGCTGGGTGGGAGACACATGGTCATCCGGTGCAACACCCGCAGTCGGAACCGGCTTTTCTTCAACCGGATAGCCCGGAACAGGCTGGCCGGTCCGGCGGTCGAGCACAAAGAATTCGCCGCGCTTGGTGCTCTGCACCAGTGCGGGAATGGTCTCGCCATTCGGGCCGGGCAGATCAACCAGAGACGGACCAGCCGGAATATCCATGTCCCACAGGTCATGGTGTACGGTCTGGAAAGTCCATTTCCGTTCGCCGGTTTCAATATCCAGAGCAATTGTGGCGCTGGACGTGGCCTCATCAAACGGACGGCGTGAGCCACCCCAGTTGTCGGGCGGGGAGTTACCGGTCGGGATATAGAGCAGGCCGAGTTCCGGGTCTGCCGTGTAAACACCCCATGCGTTGGGGGTATCGCGCGTCAGTTCATCATTCGGGCCGGGCTTCCAGTTTTCCGGCGTATGGCCCGCATCCCATGCCCATGCGAGTTCACCCGTCAGCGGGTCAAACGCGCGCACCGCGCCAGAGGGTTCAAAGTTGGCCTGATTATCCATCACCCAGCCGCCCAGCACCACGCGGTCCTTCACCACCAGCGGCGGAGAAGTGACGAAGTGGAAGCCAAGCGGCACATTGCCCAGATAGGTGCGCAGGGAAATGGACCCGTGATCCCCAAAGTCATCACACGGCTTGCCGGTTTCGGCATTGACCGCCACCAGACGCACGTCCGCCGTGGGGGAGAAAATCCGCTTCGGGCAGGATGTCTGCGTGCCTTCGGGCGCCTTGTAGAAGGACACACCACGACAGGCCAGATACACGTTGGCCGCAACATCCTTTTTGTCGGGATGCGGGTCATACGTCCATTTGATCTTGCCGGTCGCGGCGTCCATCGCCACAATCCAGCTATGGGGGGTGCACATATACAGCGTATCGTCCACCTTGATGGGGGTCACCTCAAGGTTGAACTCATGCCCCTGATCAGGCCCGGCCACAGCGGCCTCACCCACACGGGCGGTATCACCTGTCTGGGTCTGCCATGCCAGTTTCAGGTGAGACACATTCTGCGGGGTGATCTGCCCCAGCGGGGAATACCGGTCCCCGTGTGCGGTGCGGCCATAATAATGCCAGTCTGCATCGGCAATATTATTATCCGTCTCGGCGGCCGGGTCTGATGCCGCCATCCGCTCGGGGGCCAGCGTGCCGTTGATGGAGTAGGACGTAAAGCAGCTTGCCAGCAGCACCACGCCCGTTACGGCAACGCTGCCCAGCAGAGCGGCTTTATCGGCCAGCCAGCCGCGGCCCGTGGCCCATACTGCCGGTACCAGCAACCACACGCCAAACACCAGAAAGGTGATCAGGCGGACTTCAAGCCCCCAGATATCCAGACCCGTTTCGGCCAGCGCCCACACAAGGGTCACCAGCATCAGGGCGGAATAGACAAGGGGGGCCGCTTTCGGGCGCGCAACGCCCAGAACGCCCGTGATAATCAGGACAAGACCGGCCAGAACGTAGAACAGCGAGCCACCAAGGACTGCAAGCTGCCCACCGGCAATGGCGAGGTACAGCCCCACCAGCCCCAGCGCTACACCGGTTATCAGCCCTAATGACCTGGATAAGGTCGGCTTCATGTTAACCTCACAATTTTCAGAAATGAACGTCAGACTCTCGGAAAAACTTCTACGATATGCGTACCCTCATCCCTCTCTTTTTTGCGTTCTGATATCCCTTGCTACTGATCACTCATTCAGACAAGTCTTAAATAACATTCATGTGACTAATGAAAGAATCACAGGTTTGTGACACGCTCTCTCTTCAAAAAAACTTCATGAGTGGGGCTGTCATTCCACTGCGCTGGCCCAAGGCACAGGCCGCGCTGTGTAAGACCTGTTTGAAACCATGACCAGATAAAAAGTGCCGCCTGCATGATCAGCTCCCCTCTACCCCACCTGTTCAGGTCAGAAACCTTTCGTAAAAACCTTTCCTTTACAAATCTTTTCCATATTCGCCCTGCCGTATTTTTTGTCGGTCTGGCCAGTCTTTCCGCACTGCCCCATGCGCAGGCGGCGGATATCCCTCTGGCCATTATCGGCCCGCATGAATACGATCTTCCTGTTGATTTCAAGCCTTTTAACGTGCTGGTCCAGTATGGGGACGGCAATGCCGCCGGGTTGAGCTACAACAGTCAGGGTGCACGCAAGCCGGTGGGCGGCAGCCACACATGGGCGGGCATGACAAAATACGTGCATTTCAGGAGTTTTGACGCAATCCCCCATGTGGGCTTTGCGTTTGAGGTCATTCAGACCGAATCCTACACACTCGCCAACGGGACCAATTATGGCGGCCTTGGCGGCACCATCAGCGGTCCGGCTGTGTGGTTCAAGCCGAATAAAAACAGCACCTTCGGCATTCAGACCTTTTTACAAACTCCGAGCGGCACGCGGGACTCACTGGCCACGCATTACTGGTCTAACCTGTCCAGCTTCATCTTTGACTATGAATGGAAACATTTCAGCTTTGATGGAGACCTTGGCGCGATCGTCAACATGACAAAACATGTTGACGGGCAACATAGTTATAAGCCCGGCACCACCTTCCACAGCAATCTGCGCTTTAGCTGGAAAGCCCACCGCGTCGTGGAACCGTTTCTGGCGTTTGACTGGCAGAATACCGCCGCCACGCGGGACAGAACCGTGCAGAACTGGATTGATAATTCCAGCAGTCGGGAGGTTGCAATGGGGGTCGGGGCCATGTTTACCCTCACCCGATCCATCAGCCTGACCACACGCTATTCCCACAGTGTGGAAGGCCGGAACACACCGGAAACAAACGCCTATTATATGAAATTCGTTTATCTGTGGTGAAACTATCAGAGTTCTGTTCCAGCCGCACGCAGCCTACGGTTCACACAGACCATCGTTTTTCACCAAGATTTTTTTCAGCGGGAACAGTCTGAATTCTTGAAAAATTCAACACTATTGAACTCAAAACAGTTTGTTAATCCGACAAACTTTCACGAATCGCACCCGACCTGATTCTCAGGCACACCGGCCCTTCGTCTTCCGCACGCCGGACCGGCGGGACAGACTTTCCTCATGCCTCCTTTTTCGCTCTCGACATCCAACGTCCCCGTGCCACCTCGCTCAGTCCCGTCCTGTTCAGCAGTTCTGCACGTTGAACCAGTTCCTTTGAGGCTAGTTCTTTCGGGCAAATTCTATCGGGCCAGTCCTTCCGCCCCGCTCCTTGACGTCGGGTTTCCATCATCCCCCCCCCCCTCCGGTGCTGTGCCCCTGTCCTGTGCCGCTGTCCCGTACCCTTGTCACGCGCCACTGTCTCACCCCCTTGCCTCACCCCCATTGTTCTCACGCCCATTGCTCTCACACCCACCGTTCTCATGCTCCCGGCCCCACACCCTCACCTCACCGCCCGCACGGCCCGGCGGCAAGCGTGGTCAGGCTGGCGCAACCCACGGAAAGTCCATGATTTCAGAGGGTAGGCATTTCCGGCATGGCATGCTTTTATCCTCACACCGGAACAGTCTGTTCCACAAATATAACGGGGGGGGAGGGTTCAGGCCCGCACCGCCCGTACTGGATAATAGGAAGACCTCATGACCGTTCGCCGTCATGCCAAACTGTCACGCCGGGTGGCTCTGCTGCTGTCCGCAGGCCTCGGCCTGAGCAGCGTTGCAGGCATTGCCCGTGCAGAAACCGCCCCGCAGGCTGCTGCCCCCGCCGCCGTTCCGCAGGCCTCCTTCGGCACCTGGGGTGTAGACCTCGCCGGGCGGGACACCGCAGAAAAGCCGGGCAACAACTTCTTCAAATACGCTAACGGCACCTATCTGGACCATCTGACCATCCCGTCAGACATGACCAGCTATGGCCCGTTCAATGCACTGGCTGAACTTTCCCGCACGCGGGTGCAGACCATCCTGAATGACCTCTCCGCTCACCCGATCAAGCACCCCAAGAGCATTGAGGAAAAACTGGGCACCTTCTACGCCTCTTTCATGGATGAAAAATCCATCGAAAAGCAGGGCATCAAGCCCATGAAGGACGATCTGGAAAGCATCCAGAAAATGCTGGACGCCAAGGCGTTTGCAACGCTTTCCGGCACGGCATCCGCCAACTTCATGGCGTCCCCCTTCTCTCTGGGCATCAACCCGGACGCCAAGGACCCGACCCACTACGCGCTGGGTGTGGATCAGGCTGGTCTGGGCCTGCCGGACCGTGATTATTACCTGAAGCCGGAATTCGCCGCCAAGCGCGCCGCCTATCAGACCTACATCACGCAGGCGCTGACGCTGATCAAATGGCCGGAACCGGCCAATGCCGCCGCCGCGATTGTGGCGTTTGAAACAAAGCTGGCGGAAGTCCACTGGGCCCGCGCGGACCTGCGTGACCCGCAGAAAACCTACAACCCCATGACGGTGGACGCCTGAGCAAAGCCGCTCCGGGTTTTGACTGGGTTGCCTGGCTGACCGCCGCAGGCCTGCCGACAGAAGGGCTTGCAAACCGCACCGTGATTGTGGGGGAACCCACCGCCATTACGGGTGAAGCCGCCATTCTGGCCAAAGCCGATATCGGCCTGCTTCAGGCATGGCAGGCGTTCCATACGGTTGAAAACGCAACCCCCTATCTGCCGGATGCCTTTGTGCAGGCCCGCTTTACCTTCAGCAAGGCCCTGTCCGGCCAGCCCGCCCTGCCCGCACGCTGGAAGCGCGGTGTTCAGGCCACCAGTGCCGCCATGGGCATGGCTCTGGGCAAGGTCTATGTGGAGCGGTACTTCCCCGCGGAAAACCGCACCGCCATGCAGAAGCTGACGGGCGACCTGAAAGACGCCTTCCGCATCCGCCTCCAGCACAACACATGGATGAGCAAGGAAACGCGGGAAGCCGCCCTGCGCAAACTTGAAAACTTTGAAGTGCAGGTGGGCTACCCGAACGAATGGCGGGATTATTCCAGCCTGAACGTGAAAAAGGGTGACGTGTACGGCAATGCCAAAAACGGCGTGGCGTTTGAGTGGGATTACTGGCTGGCCCGTCTGGACAAGCCGGTGGACCGGAACGAATGGGACATGACGCCCCAGACGGTCAACGCCTACAACAACCCGCTGTTTGATCAGGTCGTGTTCCCCGCCGCCATCCTTCAGCCGCCGTTCTTCAACCCGCAGGCCGATGCCGCCGTCAATTACGGGGCCATTGGCGGGGTGATTGGTCATGAAATGACCCACTCCTTCGATGATGAAGGCCGTCAGTTTGACGAACATGGCCGCCTGCGTGACTGGTGGACCAAGGCCGACGCCGCCCGCTTCCAGAAGCTGGCTGACCGCCTTGGCGCACAGTATGATGCGTTTGAGGTGCTGCCGGGCGTACACGTGAACGGCAAGCTGACCATGGGTGAGAACATTGCGGACCTTGGCGGCCTGACACTGGCTCTGGATGCGTATCATGCCTCCCTCAACGGCCAGCCTGCGCCGGTGATTGATGGCCTGACGGGTGACCAGCGCGTGTTCCTCGGCTGGGCGCAGGTCTGGCGTGAGAAGCTGCGTGACGATACGGTCAAAAACCTGATCGTGACTGACCCGCACTCCCCGCCGCAGGCGCGTGTGAACATCCCGATGCACAATATCGACGCCTGGTACAAGGCATGGGATGTCAAACCGGGTCAGGCTCTGTATCTGACACCGAAGCAGCGCGTAAAAATCTGGTAATAAACCCGTTTTTAAACACGCCTGAACAGAGGGCGGCTCCTTACGGGGGCCGCCCTTTTTTGCCTGCCCTCCCGACCACCGGGCGGCCCATCCCCATGCCGCCCGCCCCCCGAACATAGCCGCGCAACGTGCCGACAGCACACGGATTTTCCGCACCCTGCCCCCGCCGATAGAGGCCATTTCTGGCCGCCCGGATCTGGTCGGACCGGACACCTCCTGCCG
>NZ_BAJW01000070.1 GCF_000613905.1 Acetobacter persici JCM 25330
CTCTCTTTTGTCAAAGCCAGATAACGCTCAAGGCGAGAGAGATTAAAATCTTCCCCCATCGTCATAACGAGAAATGCCACATCAATATTGGCCGCTATGACCTGTGGACCGGTCCGTTTACCGACTTCCTTGCGGACGAAACAACTCGAACGTGGCAATACGCTGTGGATCGTTGCGCGCTGTTCGCTCTTACGTGGCGAACACATCACCCAGTCCCCGATCGCCGGCCTTTCCAGCGGGGCAGACGTATGCAGCAACCGCCCGGCAATATCCGCCTGTAACAGCCCTGCTGCCGTTACGACAGTGAGATAATGACGCTGCTGAGAAATAACGCGACCGGGAAGCTGATCACGTCCCGATATCTGCTGAACCGCGCACATGGTCGCAGCGTTCCAGCCATAAGATGTAAGTATGGTCAGATTTTTTGTCTTTCGTGGCGAAATTAAATTCCGCCGACGGCCCTTTAAACGGGAAAGAGACCAGAACGACGGAAAGGAACGATAGCGAGACTCATGATCATAATCGTGCCCTCCTCTATTACTTTGGCTCTAGGAATTTCCTGCCTTCAGAACAGTGATCTTGTCAACAAAGACAGCCCGTATAAAACCGTAAAATGGCTCAAGAACTACATCTCAATAACAATATTTCTCTCTTACCGTTACGTCCTGAAGATGCGGTAGAGATGTTTCCCGGATTATCAGATACGAAAGCCTATCAGTTTATTCCTGACACACCTCCAGACACACCTGAAACTCTCCGTGAACGCTATCGGATTCTGGCATCCGGAGCGCCACCAGATGCCCATGAAATCTGGCTAAACTGGGTTATCCGATATGGAAGCAACAAGGTTGCCGCAGGCTATACTCAGGCCACGATTACAGCGAAAGATGCCCTTATAGGGTATCATGTTTTTCCCGCATTTTGGCGCAAAGGCATTGGATCTGAGGCGGTCACTCAAACGCTTGAAAATATATTTGACCGAAAAGACGTCATAACCGCACGCGCATTTGTAGATACGCGCAACACCGGATCTATCTCACTCCTTGAAAAACTCGGGTTTTTCAGAGCGAACACCCTTGAAAATGCCGATTTTTTCAAGGGGCAAAAGAGCAACGAATATGAATATATTCTCAAAAAAGAGATATATTTACGCCGCCATCAGAAAGCTTGTGATTTTTATCAATAAAGCTTGTGATTTTTATCAATGATGCTTTTGGAATGGGCCTTTTTACCCATCTCAAAACCATTTCTTATAAAAAACATTGAATTTTTCTGTGGCTTTTATCCGGACGACAGGACGTTTTTCACGACAGTCGCGAGAATAAAAAGCAGGAAAAAAGAACCCACAGAAGACTCACTCCCCTCATCGCAGGCTCTTGAATACTCCGGAGGTGAGTATTCAAAATTACCTTTTCCCGTTCTCCAACACTACTTTTTCAGGCGCGTCTGCGCCTCCCGTTTACGCCGCCTGACGTTCGAGCGTATGTCCAAGCCGTTTCTCGGCCAGTTTCAGCAGCGTTTCCAGCATCAAATCAACATCTGCGTCTATTGTGCGGTGATTGACGATTGCGGCCCGAATGGCGCGCTTGCCATGCACAATGGTGGTGGACGGCGCGGCAACCCCACTTTCATGCAGGTCTTTCACCAGTTCCCCATTCAGCCTGTCTTCATCCACGCCCGGCGCAACAACGCGGAAGCAGACAATGTTGAGCGTGACAGGGGCCAGCAGTTCAAGGCAGGGCGTTGCCTGCACCCGTGCGGCCAGATGCTGCGCTACAGCGCAGCAGTGTGACACCATCTGCCCCAGTCGTTCCGTCCCGAAAGACGCCAGTGTGAACCAGACCTTGAGCGCACGGAACCCACGCGAGAGGTCCGGCCCGAGATCACAAAACCACGGAGCCCCGGCCGCCAGTCCGCGATCTTCGCGCGAGAGATACGCCAGAGACTGCGCAAAAGCCGCAGCCTGTCGCCCCTCTTCCCGCACAAGAATGCATCCGGCGTCATACGGTGTCTGCGCCCATTTATGGAAGTCAAATGCGATACTGTTGGCACGCTCCATGCCCGTCAGTGCCGGAGCATGTTCCGGAGAAAGGCGGGCCATGGCGCCAAACGCGCCGTCTACATGGAACCAGAGCGCTTCGGCTTCAGCAAAATCCGCAAGCGCCGCCAGCGGGTCAACAGAGCCGGTATCGACTGTTCCGGCGGTGCCCACCACTACAAATGGCTCCAGCCCGGCAGCGCGGTCTTCCGCCACCATGCGGCGCAACGCCGCGAGATCCATCCGGAAGTCCGCATCCACCGGCACGCGGCGGAGGGCCTGTGTACCGAGCCCGGCCATATCAAACGCACGGGCAATACAGCCATGGGCCGTATGGGCGGCGTACCCAACCAGCTTGCGCCCAGCCAGTCCCGCGCTCCGCATTTCCAGACCACCCGGGACTGCGCGGCTGGCGGTAATCACGGCAATGAAGTTGGCCATGGAAGAGCCGGTTACCAGAACGCCGGTCGCTGTTTCCGGAAAGCCCAGCATGGTCGCGGCCCAGCGGATCACCATCCGCTCCACTTCAATCGGCGCGTGGTCCCGGCCGCCCAGATTGGCGTTCAGACCCGCAGCCAGCAACTCGGCCAGCATCCCCTGTGCTGTACCACCACCATGCACCCATCCCATAAACCGGGGGTGCCGGTTGCCTGTCGCGTAAGGCACGACCGACTGAGCAAACTGCTCATACAGCGCGGTCAGAGAGGTTTCCTGCACCGGCAACTCTGCATCCCGGAACTCTTGCCGCACAGCGGGAGGCATAGGCTGCCAGACGGGGCCGGAGGCCACGGTCTGGACGTTATCCAGCATTTCATCCAGCATCCGGTGTCCAAGTGCCCGTAATGCGTCCCAGTTTTCCGGATCAAGCCCCGCCACGTCTTACTCCTTTTGCGGCTCTCCTGCCGCTGGCAGGCGTTCCGCGCTTTCCTGCGTCATGCGGGCAAACTTTCGGGCCAGCACCGCACAGACGAACAACTGGATCTGGTGATAGATCATCAGCGGCAGGACGATAAGCCCGACAGAGGATGCAGGAAACAGCACGTTGGCCATTGGCACACCTGACGCCAGTGTTTTTTTGGAGCCACAGAACACAATGGCAATCTCATCACGCAGCGGCACCCCGGCCATACGGCTGCCATAGGCGGTAATCAGCAGAACACAGACAAGCAGCAGAAAATCCACCAGCGCAATCAGCCCAAGCTGGCTGAGCGGCAGGCGGTGCCACAGGCCCTGCATTACGGCCTCACTGAAGGCCGTGTAGACCACAATCAGAATAGACCCACGGTCCGTGAGGGAAAGCAGCTTTTTGTTCCGGTGCGCCCACCCCCCGATCCACGGCTGAAGCAACTGGCCCAGAAGAAAGGGCAGCAGAAGCTGGAAAACAATATTCAGGACATTGCCGGACGAGCCGCCATGTTTGCTGAGAACCAGACCGACCAGAAAAGGCGTGATAAAAATTCCGGCAATGTTGGACGCCGTCGCGGCACAGACCGCCGCTGGCACATTGCCACCACCAATGGAGGTGAAGGCAATGGAAGACTGCACGGTGGACGGCAGGCAGCACAGAAACAGCACCCCCATCCAGACGTCATTCTGCAAAAGCCCCGGCGCCAGAGCATGAGCGGCCAGCCCCAGCAGCGGGAACAGCACAAATGTGCAGGCTAGGATAATCAGATGCAGCCGCCAGGCCATCACGCCGTCCACCACCGCCTTGCGGGAGAGCCGCGCGCCTTGCAGGAAAAACATCACGGCAATGACAATAATCGCAAGCCACTGGAAAACCGGCACAGCAGCGCCATGACAGGGCAGGACTGTCGCCAGAAAAATGGTACAGATCAGGCCGAGGAGAAAAGGGTCCAGTCTCAACATCTGCTGTGGCTCTTTTTGATTGTGACAGAAGTTTGCGCGCAGGACGCCGTGAAATCTGTATTATTCTTAAGATCCCGATTGCACCCGGCACCCGCTTACGCCACCTTTACGATCAAATGAAACACAACACCATTCCTTCCCCCGCTGGTCTCATACTTATGAGCCTTGGTCTTTGCGCCGCCGTTGTGCCGCTCCGGGCAACGCAGGCCGCAGCCCCTCCGGCCGCCTGCGCCGTGATTACGCACGGTGCGACGCAGGACAGCGCACACGGCGTGAAGTATGAAAACGTGGTGGTGCGCGCGCCAGACGGCAGCGGTGGCCTGACTGCCAGCAACATGACGCTGACGGGCGGCACCGCCGAGGCCGCGCATGATCAGGCCGATACCGCCTCGCTCCTGCTGATGTCCGCCATCACAGGGCGTCACAATACCGCGTGCTCGGACTGGCTGGCCCAGCAGGGGAAAATCGCCGCGGCGGCTCTTAAAGCAGGCGGCGGGTATGATATCACATGGACCAATGCGGTTCTGACCCACGGCTCAAGCCGCGTGAACAGCAGCACAGCGCATTTCAAGGTCGATGGCAGCACATCGGCCCATACCAGTGCGGCCACGCTGGCCCTGTCCGGCATGAGCTTTCAGGGCATTAGCAATGAGGCCCTGCTCCCCTCTTCCGCCTCTGCTGCATTCTCGCTCCCGGCGTCCGAGCTTCCTGCGCTGATGGCCGCCATCGGGGGCCGGGCCTCGGCGGCCCCTGCGGTCCATGTCACCATTTCCAGCTTTGATGCGGTGCGTGACACCGTGCACCTGAAAGGCAACGGCACGGCCACCCTCACGGGGGACGTCAACGCCACCACCGCCTCCGGTCATCTGGAAATCAGCAATCTCGAAGCGCTGATTGAAAAAGCCCGTGATGCCAGACAGATGAAGCTGGCCGCCGGGCTCGTCCTCGCCCGGCTGGTGAGCCACGCCCAGAACGATGTGAATGTATGGAATACGGTCTGGCAGGGCGGCGTGCTGACAGTAAACGGGTTCCCGCTCCCTCTGCACTGAGCGTTACAAAGCCATACCGGAGGGGCAGGTTTTTCGGGATTTGCGGGAATCCCTGCCCCCTCCATCTTAATGGCGTTGTTTGCCGCCCTATTTTTTGATATCATTAATATATCAGAAAACAGGGAATGATCTGACAATGAGCACGACAGAAACCAGACCATGGGCGCTCTCCGGATTTGTCGGTGCGGGCGTTGTCCTCATCCTCGGTGCGGGGGGTCTGGTCTGCCAGCTTGCGGCCAGAGAGACGCCTGCGGGGGTCGCGGGCACAGTCCTGTTCTGGGGAGCCGCTGCCATCCTGCTGCGGGGGTTTGTAACCCTGCAACCCAATGAAGCCTCTGTACTGACATTCCTTGGAAAATACTCAGGAACCCTGAACCGGGATGGCTTCTGGTTCATCAACCCGTTTGCTCTCCGTAAGCGCGTCACGCTGCGGTTGATCACGCAGGAGATTGGCCCGCTGAAAGTGAATGATGCCTCTGGCAATCCCGTCGAAATCGGCATGGTGCTGACATGGCGGGTGGAGCAGGCTGCCCGCGCGATCTTTGATGTGGAAAATTATTCCCGTTACGTGACGGCACAGGGAGAGACGGCCCTGCGCAGCCTCGCGAGCCACTACCCCTATGATGAAGATGAATACGCACAGAGCCACGCCGCACGGCAGACAGAGCCGCTCCCCCTGCCAGAAGGCGGCATTCTCTCGCTGCGTGATGGGGGAGACCGTCTGACGGCCATTCTCACCGCTGATCTGCGGGAACGGATGGCGCTGGCCGGGCTGGTTGTTCAGGACGCACGCCTGTCCCACCTTGCCTACGCGCCTGAAATTGCCGCAACAATGCTCCGCAAGCAGGCAGCAAGTGCCGTTATCGCCGCCCGCCGCACCATTACATCTGGCGCTGTCACTATTGTCGAGCAGGCGCTCAACGAACTTGAAGAGCGCCTTGACGGCGTGCTGGACGCCGAGCGGAAAGCCGCCATGGTCTCTAATTTGCTGGTTGTTCTGGTCGGGGACAGAGACGTGACCCCTGTTGTCAACGCAGGCACGCTGTATTCGTGACGGAAGACAACCGCAGGGGCAGACCGCGCGGACCGGAGAAAGCCGCCTTCGCGCTGCGGCTTGACCCTAAGTTACTGGCTGCCGTCCGCCGCTGCGCAGCCGCCGACCTGCGCAGCGTGAATGCCCAGATTGAAGTCCTCCTCAAGGAAGCACTGGGCCGACGCGGCATTCCGCTTCACCCGGACCCGGACACAGCCCCTGATGAGGCGCCGCCGAGTAAACGGAAGACGGAAAGCCGACTCAGGCTGCCTCCGCCGCGACCTTCTTTGTCAGCTTAACCAGATCCCGCAGCACACGGCGGGCAAGGTCGATACGCTGCGTGTTGGTCAACTCCCGCACCACCGCCATTTTATGGTCAGGCCGCAGGCGCACAGCACCATCTTTCCAGCGGCCCATCCACTGCACCAGCCCCGCCGGGTTCCTGAAGCTGTTATTGCGGAATTGCAGCACCATGCCCTTGGGGCCCGCTTCCAGACGCTCCACACCTGCGGCGCGGCAGAGGCGCTTGAGGTCCACAATATCGAGCAGATTCTTCACCTCTGGTGGCAGCGTACCAAAGCGGTCCACCAGTTCGGCTTCCATAGCTTCCAGCTCCGCGTCTGACCCAAGGCCACTGATACGGCGATACAACCCAAGCCGCACCGGCAGGTCCGGCACATAGGCGTCGGGGATCAGCACTGGCAGACCGACAATAATATTCGGCGTCCAGTCCCGGTCTTCCGCGCGCCTGCGGCTGGTTTCATTCCTGAGGTCGGCCACTGCATCTTCCAGCATCTGCTGGTAGAGTTCGATCCCGACTTCCCGCACATGACCGGACTGCTGATCCCCCAGCAGGTTCCCCGCCCCGCGCAGATCCAGATCATGCGAGGCCAGTGTGAAGCCTGCACCCAGCGTATCCAGCGTCTGCATCACTTCCAGCCGCTTTTCGGAAGAGGCAGAAAGCGTATGCGTCTGTGGCCATGTCAGATAGGCGTAGCCACGCTGCTTGCCGCGCCCCACACGCCCCCGGAGCTGATAAAGCTGCCCAAGGCCAAACATGTCGGCCCGGTGGATAATCAGCGTATTGACCGCAGGCATATCCAGCCCGCTTTCCACAATATTGGTGGAGAGCAGAATGTCATATTTGCCATCCGAGAATTCCGTCATCACCCGCTCAAGGTCCGTTGGCGTCAGGCGGCCATGTGCCTGCACCACCTTGGCATCCGGCACGATGGTGCTCAGCCGCTCGGCCAGACGGTCCAGATCCTCAATACGGGGCGCCACACAGAAAATCTGCCCGCCCCGGAAGCGCTCACGCTGAATGGCCTCACGAATGACCACACTATCAAACGGCATGATAAAGGTGCGCACGGCCAGACGGTCCGTCGGGGGAGTTGCTATCAGGCTCATTTCCCGCACACCGGAAAGAGAGAGCTGCAACGTGCGAGGCAATGGCGTGGCGGAAAGCGTGAGCACATGCACGTCTTCGCGCAGCGCCTTCAGCTTTTCCTTATGGCCCACACCAAAATGCTGTTCTTCATCAATAATCAGCAGGTCCAGCGAGGCAAACTGAATCGTCTTGGCCAGAAGCGCATGGGTACCAATGACGATATTAACGGATCCATCCGCCAGCCCCTTGCGCACGGCGGTGGCTTCCTTCCCCGTCACCATACGGGACAACTGCGCGACCTTGATGGGGAAGCCCTCAAACCGTGCGGCAAAGGTCCGGTAATGCTGCCGCGCCAGAAGTGTCGTCGGCACCACAACGGCCACCTGCCCGCCAGACATGGCGGCCACAAAGGCGGCACGGAGCGCCACCTCGGTTTTCCCGAAGCCTACGTCCCCGCAGACAAGCCGGTCCATCGGGCGGCCAGAACTCATATCATCCAGCACATCAGCAATGGCGCGGGACTGATCATCCGTTTCCACAAACGGGAAGCGGCCACAGAATTCATCCCACAGCCCCTCCGCCGGAGCCAGAACAGGGGCTTCCTTCAGGGCGCGGGCAGCAGCGGTGCGGATCAGCTCTCCGGCCATGTCCCGGATACGCTGCTTCATCTTGGCCTTGCGGCCCTGCCAGGCCACACCGCCCAGCTTGTCCAGCGGCACACCAGCCTGATCCGAGCCAAAACGGCTCAGCAGTTCGATATTTTCAACCGGGAGATACAGCTTCTCCCCGCCATCATAGAGCAGGCGCAGGCAGTCATGCGGAGCAACGCCAACGCTGACTGTCTCCAGCCCGTCATACCGGCCAATCCCGTAATCCTGATGCACAACCAGATCGCCTGCGGAAATTTCCCCGGCTTCGGCAATCAGTTCATCCGCGCGGCGTCTGCGGCGCGGCGGGCGGCCAATACGTTCCCCCAGCAGATCCTGCTCGGACACAAAAGCCAGATCATCCGCCACAAAACCACGTTCCAGCCCAAGCGTCAGCAGGGCGACGGAGCCGGGCTTCGCTTTTCTGGCAGATGCCCAGTCCTCATAGCTCTGGATGGCAACACCATGCTCCCGCAGCAATGTGCCAATGCGCTCCCGCGAGCCTTTGGTCCATGCGGTGACATAGGTTCTGCGCCTGACCTGCTCCCACTCCCGCACCTGATCTCCCAGCAGGGTAAAAACCTGTTCACGCTGGGCACCGGGAACGATTTTAGCAAACATCTTGCCCGGTCGGCCGCCCACATCCATGCCAGCCGCACCATCGGGCTTGGCAAACGGACTAAAGGCCACAACCGGCAGACGGCTGAGAATGGCTTCCCAGCCTTTGGAATCCAGATACAGCAGATGCGGCGGCAGAGCGCGGTAAGGTGTCTCCCCTTCCCGCGCGGGCTGACGGCGGGCCTGATAATGGTCGGCAATCATCTCCAGCCGTGTTCTGAAGACATCCTCAACCTGATAATCGAGTGAGACAGACACATCCGGCAGGTAGTCAAACAGCGTTTCCAGCCGCTCATGAAACAGCGGCAGCCAGTGCTCAATGCCCGGATAACGGCGGCCGTCAGAAATATGCTCATAAAGCGGATCAGCCGCCGCGGCCGGGCCAAAAACATCCCGCCAGCCTGTGCGGAAGCGGGAAATACTGGCAGCATCCAGCGAAAATTCTGAAACCGGGCGGAGCGTCAGCGCATCCTGTTTGGTGGTGGACCGCTGGGTGCCGGGATCAAACGCCCGGATGTTTTCAACTTCATCACCAAACAGATCCAGCCGGACCGGCTCGGCAGCGCCAGCCGGGAAGAGATCAAAAATCCCCCGCGGGAGGCAAATTCACCGGCTTCCATCACCGTATCGGTACGGGTGTAGCCGTTGGCAACCAGCAGTTCGATCAGAAAAGCCTGATCAAGGCTTTCCCCCTGCTTTACCGTCAGAGACTGGCCTTCAAACGTGGAACGCGGGGAGACACGCTGCACCACGGCGCCAACCGTTGTCAGCACCAGACGCGGCCGCCCCTCGGAGGGTTCCAGCAGGCGGGTCAGCGTGGCAACGCGTTCCGCCACAATGGCCGGATTGGGGGAAACACGGTCATACGGCAGGCAATCCCACGCCGGGAACCGCAGGGTTTCCACATCCGCCGCCACATAGGCCAGCATATCCGCCAGCCGGGCCGTTGCGGCATCATCCCGCGCAATATGCAGGACGGGGCCTTTATGTTCTCTGGCCCGTCTGGCCAGCAAAAGCGCATCATACCCTTCAGGCACGCCCCAGATGGGCGCAATACGGCCCTCAGCGCTCGTCTCTTCCGTCATCCGGTTATCCCAACTCCTTTGGCGCGGCACGCATCAACCATCCGGCGTAACATGGGCGTCTCCCGCTCCGGCGGCAATGGCAGGCGGCCAAACAGCCAGTCTGTCAGGTCCGGGTCCGGGATTTCCAGAATGGCTTCCATGTCCGCAAGCTCTGCCGCGTTCATGCTCGCGACGTTGTCTTCCACAAAGCCGCCAATCAGCGCATCTGTCTCAAACGTGCCGCGATGCGAGGCACGAAACTGCAGGCGACGCCGCCGGAGAGCCAGAGCCTCTTCAGAATCGTGTTCGGGCGGAAGCGTGGTGGTTGAATTGTGTTGCATGGCGCTGGTGTCCTATAGCCTTGGCGTTCTCTTCTGTCAGCCTGCCAACAGAGGCCTCTGTTACGCCAGTGTCCAGCCCCCCGCCTATCACATCCGCTTCGGCAGCCCTTCCGTTTGACCGCGCCTGCCTGTCCGGCCTGCTGGCTCCGCTGGAGACACTGCCGGGTGTCAGCACGGCACGGGCAAAGCTTCTAAGCCGGATTGCGGGCGGCACACGGGTGCTGGACCTGCTGTTCTGCCTGCCGGAAAGCGTGGTGGACCGCAGGCTGCGCCCGACTCTGGCGCAACTCAGGCCGGAGACAATCGCAACCATTTCCGGCACCGTGCAGGATATCCGTCAACCAGCGCCCCGCACACGCCAGCCCTGGCGCGTAACGCTGACGGATGGCACCGGGCAGCTTGAACTCGCCTTTTTTTCCAAATGGCAGGCGGAAAAGGTCGTGCAGGGCGAATCCATTGTCGCCTCCGGCAAGGTCGAGCGGTTTGGGGAACGCCTGTGCATGACCTCCCCGGACTATCTCCTGCCCGCCCGCTCGGCAGACCGTATTCCCGGACTGGACCTGTGTGGCCGCTAACAGCGGGCCTGTTTGCCGGGCATGTCCGGCAGGCCATGACGGCTGCCCTCGCCCGCCTGCCCGCCGCACTGCCGGAATGGCACGAGGCAAAACTCATTGAGGAAAAAAACTGGCCGGATTTCCCAACAGCTCTGACATGGATGCACGCCCCCGACCGTATTCCGGACAGTGCCAGCGGGGACGCATGGCGGGCGCAGCAAACCCGCGCGCAGGCCCGTCTGGCCTGTGATGAACTTCTGGCAGACCAGCTTGCCACCCGGATTGCCTTGCAGGCCTCCCGCGCCCGCCCCGGCCGTAGCCTGAGGGGGGATGGCCACCTGCAACGGCAGGCACTGGCCGCGTTTGGCCACGCGCCAACCCCCGGCCAGAAAAAGGCTCTGGCTGAAATTGAAGCGGATATGGCCGCCCCCTACCGCATGAGCCGCCTGTTGCAGGGGGATGTGGGGGCCGGAAAAACGCTCGTTGCTCTGCTGGCCATGCTGCGGGCGGTGGAAGCCGGAACACAGGGGGCACTGATGGCACCCACGGAAATTCTGGCCCGGCAACATGCCGCAACCTTTGCCCGGCTCTCTCCCGTGCCCGTGGCGTTTCTCTCCAGTTCCGTCAAAGGCAAGGCTCGTAAAAAAGCCTTGCTGGAGATTGAGGACGGCACGGCAAAGCTGATCATCGGCACGCATGCGCTGGTGCAGGAGACTGTAAAATTCGCGGACCTCGGGCTGGCGGTGATTGATGAACAGCACCGCTTTGGCGTGGAGCAGCGTCTGGCGCTGGTGGAAAAAGGACCAGCCACGGACATGCTGGTCATGACGGCAACCCCCATCCCCCGCACCCTACTGATCACCCGTTTTGGCGATATGCAGATCAGCCGTCTGGACGGCAAACCGGCTGGCCGCAAACCGGTCCGCACCTCTCTGCACACCATCAGCATGATGGATGAGGTCATTGAGGGGCTGGCGCGTGCGCTGAGCAAAGGTGCCCAGATTTTCTGGGTCTGTCCGCTGGTCTCAGAAAGTGAGGCACTGGACATTGCGGCGGCTGAAGCCCGGCAGGCAGCCCTTCTGGACCGGTTTGGCGAGATTGTCGGACTGGCGCACGGGCGGCAGGACGCCAACATGCGCGAAGAAGCTCTTCAGGCGTTTGCACAGGGCAAAACCCGTGTTCTGGTTGCAACGACCGTCATTGAAGTGGGCGTGGATGTGCCCACCGCGACAATCATGGTCATAGAACATGCCGAGCGCTTTGGGCTGGCGCAGCTCCACCAGCTCCGCGGACGTGTGGGCCGTGGCTCTGCTGCGTCCTACTGCCTCATCCTGCATGATGAAGGTCTGGGCCTGACAGCCCGCCGCAGACTGACCTGCCTGCGCGAGACGGAAGACGGCTTTCTGATCGCCGATGAAGACTTCCGCCTGCGCGGCGGCGGGGACATGACGGGCCGCCGCCAGTCCGGCCTGCCGGAATACCGGATGGCTCCGGAAATTCTGGTCGATATGCTGCTGGAAACGGCACACGCGGAAGCAGAAAAACTTCTGCCCGAGACCACTCAGCCAGATGCCGCACCCTCCCTGCCGCTCTCCGCCAGAATTCTCCTGCTCCTGTTCAATAAAACTGATGCCGCCCGTATCTTTTCTGGCGGATGACCGGAGCACCGCAGGATGAATGCGCCCCACAGACAGGATGTGTCTCCTGCCTGCTACCTTCTCGAAGGGCACACGGAGGATGAGACCCTCGGCTCCCTTCACTCAAGCCAGTTCCCCTCAGGAACTGCCAATACGCAGGTCAGGCCCGGCGATCGGCCTCCGCCAGCCAGGCTTTGACCTGCCTTCCGGGTCCGCATGCTGCGTGAAATCAGACACAGCGGCCACACTATCCGCCCCGGCGTCCAGACAGGGGCGCAGGCGCTCAAGCGTAATCCCGCCAATGGCAACCAGAGGCAGATCGCCAATCAGCGCTTTCCATTCTGTCAGGCGCTCTGTGCCCTGCGGGCCAAACGGCATTTTTTTCAGGCGTGTCGGCCAGATGGGGCCAAGGGCTACGTAATCCGGCTTGCAGGCCAGTGCGCGGGTCAGTTCTTCATGGCTGTGGGTGCTGAGACCAAGCCGGATACCCGCCTTACGAATAGCCTCAAGGTCCGCTGTATCCAGATCTTCCTGCCCCAGATGCAGGTAATCAATCCCCTCGGCAATCGCGATCTGCCAGTAATCATTCAGCACCAGACAGACACCGTGCTTTTTTGCAAACGCATGGGCTGCGCGAATTTCCGCTAACAGATCCTCCGGTGAGCGATCTTTGATGCGGAGCTGGATAAAACGTGCTCCAGCGCCGCCCAGCCGGTCCACCCAGAGCGCGGTATCAACAACAGGATAAATTTTCTGCGGGAGAGAGGTCATGCCAGCAGAGCCTTTCCGGCAACGGGGGTTGAAGGAACAGCCATATCACGCTCTTCCATAGGGTCAGCCGTGCGGGCCAGAACACCCGCCTGTACGGCAAAACGAAAGGCCTCAGCCATCAGCGCAGGGTCACCGGCCTTGGCCACAGCGGTGTTAATCAGCACAGCGTCATACCCCAGTTCCAGCGCCTGCGCCGCGTGGGAGGGCACGCCGATGCCCGCATCCACCACCAGCGGGACGTCCGGAAAATGCGCACGCATGGCCCGCAGGCCAAACACATTGTTCAGCCCCTTGCCGGACCCGATCGGCGCGCCCCACGGCATCAGCACTTCACACCCCACGGCCAGAAGGCGCTCGGCCACCACCAGATCTTCCGTGGTGTAGGGGAAGACTTTAAAGCCGTCTTCCGTCAGCACGCGGGCGGCTTCCACCAGCCCGAACACATCAGGCTGAAGCGTATCCAGTTCCCCGATCACTTCCAGCTTGATCCAGTCCGTGCCGAACACTTCACGCGCCATATGGGCCGTCGTGACGGCCTCTTTAACCGTATGGCACCCGGCCGTGTTGGGCAGAACCGGCACACCCAGTTCCTGAATGAGCCCCCAGAACGCCTGCCCGGCGCGCTCTCCGGCAGATTCGCGGCGCAGAGAAACGGTGACCACACCCGGCCGGGCCGCCCGGACGGCATCACGCAGGATATCGGGAGAGGGATATTGCGCCGTGCCGAGCATGAGCGGCGAAGACAACACAGTGCCGTAGAAAGATTTGCTCATAGGGTTTTACCCTCCCTGCATGGGGGCAACAATTTCAATCCGCGCCCCGTCCCGCAGGACAGTTCTGGCGCGGTAAGGCACCGGCACAAAACTGCCATCCATGGCTGTGGCAACCCGTGCCCCGCCGTAGCCGAGTTCATCAATCAGAGCCGCCAGAGTTTTGGCTGAGACCTCATGAGCTTCATCATTGACCACGATCTGCATATGGGTGTTCCCCTTCAAACTCCGCTGCCGGACTAACGCACGTTCCCCCTGTGGAGCAACCGCGTTCAGCCTGCCGTAACCGATGCCTCAAAAATCACGTCCGCCGCCTCCCGCGCCCGCGCGGGGGAGAGCAGAAATCCGTGCCGGTACATCCCGTTGATATAAATATGCCGCCCGTCGCGCACCACGGCTGGCATGTTATCGGGGTAAGACGGACGCAACCCGGTGCCCATTTCCAGAATTTCTGCTTCCGCAAACCCCGGATGCAATGTCCAGACAGCATTCAGCAATTCCGTCATGGAGCGCACGGTCATGCCGCCCGCATTCTCGCTCTCAATCATGGTCGCCCCGACCATAAAGACATGGTCAGCCCGCGGCACAATGTAAATGGGAATACGCGGGTGCAGCATCCGCACCGGCCTGTGCAGCACAACATCCGGGCACCGCAGCAGGAGCATTTCCCCCCGCACGCCGCGTAAGGGAGCATGCAGGGCGGAGACGGTGTTGCGGACGGTCAGCCCTGTGCAATCCACAATCCAGTCAAATGCCGCCTCATCAGGAGCCTGCGCGCCGTCCAACACAACCGTGCCGCCCAGTGCCTCCAGCGTCCGGCCAAGAGCCAGCAAAGCCTTGCGCGGGTCCACGTGCCCTTCATCCGCAAAAAATAGCGCTTTATGGAAACGGCCTGCCAGATCCGGCTCAAGAGACGCAATTTCTTCAGTGCCGATCGTCTGAAAATGTGATGTACGCCGCCCAAACCGGGCAATCTCCCCCACATCCCTCGGGGGAGCCAGCACCAGACTCCCCGCCCGCACCAC
>NZ_BAJW01000069.1 GCF_000613905.1 Acetobacter persici JCM 25330
GCGCCGGGCTGCGCGCTCACGCGCCTTCGGTTTCCGCCGTGCTAAAGTCTCCACGCGCCACACGGACAAGGCCGCGGCGCTGGGAGCATCAATAAAGGCGAGAATTTCACGCACGCGGGGTTCATCCCCAAACTCACGCCGCATCACTTCCAGACGCGCCGCAAACGGTCCTTCCTCGCACACACCCTTCGGATACAGCGTGAGGAACGCCTTGCGCATCCGGTGGATTTCCGCAGACTGCACGCCGTTCCGGCGCAGCCAGATCCAGTGCAGGCCCACAAGCCGCGCGCGGTTCCCCAGCACGCTACCGTAGGGGATAACGTCCGCTTCCACACCGGCCACACCGCCAACAAGGGCCGCATGGCCAATACGGACAAACTGGTGAATGGCCGCAGAACCCATGACCCGCGCATCATCCTCAATTGTCACATGGCCACCCATGACGACATTATTGACGATAATCACCCGGTTCCCGAGCGTGCAGTCATGCGCCACATGGGCGTTGGCCATAATCAGCACATCGTCACCAATATGCGTCAGACCCGTGCCCACGGCGGTGCCACGATGGATGGTCACATGCTCACGCACCACCGTGCGGGCACCCACCTCACACCGGGTCGGCTCACCTTTATATTTGAGATCCTGCGGGGCCATGCCGATGGTGCTGAACGGGAAATAGCGTGACCCCGCACCCAGCCGCGTATGGCCATCCACCACAACGTGAGAAACCAGTTCCACGTTGTCTTCAATCACCACATGGGGGCCGACCGAACACCAGGGTCCGATTACCACGCCACGCCCAAGCCGAGCCTCTGGTGCAACAATGGCGGTAGGGTGAACACGCGCCCCCCCGTTTTCTCCTACTGCATGCACCAGTTCCACTCCTCTTTCACCTGTTTGCATCCCGCAGAGTACAACGCATTACGCGGGACTATCTGCCTCAGAAAACAGGCGTTTTCCGGGCAGATCAGGATATTTTGTAACACTTATCTTAAAAATAATGCGGGACTCAACCCATGATCATGGCGCTGAATGTTGCTTCCGCGACGGAAACCCCATCCACTTTGGCAACGCCACGGAACTTCCACACATTGGCGCGGTGGCGTTCCTTCACAACATGGATGCGCAACTGGTCACCCGGCTCCACAGGTCTGCGGAACTTGGCGTTTTCGATTGTCATGAAATAGACAACCTTGCCCTCAAAAGCCTTGCCAAGCGTCAGCACCACCAGTGTTGCTGCTGTCTGCGCCATGGCTTCTACAATCAGAACACCGGGCATAACGGGCCGCACAGGGAAATGACCGGGGAAGAACGGCTCGTTGACCGAGACATTCTTAATGCCGGTTGCCTCTTCCCCCAGTCTGATATCCACCATCCGGTCGATAAGAAGGAAAGGATATCTGTGCGGAATCGCCTGCATAATGCGCGTGACGTCAATCGCATCGATTGTCTGAACGTCCTGCTGCGATTCTTGTTTCGTCTCCACGTCCCCTGGACCACCTTTTTCAGCCGGACAGCGCCCGGTACCTGTTCAACCCTTGCCCGAACCGCCTTCTGCCGGTCCAGACGCTTTTTTGGACAGCTTGCGCAACACCGCAACATTCCGGAAAAACTCCCGGAACGGCATGGCCGGACTGCCAATCACATCAGCGCCGCCCTCCACATCGGACATCACGCCGCACTGTGCTCCAATACGCGCCTTGGCCCCAATACGGATATGCCCGATAAGGCCTGCCTGCGCTGCGACAGTCACATAGTCTTCCAGCACCGTGGAGCCGGAAATCCCGGCCTGAGACACCACAATGCAACACCGCCCAAGCCGGGCGTTGTGGCCGATCTGAACCAGATTGTCGAGCCGTGAGCCCGCACCAATCACGGTATCATTAACGGAACCGCGATCAATCGTGGTGTTTGCCCCGATCTCAACATCATGTTCCAGCACCACCTGCCCGAGCTGCGGCACGGTTTCAAACCCGTTCGGCCCCACAGCAAACCCGAAGCCATCCTGCCCGATGCGCGCACCCGGCAGAATAATCACACGCTCACCCAGTGTTGCGTGAGACAGGGTGACATGGCAGCCAATGCGGCAATCCGCCCCAAGCACCACGCCCTCACCCACCACACAGTGAGAATTGATGATGCAACGGGGGCCAATGTCAGCCCGCGCGCCAATCACCACAAACGGGCCGATTTCAGCCGAGGGGTCCACCACGGCACTGGCATCAACCACTGCGAGGGGGTGAATACCCGGCTGCGCGGGAGCTTTGGGGTGAAACAGCCGCGCAACACGGGACCACGCCAGATACGGCGTTGCAGAGACCAGCGCGGCAGAATGCGCCGGAACCTTATCCGCAAACGCCGGAGCTACAATCACCAGACCGGCTTTTGTACCTTCCAGCAGAGGCGCGTAGCGGCGATTATCAAGAAAACTGACATCTCCCGGCCCCGCGACCTGAAGCGGGGCAATGCCAGCGTAGCCAGCCTCGGGAAATCCGCCTTCACGCGGCGGAACCAGCGTGGCTCCGGCTGCATCAGCCAGAGCCTGCCCGTCAAACGGACCAGACCGTGTAAAAAACCGGGGGTCGGCTGGCCCGGAAGACGCCTGCGTGCTGGCCATCCTTACTTATGCGCAGCCGGAGCGGCGGTCGGAGCCGCAGGGGCAACAGCCGGAGCCGGACCCGTTGCCGGAGCATCCTGATCCGCATCTGCCGTGGTCGGCATCTTGCCGGATTTTGCCAGCTCTTCCGGGTCTACATTGGCATCCGGAATAAACACGGACGGCAGCACGCTGTTGAGCTGCTTGGCCACTTCGTTCGTAATGTCCTGCCCGTCAACATGCAGGGCAATCTGTTCGCTATGCAGCACCAGATTCATGCCGTGGGCTGCGGCCACTTTCTGAATGACCTGAACCAGCTCACGCTCGATCTGCCCCAGAGACACCTGCGCCGCTTCCTGAATGATCCGGTTGCGGTTACGGAAGTCGTGCTGCGCCTTCATCACGCGGTTCTGCAGGCTGCGTTCCCGGTTCTGAATCTGGTCAGACGTCATGGTTTTCGCCTGAGCCTGCAGGTTCTGCTGCTCATTCCGCCAGCCAGCCTGCTCTTTCTGCAGGTCCTGCGCCAGCGCATCGCGGCGGCCACCCAGAGTACGCTCCACTTGCATGGCAGCGGTAGACTGACGCATGACACCGGATACGCTGATCACGCCAATAACGGTCGGCGGCGGAGCGACACCCTTCGGCAGATCCTGCATGGACGGAATGGGCGGCAGCGGCAGGACCGGCGGGGTCTGCTGCTGGTCTGCTTCGCTGCTATCAGCCGGAGGTGCTGGCAACTGGACAGGAGACGGTGCCCGATGCTGGGTGTGTGCCGCCGGAGGAGCAGGCTGCTGAGCCGCTTTGGGTACAAACCAGCCGCCGCCCGCGTTCTGAGCCATGGCGGACGGAGCCAGCGCAACGGAAATTGACAGGAGAGCCGCAGAAAGAGCGGCTGTTCTGTTAAAGTTAGGCATCATTACCTCAGAATTGCTGGCCGAAGCCAAAGCGAAGGAGCTGCGTACGGTCATTATGGCTACGCATAACGGGCACGCCCAGATCGATATTCAGCAGACCGAAGGGGCTTTTCCAGGAGAAACCCGCACCGGCACTGACACGCGGCCGCAAGGTGTTACCGCTTACGTCCTGCTTATTTGTGTAAGGATTGATAATATTCCGCTGGACGCGCAAGCCGGCGACACTCCCGGAGTCAACAAATGCACGCCCCTTCACGCCCATGTCAGACAGGAACGGGATGGGGAAGTTCAACTGGGCAGACGCCGTATACATAAAGCGGCCACCGATCAGATCTTCCGAGGCATGCCCGTAATAACCGATGCTTCGCGGCCCGGCGCCACCGTCCAGGAAGCCTCGCAGATTGTTACCGCCCAGATAAAAGTTATCAATGATACTTTTCTTGCCGTCGCCCCAGTCGGTCATGTAGCCCATGCCAGCCCGCAGCGCGACCGTCCATTCATGGCTGTTGGTCAGGTCATCCAGCGGGATATAGTACGCGCCATTCACCTTGCCGCGGACATACCGCGAGTTCCCGCCGATACCAGCAAAATCGCCCCCGACAGACACCATATAGCCGCTATGCGGCACCATGTGATTGTCACGCGTATCATAGACCAGATTGGTGCTGAGCTGGGAGAGCGTGGTGGCCCCTTTATTGTCCAGAACGTACCATGAAGATTCATCCCATGTATTGCCGACGTTACGGCGCATCAGGGTGTAGCTCCAGGACTGGGACAGATAGCGGTTATAGGCATACCCCATACGCAGGGTGAGACCGTAACGGCTTTCTGAATAGTTCTGATAGGTCTGGTATTTGTTCTCGATCCCGAACAGGTCAATCCCCGCCACCATGTTGCGGCTCAGGAAGGCCGGATCAGTCACGGAGAAATCCGCCTGCTTCTGCCACATGGACATGGTGCCAGACAGACCGGCATCCACACCTGAGCCGAGCAGGTTATGCTGCTTCAGGCCGATATTGCCCAGCACGCCAACGTCGGTTGAGTAGCCACCGCCCAGCGAGAATTCACCCGTCGGCTTTTCCGTCACGTTGACAGACACGTTGGTACGGTCCTGCGCAGACCCCTGATTTTCATCCAGCGAAACGCTTTTGAAAAATCCGAGATCTTCCAGACTCTGCTTGGCATATTTCTTGTAGCTGGGGGTGTACGGGTCACCTTCCGCAAACGGCAACTGGCGACGGATCACGTTATCCTGTGTGACGGTGTTTCCGTTCACGTCAATCCGCTCAATATACCGGCGCGGGCCTTCGCTCACATCAAACAGCAGGTTGACGGTATGTTTTTCCGGGTTACGGGCAATTTCCGGGCGCACCATCGCAAACGGATGGCCCTGTGCCTGAAGAATTTCCTCCATATCCGTCGCGTTATCCTGCACGGCCTTGCCGTCGTACCACTGATGGGCAAACAGCTCGACATATTTACGCAGGGACTTTGCCGGAACATGGCGCAGGCTGGACCGGATATCCACCTTCCCCAGACGGTAGCGAATACCCTCATTCATCGTGAAGGTCACGTAGAAGGATTTGCGGTCCGGAGAGAGTTCACCCGTGGCGTTCTTGACGTCAAAATCAACATAGCCATTGGCCAGATAGAAACGGCGCAGCAGCTCTGCATCATATTTCAGACGGTCCGGGTTGTACTCATCAGAAGATGAGAAGAACCGGTACCATGCGGTTTCCTTGGAGGAGACCACCCCGGCCAGACGCGCTTCGGAATAGGCTTTGTTGCCGACAAAGCTGATCTTGCGGATCAGCGTCTGCGGACCTTCATTGATCTGGAAGACAACGTCCACACGGTTATGCGCCAGACGGACAATCTGGGGTGTCACCACAGCAGCATAACGGGCCTTCTGGGCGTAGACGTCCAGAATCTTCTGCCGGTCATCCGCCGTTGTTTCTGCTGAATACACAGCACGCGGACGCAGGGCGATAACCTTCCGCAGGTCTTCATCCTTAGCGGCGTGGTTGCCTTCAAACACAATGCGGTTGACGATCGGGTTTTCCACCAGACGCACATGGAGGATCCCCCCCTCGCGCCGCATGGAGACATCCTTGAACAGACCCGTGGCGTAAAGCGTTTTCAGGGAGCGGTTCAGGTCTTCCTGACTGAACGAATCTCCCGGCCGCACCACCATGTAGGACAGCACGGTATTGGTCTCGATACGGGTATTCCCGGAGACCGTAATATCTTCAATCACCCCACCGGAATGTCCCGACAGAGCAGAGGTGGATGCCGAGAGTCTGGCCTGCCGCGCAGAGACGGAGGCAGGCGCTGTGCGCCATCATCCGCAGCCGCAGCGCGCGCGACCTTTCCTTCCGTCAGAAAGAAAGGCAGCACGCAGACAGAAACAAAAAGGGCTGAACGCTTACCCGTCAAGATTTGCCATCCTCCATCCGGGTCGTTCCCATCTCAGGAGACCTTCCCCTGTTGTTCTGTCGCCCGCAGGGGGACGTATCCGATATAACCCGTGTCACGCAAGTTCTTCCGTTCCAGCCCGACTGTAATTCAGCTTACGAGCGATGCAATCCACTTAAACAATCCGAAACCAGACAGATCATTAAACGTCGAAAACAAGAACAGGCCAGCCAGAAGCGCGAAACCAGCCTGAAAACTGATTTCCTGAATACGCTTTGAAACCGGACGCCCTCTTACTGCCTCTATGGCATAAAAAACCAGACGTCCGCCATCAAGAAGCGGCACCGGGAACAGATTTATTAGACCCAGATTAACAGAAAGCAAAGCCATGAACGAAAGCAGGCTGGCAAAACCATACTGCGCCACCTGCCCCGAGAGCTGCGCGATCTTGAGCGGGCCGCCCAGATCCTTGGCTGTATGACGGCCGGTGAGAATTTGCCACACGCCGTCCAGTGTCTGGACGGATGTGGTCCACGTCGCCCTGACGCCAGCCACAACGGCGGACGGCACGGAAAGCGGCTTGCCGGCCTCGGTTGCAAACATCACGCCAAGCTGGCCATGCGGCTGCGCTGAGGACGACTCCGCTGCTGTCCCGATTGTCACCGGCAGGTCCACGTCCTGCCCCGCGCGGCGCACCGTGAGGGTGGTTTTAGCCCCGGCTTCCCCCGTGACAGTCGTCTGCACATCCTGAACGTCCGTGACGTCATGCGTGCCGATTCTGCGGATCACGTCACCGGGCTGCACGCCTGCGGTCGCTGCGGCCCCGCCGGGCACGACGGACGCAATCTCATTGCGCACCGTCGGCTGGCCGACCGAGGCAAAAATGATGGTAAACAGCACAATCGCCAGCAGGAAGTTAAACACCGGCCCCGCGACAATCACGATCGCCCGTGACCAGACGGATTTATCATGGAAGGTGCGCCCCGGAATCCACGCGGCTTTCTGCTCTTCCGTTGCGTCCTCCGGGTCTTCAAACCCGTGCGGGCGAACATAGCCGCCCAGAGGGATAGGGCAGACGCGCCATTCCGTACCGCTGCGGTCATGCCAGCGGAACAGGGCCGGGCCAAACCCCAGAGAGAACACTTCCACATGCACCCCCCGCCAGCGCGCGGCCAGATAATGCCCAAGCTCGTGAATCGTCACGAGCACGCCGAGCACAAAGGCAAAGGAGAGAAGGGTACGCAGGTATTCGTGTATCATGATTATCCGGATATCGGCTCAGAGAGCTGTTTTCTCAAGCCGCCAGGGCAAGAGTATGGCTGCGGGCCGCTTTACGGGCCTCGGCATCCCAGTGCAGCACGGCCTCCAGCGTATCCGCCGGGGGTGCACCGAGCGCCGTCATGGTCTGCTCAACCACACGGGCAATGTCCAGAAAGCCGATCTGTTCCTTCAGGAACGCTTCAACCGCAATTTCATTAGCCGCGGACAGAATGGCCGGAGCAGCGCCGCCGCTCCGCAGGGCTTCCCGCGCCAGACGCAGCGCCGGGAAACGCACCATGTCCGGCGCGCTGAATTCGAGTGTGGCAAATGCCGCGAGATCCAGATGGCTGGAGGTTGTTGCCATCCGCTTCGGCCAGGCGAGCGTGTGCGCAATGGGGATCCGCATATCCGCAGACCCCATCTGCGCAATCAGGCTGCCATCCGTATATTGCACCAGCCATGCACCACAGACTGTGGGTGTACCAGCACATCAATACGGTCTTCCGTCAGGCCGAAAATGCGGGCGGCCTCAATCACTTCCAACCCTTTATTGAACATGGTTGCGGAATCAATGCTGATTTTTGCCCCCATGCTCCATGTCGGGTGCTTGAGCGCCTGTGCCGGGGTCGCGGCTTCTATCTCCTCCAGAGACGCTTTGCGGAACGGGCCGCCAGACGCCGTGAGAATGATTTTGGCAACCTGATCCGCCTGCTTGTCCGCCATAGCCTGCGCAATGGCGTTATGCTCGGAATCTACCGGCAGCAGCGTAGCTCCGGCATCCGCTACGGCACGGAGCATGACATCCCCGGCGCACACCAGAGCTTCCTTGTTGGCCAGCGCAATGGATTTGCCGTTTTTGACAGCCGCCAGCGTCGGCTCCAGCCCGGCGGCCCCGGTGATAGCCGCCATTGTCCAGTCTGCTGGGAGCCCGGCGGCGGCAATCACAGCCGCACGGCCGCAGGCGACCTCGGTGCCGCTGCCAGCCAGAAGCGTGCGCAGCTCTTCAAACGCCTTTTCATCGGCAACAACAGCCAATTCAGCCTTCAGGCTTTTTGCCTGCTCCGCCAGTTTGGCGGCGTTGCTGCCGCCTACCAGCGCCCGCACCCGGAACTGGTCACGCGCCTGCTCCAGCAGATCCACGGTTGAGCAGCCAATGCTGCCTGTGCTTCCCAGAACGGTAACGGTTCTCATGCGCCCTCTTCCAAACCAGACAAAGGCGGCATGGCCTGATAAAAGCCTGCCGCCTGTTGAGACTCACCCCGGCATTTTTCCTGCCAGAAAAGCGAAAACAGCGTGTGCCCCTGCCGTCCAGAACGGAGCCGGAGCCGCCACACATAATGAGATCAGAGCCGCAGCCGGTGCCGCGACGACAAGACCGTCAAACCGGTCCAGCAACCCGCCGTGCCCCGGCAGCAGCGTGCCGGAATCCTTGACACCCAGCGCGCGCTTCATGGCACTTTCCGCCAGATCACCCGCCTGCGCCACAACACCCAGCACCGCGCCCCAGAACGCAGCAGTTGCCACACCGCCCTGCCCGGAAAGAGCCGCAATTACGCAGCCGCACACCACAGCGCCCACCAGACCACCCGCCGAGCCTGACCATGTTTTGCCGGGAGAAATACGCGGTGCCAGTTTGGGCCCGCCCATCAGCCTGCCGGTCAGGTACGCCGTGGTGTCACTCGCCACCACAACCGCGACCACAAACAGCACCGGCCATACGCTTTCCAGCCGCAGCCAGACGAGAGCCGTGCCCGCCAGCACAATCACGCACATCACCGCGCATAACTGCGCCCCGAATATGATGGAAGAAAGGCAGAAAACCGGAAAGGCCTCCCACCGGCCCGTGACCGCTGCCAGTCCGGCCCCGATGGCCCACAGCACATACACGCTGCCCCGCCATGATCGGGGGGAAAGCCTGAACAGCAGAGCCGCTTCCGCCGCCATGCCGCCCATCACGCCCAGAATCAGAAGATCATAAAGGATGCCACCCATACCGATGCACAGCCCGGCCACCAGAACCAGCACACAGGCTGACATCAGGCGCGTGCGCAGGTCTCTCCACGCAGAAGCATCAGGCTGGCTCATGATGCAGAGGGCCTCGCGCCAAACCGGCGCTCCCGGCGGGCGTAAGCCTCCAGCACGGTCGCAAAATGCCCTTCATTGAAGTCGGGCCAGAAAATATCGAGAAAAACGAGTTCCGCGTAAGCACTCTGCCATAGCAGGAAGTTGGACAGCCGGAACTCCCCGCTGGTCCGCACCACCACATCCGGGTCTGGCACGCCAGCAGTCCATAGCTTGTCCGCAAACAGGGTTTCATCAATCTGTTCGGGCTTCAGGTCGCCCTGCTGCACGGACTGCGCGAGCCGCCGGGCGGCCTGCACAATATCACCACGCCCGCCATAGGAGAGCGCCAGAAGCAGGGTAAGCCGCCCGTTATCCCGCGTGAGGGATTCCGCACGCGCCAGTTCTTCCCGCAGGCTGACGTCAAACCGCGCCAGATCCCCAATAAAGCGGATACGCACACCTTCCCGGTGCAGTTCCGCCACTTTGTGCCGCAGATAATACCGCAGAAGGCTGGTCAGATCCGCGACCTCAGCAGGCTCGCGTGACCAGTTTTCTGAAGAAAACGCATAAAGCGTGAGATATTTTACACCACGATTGATCGCGGCACGCAGGCAGCGTGAAACCGCTTCCGCCCCCGCTTTGTGCCCGGCCAGACGCGGCAGACCTCTCTCCAGCGCCCAGCGACCGTTGCCATCCATAATAATGGCAACATGCGCGGGGACGACAGATTTCCTGTCTACAGTCCCGGATGATTTTGTCGGCACGGCTTCACCACCACGGGCCAGAGAGAGGAATCCCGACGCCACGCGCGTCAGACCTGCTTAATCTCGCGATCTTTGTCAGCCAGCATGTCATCAATTTTTTTCACATACTGGTCCGTGAGCTTCTGAATAGCGTCAGACCAGGTCTTGACGTCATCCTGACTGATCTCACTCTTTTTCTCAAACGCTTGGCTTTATCCATGCCGTCACGCCGCACGCCACGGGCGGCAATCTTGGCACCTTCCGCATAGCGGGCAGCGGCCTTTGCCAGTTCATGGCGGCGTTCTTCCGTCAACTGCGGGATCGGCACGCGGATCAACTGGCCGTCAGAAGCCGGGTTCAGGCCCAGCCCTGCGTCACGAATGGCACGTTCAACAGCCCCGACCAGCACGCGGTCCCACACCTGCACGGTAATCATGCGGGCTTCCGGCACGGCAATGGAGCCAACCTGCGTCAGCGGCACTTCACCGCCATAGGCTTCCACACGCACCGGCTCCAGCAGGGCCGGGCTGGCGCGGCCAGAACGCAGGCCCGCAAAGTCACGACGCAGGCTTTCCAGCGCGCCATCCATGCGGCGCGTCAGGTCATCCAGAAGGGCATTCAGATCAGACACGGTCTTTCTCCCGTTTCCCGGACGGACCCGCAGGCCCGCCTCATCACTCTTAACACTAATGTCCGGCGGCAGAACGCACCGGACAAGGCATTCCGTTCGGTTTACGCGGTTTCAATAATCCGCGTAAACGGGCCTTCTCCACGCATCACCCGCGGGAAGGACCCCGGCTCACCAATATTGAACACAATAATCGGCAGACGATTTTCCCGCGCCAGGCTGATGGCAGCGGCATCCATCACGCTGAGCTGGTTGGAGAGCACATCCATATAGGTCAGCTCTTCATACCGCACGGCAGACGGGTCATGCTTGGGGTCAGCCGAATAAACGCCGTCCACCTGCGTGCCTTTCAGCAGCACGTCACATTCCATTTCCGCAGCGCGCAGGGCCGCGGCCGTATCGGTGGTGAAGAAGGGGTTGCCTGTGCCTGCGGCAAAAATCACCACGCGGCCTTTTTCCATATGCCGCACAGCGCGGCGGCGGATATAGGGTTCAGCAATGGCGGACATGCCGATGGCGGACATCACCCGCGTTGGCAGGTCCTGCCCTTCCAGCGCGTTCTGCAACAGCAGGGCGTTGATCACGGTTGCCAGCATCCCGGCATAGTCACCCTGCGCACGGTCCATCCCCTTGGCCGCCGCGGCCAGACCGCGGAAGATATTGCCACCGCCCACAACAAGGCAGACTTCCCACCCGCTGCGCACAACCTCGGCAACATCAGCGGCAATACGCTCAACCGTCTGCTGATCGACGCCATAAGCGCCTGACCCCATCAGGGCCTCACCGGAAACTTTGAGCAATACGCGTTTACGGGGTGGCATCTCGCCAGTGGAAGCAGTCATTGGCCCTCAATCACGCAGATCGTCTGAAAAAGGCCCCGCCTCCAGACAGGGGGCGGGACAAGTCGCCCTTCTCTTATCCTTCATGACGCGCGGCTACAAGCGGCCAGAGCCGCCTTATGGCACATCATCCAGACCAATGGCCCGCAGACGGGCGCGCTCTTCATCCCAGCCGGACCGCTCCTTGACATTCAGGAACAGGTGGCAGGGCCGTTCCAGAAGACCGGAAAGCTGCTTACGGGCGCGCTCACCAATCTGGCGGATTTTCTGCCCCCGCTCCCCGATCAGAATCGCCTTATGCCCGGCGCGGCCAACATAAATGGTGGCATCAATCCGCACGGAACCATCCGGGCGCTCTTTATAGCTTTCCGTCTCAACCGTGGCGCCGTACGGCACTTCCTCATGCGTTTGCAGAAAAATCTGCTCCCGCACCAGTTCCGCCGCCAGCAGACGGTCAGGCAGGTCCGTCAGATCATCTTCCGGGTAGAGATACGGGCCTTCCGGCAGGCTTGCGGCCAGACGGTCCAGCAGATCCTCCACACCGCTGCCGGAGCGGGCGCTGACCATAAAGACGTGCTCAACCGCCAGCTTCTGCGTAATCTCCTGCGTCAGCGGCAGCAGGCGCTCGGGGGAGACAAGGTCCGTCTTGTTCAGCACCAGCCAGACCTTGCGGCCCGCGCTGGCCAGACGCTCGATAATGCTGTTAACGGCGTCCGTCAGGCCGGAGCGTGCATCGACCAGCAGCAGCGTGATATCCGCATCTTCCGCACCGCTCCATGCCGCAGCGACCATCGCCCGGTCCAGCATCCGGCGCGGCTGGAAAATGCCGGGCGTATCCACCAGCAGAATCTGCGTGGAGCCGCGCATCAGAATCCCCAGCACGCGGGCACGGGTTGTCTGCGCCTTCGGGCTGACAATAGAGAGTTTAGCCCCCGCCATTTTGTTCAGCAGCGTGGATTTCCCGGCGTTTGGCGCCCCCACCAGTGCTGCAAAGCCGCAGCGCGTCGTCTCACCCATGATCCGGGCCTCCAAGTTGTTCAAGCAGATCCGCTGCCGCGGCACTCTCGGCGGCGCGCTTGTTACCAGCCCGCCCTTCTCCACTCCGGCCACCAGCGGTCACCTGCACCACAAACAAAGGCGCGTGGGAGGGGCCATCAGCCCGATTGTCTCATAAACCGGCAGGCTTTGCCCGCGCCCCAGCACCCATTCCTGCAAGGCCGTTTTCGGTCCTTGGGCGGGCGGGCCTGCGCATCCAGCATCGGCTTCCAGGCTTTGCGCACAATGGCGCGGGCCGGGTCCAGCCCGCCATCCAGAAAGACCGCGCCCAGCACGGCTTCCAGCGCATCGGCCACCACATTGGCGGTGCTCTGCACCCCTACGCGGGCCTCATGCGTGGCGACCGCCAGACTGGCGGGCAGATCAATCCGCTCGGCAATTTCAGCCAGCGTGGCGCGGGAGACCAGATGCGCCAGACGGGAACCGAGCGCGCCTTCCTGCTCCGCCGGATAGCGTTCCAGCAGCCATTCCGCCATCAGCAACCCCAGGACGCGGTCCCCGATAAATTCCAGACGTTCATTGGAACCCATGCCACGCGCCTTTTGCGGGCGGCGGCGTCCACCAGCGTTCTGGTGCGCGGCGGACCGATGGGTCAGAGCCTCGTGCAGAAGGGCCGGATTGCGAAACTGATAGCCCAGCCGATCCTGCAAAGCGGTGACGGCAGAGGCTTCTCCGGCAAAAACAGCGGGGCGTTTCACGTGATGCTCCGGAAAATCCGGGCCCAGCGAATTTCCACCGGCCAGTACCAGACCTGCCAGAACGGATGCGCGGACTCTACCGAGAAGAACACGCGCCCGGCATGGCCCACCAGATTTTCCATGGGCACAAAACCAAGGTCTTTCGGGCCATCGCCCATAAAGCGGCTGTCCGCGCTATCATCCCGGTTATCGCCCATGGCAAAGAAATAGCCCGGCGGCACAACGTAATCCGGCGTGTTATTCTGCGCGCCATCATCCATCAGCTTCAGCACCTGATGCGCCACAACGCCTTTGCCACCGCTGGCGGGAAGCTGCTCCTCGCAGGCCTCCCCTTCCATCGGCACGCGGGATTCATCCATCGCCGTGTATGGGTGCGGGGCAAGGCAGGGCACCAGCTCATTATTCAGATACAGATGCCCTTCCGTCACCCGGATATGGTCACCCGGCAGACCGATAATCCGTTTGACGTAATCAACCGAGGTATCTTTGGTAAAACGAAACACAGCCACATCGCCCCGGTGCGGCTCAGCGCCCCAGATCCGCCCCTGAAACAGGTTGGGCGAGAACGGGAAGGAAAAACGGGAATACCCATAGCTGTATTTGGACACCATGATGTAATCCCCCACCTGAAGGGTCGGGATCATGGAGCCGGACGGAATGACAAAGCTTTCAAACAGAAAGGTGCGGAACAGCGTCACCGCCAGCACCACCCCGATGATGGTTCTGGCATAGTCCAGCACGAGCTGCCCGAGTGTTGCCGGCTCCCCTGTGCCTGATACCGTGGGAGTCTGGTTCGGGTTGGTCATGTCCTGCACCGCCTGTCTGCGTCATTAGGAAAGAAAAGAAAAACCGGCGGGATCAAGCCGCGCACCCTGCCCGATGTCAAGCCGGACGCCCCGAGATCAGGACCTCGGCAAACGCGTACGGATGTTCATCCGTCATGCTCAGCACCAGATGCGGCACCTGCCCGGCTGGCATGATCTGCTGCAACCTGAGCAGGGCTGCGCCTGTCAGCACCAGTGTCGGCTGGCCAGAGGGCAGGTTTTCCACCCCGATCTGGCTTTGCGCCACACCCTGAGCAAACCCTGTGCCCAGCGCCTTGGCGCAGGCTTCCTTGGCGGCCCAACGTTTTGCATAGGCGCCAATCCGCGCCTGCCCGTGCCGCCTGTCCGCCCGCGCACGCTCCGTCGCTGTAAAAACGCGCTGAAGGAAGCGGTCGCCAAACTGTTCAATCACGCGCTCAATCCGGCGCATGTCACACAGGTCAATCCCGGCGGCAATGACACTCATGCCCGTGCCTGTCCGCCTGAGAAATCCCCTGCGCAGCCCGGAGGGCCGCAATAACCGAGGACAGATGCCGTAGGTCCCGCACTTCCACATCCACAAGGATTTCCATGAAGTCGAGCTGCCGATGCACAATTTTCAGATTAACCACAGACGCATCCGCTTTGGACACGGTGTTGGTAATAGCGGCCAGCACGGCGGATTCATTTTCCGCCACAATGGTCACGCGCCCCACCCGCAGTTCCCCGCTGCCGGAGCGGGCCATGGCGTCATAATCCCAGTCCACATCCAGAAAACGCTCGGGTGTTGCGGCAAAACTTTCCAGCGTCGGGCAGGTGCGGGTGTGAATGGTCACACCTTTGCCGGTTGCCACCACACCCACAATCCGGTCCCCCGGCAGAGCATGGCAACAGGCGGCAAAATGCACGGCCACGCCGGGGCCAAGCCCCACCAGCGGAATAGCCCCGCCAGACCGGCCACTTCCGGCGCCGCTTG
>NZ_BAJW01000068.1 GCF_000613905.1 Acetobacter persici JCM 25330
AGCGTGCGCGCCATGCCCCATACGGCCTGTGCGACGATGGCGACGGCGACGAGTTTCAGTCCATGCAGAAGGCCTGCACCAGTCGGGCCGGCAAGCGCGTTCGCGCCATAGGCGAAGAGGACCAGTATAAGTGCCGAAGGCAGGGTGAACCCCGCCCACGCCGCAAGACCGCCTGCATAACCGGCCCGCATCAGGCCAATGGAAAATCCCACCTGGCTGCTCGCGGGACCGGGCAGGAACTGACACAGCCCGACGAGATCGGCATAGGCGCGCTCATTGAGCCACCGGCGTCGGACGACGAATTCGTCCCGGAAATACCCGATATGCGCGATCGGCCCGCCGAAGCAGGTGACGCCCAGCCTGAGAAAGATGAGGAGCACCTCAAGAGCCGACCCCGGTCTTTCTGGTCCCACGCCACGCGGCACGATCGTCATTGGGTCGATACTTTCTTATTTTCCCGTTCGACAGGAGACAATTCCCATGAACCGGCATTCATGTGGAGCTGCTGATGACAACAAAAAATCATCACTTCTGGCTTGTTGGCGGCCCAGCATCACGGTGTGCCCAGTCATACAATCAGACAGGATACTGACCGCCTCACTGACGGAGCAAGAAACATTGCGGCAACATGCGCCCGAGAACTTTGTCCTTCAGGACGAACTGATGAAAAAGCGCCGCCGCGCCATGGGCTGTCGCAAAGCCCATGATCAGCCAGGCGTTCCACTCATGCAGCGTGTGAAGCCACGTCACGGTTTCCGCCGGGAACCGTGCAAACGGGGATGGGATCAGAAGGCCGAAAAAACTCATCGTCTGCCCGGCACCCCATCGCCAGAAGTAGCCCAGCAAAATTTCCGCCAGAAGCAGCCCATAGAGTGTGTACTCCGCCCCGAGAGCGCATACCCGGTCCACTGGACGGAGAAGGTCCGACAGATGCCGGCCTTTCGTCAGACGCCAGACTATGCGGAACGCCATGATCACCGTCAGCAGGATACCGACGGTCAGATGCGCGACGACCATCAGATGATGGACGGGTTTTGCCGGCCAGTTCCAGGTTTCGCCAAGAGCAAACTGAAGCAGCACCAGAAAGGCGGTGGTCCAGTGAAGGACGATCGTCGGCCTGTCGTAGCGCAGGGTGTCGGTAATGTCCGGCGTTGAACAAGGCATATGCGTCTCGGTGAAAAGGAACCCTGGATTCACTACCATATCATGCTTACCTGACAGGATTCTGAACAGAGAATATTTTACGAAAATATAAATACTATTGAAAATAGCTCGCAATATCAGAATAAAATGCCTATTGCCGTGGCAAAAACAGGGGCCTAAATCTGGTTTGTATTTATCAGAAGCAACAGGTCACCTTATGTCGCGTCTCCATCCTCTGGCCGAACGCCATGCCGTCGAGAAACTGGGGTGGCTGCGCGCGGCCGTTCTCGGCGCCAATGACGGAACGCTGTCGACCGGCAGCCTCATCGTCGGCGTTGCCAGCTCTCATGCGACACGCGGCAGCATTCTCATCGCGGGACTATCCGCGCTTGTCGCGGGCGCCCTGTCCATGGCGGCTGGCGAGTATGTCTCGGTCAGTTCCCAGGCCGATTCCGAACATGCCGACATCGCCCGCGAAAAACAGGAGCTGGCCACGGACTGGGAGGGGGAGGTCGCCGAACTGGCCGGGATCTATCAGAAAAGAGAACTGGATGGAGACCTCTCACACGAGGTCGCCGTCGCCCTTATGAAACATGATGCGCTCGGTGCTCATGCCAGGGATGAACTGGGTCTGTCCGAGGCCACAGCGGCAAGACCCATACAGGCGGCATTCGCCTCGGCAACCGCCTTTTCGTCCGGAGCCTTGCTGCCCGTACTGGCAGCTGTTCTGCCCCCTGTCGCGTGGGTATCCTGGGGCGTGTCCCTGACCTCGGTCGTGGTTCTCGCCGTTTTGGGCGTCGTCGGCGCGCTTGCCGGCGGCGCGGCGCCTCTGCGGCCAGCACTGCGTGTGACGTTCTGGGGTATTGTTGCGATGATCGTCACGGGCGGAATCGGCCGCCTGTTCGGCGTGTGACACCGTATTCCAGGTTTTGAACGAGGCATGTCCTCGGTAGTGTTGACTTCATTCAATATATCCGTGATCGTCGATTTATGGATACAGAATCTGCCTCGCTGCCCTGAGCGCTCTGTCGCAGTCCACGCGAATGGAGATCTTCCGCCTGCTGGTGCGCCACGAACCGGACGGACTACCCGCCGGAGACGTCGCGCGGCATCTCGATGTCCCGCAGAACACGATCTCGGCCCATCTTGCCACCCTGACCCGTTCCGGCCTGCTGACCTCGCAGCGCCACAGCCGGCTGATCGTCTATCGTGCGCGCCTTCCGCGCTTGCGCGACCTGATGCTCTTCCTCGTAAGAGACTGCTGTGCGGGCAGCCCCGAACTCTGCGCGCCCCTGGTCGCGAACCTGTCCTCCTGCTGCCCATCCCGGGAATCCTGCCCATGTCCATCACTATCTACCACAACCCGGCCTGCGGCACGTCGCGCAACGTGCTGGCACTGATCCGCAACAGCGGCGAGGAGCCCCGGATCATCGAATATCTGAAAACGCCGCCGAGCCGGGCCGAACTGGTCGATCTGATCGCCCGTATGGGGCTTCCGGTGCGCTCGGTCCTGCGGGAAAAGGGCACGCCCTTTCACGAGCTCGGCCTCGATAATCCGACCCTGACGGACGATACGCTGATCGACGCCATGATCGCACACCCGATCCTGATGAACCGGCCGATCGTCGTCACCCCCCTCGGTGTTGCGCTCTGCCGTCCGTCCGAGGCGGCTCTGGAAACCCTGCCCAACCCGCAGCGGGGCGCTTTCGTCAAAGAAGACGGCGAGAAGATCGTCGATGAATCCGGAAAGCGGATCTCCTGATGCTGGCTCTTCTGCTTTTCGTTGTCACGCTGGTTTTTGTCATCTGGCAGCCTCGGGGGCTGGGCATCGGCTGGAGCGCAATGGCAGGTGCCGTCGTGGCCTTGGCGGCTGGCGTGATCCACTGGCATGACATTCCTGTCGTCTGGCACATCGTCTGGGACGCGACCTTCACCTTTATCGCGCTGATCGTCATCTCGCTGTTGCTGGATGAGGCAGGGTTCTTCCATTGGGCCGCCCTGCACGTCGTACGCTGGGGCAAAGGGCGAGGCCGGACGCTATTCCCGCTGATCGTGGTGCTGGGAGCGGCCATTGCAGCGGTTTTCGCCAATGACGGCGCGGCGCTGCTGCTGACGCCCATTGTCATCGCTATCCTGACGCAACTGCGCCTGAGCCATGGCGCGGCGCTGGCCTTTATTATCGCCACTGGGTTCGTCGCGGATACCACCAGCCTGCCGCTTGTCATTTCCAACCTGGTGAACATCGTCAGCGCCAATTTCTTTGGCATTGCGTTTGATCGCTATGCCGCGATCATGGTCCCTGTCGATCTGGTGGCGCTGGGCGCGACGCTGGCTGTGCTTTGGCTGTGGTACCGGCGGCAGGTGCCTGCGACCTATCCCGTCGCCGAACTGCCAGCACCCGCTGCGGCAATTCGTGACCACCATGTATTTCGGGCGGCATTTCCGCTGCTGGTCCTCGTTCTGGCGGCCTATTTCCTGACAGCGCCGTTTCATATCCCGGTCTGTGTTGTAGCCTGTCTGGCCGCCGGAACCCTGTTGCTCGTCGCCGGATATGGCCGGGTGATCCCTGTTCGCAAGGTGCTGATGGGCGCACCATGCAGATCGTGATCTTCTCGCTGGGCATGTATCTGGTGGTGTATGGCCTGCGCAATGCCGGGCTGACCGACTACCTTGCGGCCGCACTGGTCTGGCTTGGCCATCAGGGGCCGTTCATCGCCACCATCGGCGCCGGCTTTCTGGCGGCTGTTCTGTCGTCCATCATGAACAATATGCCGAGTGTGCTGGTCGGGGCACTGGCGATCCAGCAGGCGCACGACATCACGCCGCTGACACGCGACCTGATGGTCTATGCCAACATCATCGGCTGCGACCTCGGGCCGAAATTCACGCCGATCGGCAGTCTCGCGACACTGCTCTGGCTGCATGTGCTGGCGTCCAGGAACCATCGGGTCACGTGGGGGCAATATATGAAGGTGGGTCTGGTGATCACACCTCCCGTCCTGCTGGTCACACTCCTGGCGCTGGCCCTGTGGCTGCCTCTAATCAGCCAGCCGTAATGCATGAATGGACCGATATCACAATGACCGAACCTGACTTGCCGGCCCTTCACCCCGAATATCTTGAACAGGTCGATCTCGCGCGGCTGGAACCGCAACCGCGTGTGGACCATCCGCCGCGTATCCTTCTGCTCTATGGCTCTTTACGCCCCCGATCCTTCAGCCGGTTGCTGGTGCTTGAGGCAGAACGCATCCTGAAGGTGCTGGGGGCCGAGACACGGGTGTTCGACCCGACCGGCCTGCCGGTAGCGGATTCCGTGCCCGCAAGTCATTCGAAGGTGCGGGAACTGCGGGAACTCTCGATCTGGTCTGAAGGCCAGGTCTGGTGCAGCCCCGAACGGCACGGCAACATCACTGCCGTGTTCAAGAACCAGATCGACTGGTTGCCCCTGACCGAAGGCTCGATCCGCCCGACGCAGGGCCGCACGCTGGCGGTCATGCAGGTTTCGGGCGGATCGCAGAGCTTCAATTCCGTCAATGCCCTACGGGTGCTGGGCCGGTGGATGCGGATGTTCACCGTCCCCAATCAGTCCAGCGTGCCGATGGCCTATACCCAGTTCGGTGACGATGACCGGATGAAGCCATCCCCCTCTATGACCGGATGGTAGATGTCATGGGGGAGCTGATGAAGTTCACATGGCTGCTGCGCGACCGGGCCGACTACCTCGTTGATCGCTACAGCGAACGCAAGGCGGAATTCCGTCTCCCGGAAAGTCTGTGAGCCGGGCAATGGCGGAACAGTTCGATGTTGTGATCGTGGGAGGCGGTCAGGCGGCCCTCGCCGCGTCGTATTTTCTACGACGGACCGGACTGCGTTACGTCATTCTTGATAACGGGACGCAGGCGGGTGGTGCATGGGTGCATGGCTGGGACTCCCTGCATCTGTTTTCACCCGCGTCCTACAGTTCGCTGCCCGGCTGGCCGATGCCAGACACGCCGGATGGCGGCTATCGGACCCGTGACGAGGTGTTGGACTATCTGCACCGCTACGAGGCGCGCTATGCGCCGCCGATCCGCCGTCCGGTCATGGTCGAGTGTGTGGAGCGCGCGAACGGAAAACTTCTGACTGTCAGAACCAGCGCGGGTGATTTTCTTGGCCGTGCGGTTATCGGGGCGACCGGTACGTGGTCAGCCCCCTTTGTTCCCGATGTCGCGGGGCGTGACCTCTTCGGCGGGACGCAACTCCATTCCAGCCATTACCGGAATGCCGCGCCCTTTGCCGGCCGACGTGTACTGGTGGTGGGTGGAGGCAACTCCGGGGCACAGATTATGGCGGAGCTGTCGCTTGTCGCTCAGGCAACATGGGTCACGCTGCATGATCCCATCTTTCTGCCCGATGACGTGGACGGACGGGTCCTGTTCGAGCGGGCGACCGCTCGCGTTCTCGGCGGCCCGTCGGCCATGCCCACCAGCGGCTTTGGCGATATCGTCATGGTCCCACCTGTGCGCGCCGCCAGGGAGCGAGGCGTGCTCCACGCGGTACGCCCGTTTGTACGTGTGACGGCGACGGGCGTCGTCTGGCCCGACGGGCGGGAAGAAGCCATCGATAGGATCATCTGGTGTACCGGCTTCCGACCCGCGCTCGGTGTATTTGCATCACTCGACGTGATCGAGCCAGACGGCTTGATCCGTGTTAACGGGCAGCAGGCCGTCAGGGAGCCACGTCTCTGGCTGCTGGGTTATGGCTCCTGGTGTGGGCCCGCATCCGCCACGCTGCTGGGCGCCGGCCGTGTCGCCAGATCCATGGTCCGGCAACTGGCGGCCTGGCTTGCGTCGCCGATATAGAAGGTCTGCTTATCGAAACTTTGAGCAAGTCTGAACACGGCCGAGAAGAGGCGTAAGTTGCCCGTCTGGCTACTACACGGTAAGCGAAACTCCTGTTTTCGCCTTCAACCCGGTCCTTCAGCCTTACGTTTATAAGTCCCGAAAGCGGACCGGCGATATACCCATCAGGTTCGTAAAAGCTTTTGCAAATGCACTCAGTGATGCGTAACCGACATCGGCTGCTACATCCGTTACCCGTTGACCCTCGGCAAGCAGGTTTGCTGCGTGGAAGAGACGGGCCTGTGCGATCCAATCCTGCCATGTCATGCCGGTTTCTTCATGAAAATGGCGACGGAAACTACGCTCCGACATTCCGGCATGACGCAACATCCAATTTAGATTTGCCTGACCGGGGCTGGCAAGGGCTGCTTCCATAGCCCGCACGATAGACGGGTGGGTGGCACGCGGTAGCGTGAAAAGCCGTGCTGTTTTCGCCTGCATTTGCTCTACGCAGAGCAGGCCGGCGGTTTGAAAAAAACTCCGGGCAATGGGGTCGTGCTCTGCTGAACCGGGTTGCCAACGCACGGTGTGGAACAACATCTCCTGCAACATTGTCGTTACGGGGAATGTCTGGATACGGTCCATGTGGTCACGTGGAAAATATACCGGATCAAAATAGACGGAAACACCGTCCAGATCGCGAATCATGGTCCGATGACGTGTTTCTGCCGGTATCCATATAGCATGAGCCGTTGGCAACAGATGATGGCCATCTGGACCTTCGATCTGTGTCGTGCCGCGTTTTGCATATGTGATCTGGTGGCATGGATGGGCGTGCCAGTCATAAAAAATGGCGGAAGACGGATTACGGAATGCGAAGCCGGGTTTCCCCCGGCTGTCTAGTCTGTTCTCGACAAGGACGCCTCGTGTCTCTCTGGAGGTCAGGTTTTTCATTGGCCGATTTCCGCTCATTTATGGCCGGATAGCGTTAGACGGCCAACCACTCTTTTCCTTATCCTGAAACGCCAAGGAAAGGAATAAAGATGACTGCTTCTCGCACACATCATGACACCCGGATCGTTGACCAGTTTACACGCTGGGCAAAGCCCTTTGCTGAGTTAGCTATTCACGCAGAGGCCGAAAGCATGGCGCAGACGCTCGCTGCCTGCGCAGTGACCAGAGACATGAATGTGCTTGATGTCGCCTGCGGTCCAGGGATTGTCGCGTGTGAACTGGCCCGCGTTGGCGCAGAGGTCACAGGCATCGACCTGACCCCCGCCATGATCGAACAGGCACGCCTGCGTGCGGACAGGGAGAACGTGAGGGTGGCGTATCACATTGGCAATGCACTGCATTTACCATTTCAGGCCAATAGCTTCGACCGGGTCGTGACACGCTACAGCTTTCACCACATGCAAGAACCCGAGAAAGTTCTGGCGGAAATGGTAAGAGTCTGCCGTCCCGGTGGCCGGCTTATAGTGATTGACGCCACCCCGGCTGCCGAATGCCAGAAAAACTATGACCGGGCGGAAACGCTCCGTGATCCCTCGCATACAAGCGCCCTGACACTGCATCAATTGCAGTCGCTTGGGACTAAGGCAGGTCTGTCACCTGTCATGACGCATCAATATCGTCTTGAGTCCCGCTTGCAGGATCAGGTCGCTCCTGAGGACTGGAACGCCCTGAAAGTGATATTTGCAGAAGATATCGCAGGAGGTCAGGATCGTCTGGGTATGGGCGCATGGGAAGATGCAGACGGGATCCGTTTCTATTTCCCTGTCTCAATCGTAGTATGGAGCAAAAGCATGCAAGAAGAGCCACGTGCCCGCTCCTGAGAAAAAGACTTATCCGTCAACATGCCTGTCTGGTGTATAAACCACGCAGACAGGCAACTTACGTTCTGTTACCAGCCTTCCTGGCGCGATCACACGTTTCCTCTAAACGAAAATCTTTCAGGGCTTATCAGGAATATCCTCACAGGCCAAAATATCGGCAAGCAGTTTCGGTCCAGTTGGGTGCCAGTCCAGACGCTGTTTCGTCTTTTCGCTTGATGCGATCATATCTTTGGAAACAAACGCGCCAAGCCACCCGAAATGTGCACCCGCATCGTTCTCAGACAAAGCAACAACAGGCAAATTAAATCGTTGCCCTATGGCTTCTGCAATGGCTCTTACAGAAACGCCTTCTTCTGCACATGCATGATAACGTGCACCTGAAACCTGTTTTTCCAGCGCAAGACGGAACAAATGAACCGTATCAGAGACATGAGCTGCAGACCAACAGTTTACACCCTTCTCAATATATGCAGATCGACCAGTCTTGCGGGCAAGGTCAATCAGAAAGGTTACCAAGCCTTGGCGGTAAGTATCATGGATTTGCGACAGGCGAACCAAAGCCACCTTTACACCCCGTTCAACCAAAGATTCAGCGGTAATCTCCGAGATAACGCGAGGATTAGAGTGTTTGTTATTAAAAATATTCTCATCAGCACATTGCCCAGCAACAGGTTCGCCAAACAATGTTGTGGACGTGATGACAAATGGTCGGCTTGAACCCTCAAGTTCTTTGCCTATCGCTTCGATTGCCCGTTGATCCTTTTGACAGTTGGCAACATAATTTACAAAGTTATGGTCGAAGGCCGTATGAATAACACCATCACACCCCGTAATTCCATCACGAAGGCTGTTAAGATCTTCAAGATCGCCTCGGTAAGCCTCAGCTCCGGCAGCCACCAGTTCGCGCGTCCCTTTGTCTGAACGTGTAAGTCCACGAACTTGGTGACCAGCATTAGTTAATTCAGTAACAAGTTTGGATCCGATAAATCCATTGGCACCGGTAAGAAATATCTTCATCGACTGCTTTCCTGTGTTGTCTAGCCTCCTACGTGCTCCTAATCTTTATCCTGTTACAGTAGTGACGTTATCATGGTATAGAAACCAATAGGATCATCGTGACCTCTCCAACCTCATTAGGCACGTATCTCAAAGACCGACGTGCCCGTCTTGACCCCGTGGCATTGGGTTTCCCCTGTGCTCGGCGGCGTACGCCTGGGTTACGCCGTGAAGAAGTCGCACAGCGGGCCAACATCAGCCCCACTTGGTACACTTGGCTTGAGCAGGACCGAGGCGGAGCACCTTCGCCTGATGTGCTCAATCGGATCGCCAAAGGGTTATTGCTGACTGAACAGGAACGCGAACATCTATTTATGCTGGCACTCGGTCATCTGCCGGAAGTGCGTTATCGAGTAACGAACGGGATTACACCACGCCTGCAACGCGTTCTTGACGCCCTTGAATATAGTCCTGCGATTGTCAAAACGCCTTTATGGAACATAGTCGCGTGGAATAGAGCTGCTGCCGCTGTGTTGACTGATTATAGTAAAGTTCCGCCTGATCAACGTAACATTCTTAAGATTGTTTTTTGCACTCCCCATGTACGTAAGATGCAGATGAACTGGGACAGTCTGGCAAGATCTGTCGTGGCCGCTTTTCGCACCGATGCCGTGCGCGCTGGCGCTTCTGCTGAAGTCGATGAACTTGTTAAAGACTTAAGCTTGCGAAACCCCGAATTTGCCGCGTTGTGGCAGAATAATGATGTACAAATTCATGGTGAAGGAACCAAGCACTTGAAGCATCCAACCGTTGGATTGATTGAACTGGAATATTCAGGATTTGCCGTCGACGGACGATCAGACCTTGGACTGATTGTTTACAATCCCGCGACGCCGAATGATTTGCAACGCATCCGCACGCTGATCAGTATCACTTCGGAAGAAATGGAAAAATAAAGCGGCTTTGCTCAAACTGACTGCAAGAATCTACTACCATCTATATAATATTTTATGTGACAAGAAATATTCTGATTAAACATTTAGATTACCACACTACCACTCTAACATTTTTTGTAATTTTGTGTTGAATGAAGCTGTGAGTGTATGTCCATTATTCCATTTGATAATCAGGTAAACTGATTGCGGAATGAGCCGCCGGACGGCGGTTGTCAAAAAAAGCACCAGTGCTGTTGCGTGCGATTTCAGCCAGCATCCTGTCACGCATGTCGATATCTGCCTGAGTGCGCGGCAGGAAAAACGCCCCTCGCCCATCAGTTGCCAGAGCTTGATTTGCTTCGACAAAGGGTCTCAGGGTACGTTCATATGCTTCCAGTCCAGCCGAGGTCTTCTCATGCGCAGCAAGTTCTCCTGCAAGAACATAAGCGCCAACAAGTGCAAGGCTGGTTCCCTGCCCGGACCGGAAAGACGGTGCAAAAGCGGCATCTCCCAGCAAAACGACAGATCCTTTGGACCAGTGCGGCATGCGGATCTGACTGACACTGTCGAAATAAAGATCGTCAGCCACCTCCATCTCTTTCAACAGACGCGGCACTTCCCAGCGCATACCGGCATAAGTTGTCTGTATTAAATGCAGCTGCCCCATGACTGTGCGCGGGGCTCCCTGATCAGTCATGAATGTCAGAAACCCGAACATCCTCTGACTATCCTGAACCGCAAACAATCCCGCCACACGTCCGGGTTCTGCATGGAAAATACCGCCATGTGAGAGACCCTGATCATTTTGTAACGAGAAGAGTGCGAAATCAAAGCCGAGATCATGACGGAAAAGATCTTCAGTCCCGAAGACAAGACGCCGCGTGCGGGAGTGGAGCCCATCTGCCCCAACAACAATGTCGTAGCGTTCACGAATGCCACTGGTGAATCGAATATCCACCCCCGCACCGTCATCGTGCAGCGTGTCTATTGAGTCATTGAACCGATACCGGACGTTTCCTTGCCGGGACGCGTCATACAACAATGTTGCCAGAGCTCCCCGAGGTAACTCGACGTCCCTTTCATTGCTACCAACGGCATCATAAACAGGCACGGAGCCAATTTCACGCCCGTCTCCATCAACAAATGTCATCAAACGCGTGTTGACGTGTGCCGCACGGATTTGTGGCAATAATCCCATCCGTTCGACTACATCAATCGCCGTGCCACGAACATCAATCGGATACCCTCCGGTACGAATAGTCGCAGCACGCTCGACAACCGTCACGTCAAAACCATAGCGATCCAGCCAGAAAGCAAGAGCTGGCCCGGCAATGCTGGCACCCGAAATCAGGACACGACGGTTTCGGGTTGGAACGCCTCTTTTGCTCATGCTATGCCTCATACATTAGATTCGTCACGTATCTTATATGTCAGCAAAACAAAGGCAATAAGATTCTTTGTGTATCTTATGGGGAGTGTTATGCGCGTTCGAGGAAGAGTAAGACGGCGGGGAGCAGCCTTGGAGGACGCTATTTTAGAGGCGGCCTGGGCTGAACTGTCTGAAAGTGGATATTCCGGCCTCACGATGGAAAATGTGGCCCGCCGGGCCGGCACCAGCCGCCCTGTGCTCCACAGACGCTGGCCCAGCCGCACAGCGCTGGCAACAGCAGCACTGGCGCAAAGGTTTGCTCATGCGGCACCCGTTATTCCCGATATGGGAAATGTCCGCGATGAGCTTTGCCTCCTTCTTCGCCATATGTCCGATCGTGCAAACAGTGGAGACCTTCAGCTCTTTTTTGATATGCAAAAAGATCTGGTGGCGGAGCGCTCAAGTTTTACGGAATTACGCAACCGCATTGTTGAAGGGAACCAGTATCGCGCTGTTCTGACACGGGCCGTCGAACGCGGAGAAATTAACGAAAGCAGGCTTACACCCCGTATTGCCTCACTCCCGCTAGACCTTGTGCGGCATGACCTGATGATGACCTTCAAACCCCTTACAGATGAAGCAATCAGCGAAATCGTCGATAATATTTTTCTCCCACTTGTTGCATCAGATCATCAAGTTTGTTGACTGATATAAGAAAGTCAGAAAACCCTTGGACATCCTGCCCTTAATAGACTGCCTGTAAAGATAGATACACAACTGCTGTGTGGGAGAGCTATTTTTCTAAAGAGACCTCCCACACTTATAATTCCGAAATACAAAGTCTTCTGTGATTTTCTTCTCGTGTTTCACCCAGCACAGTCCGAGGTATTTCTGGACACAATTACTTGCAAGGACTTTCTCAATCATATTCGGCAGTGAAATCACTATCCGGATTCAGGCATGAATAAGACGCACGAAAACGGAATTCATCCCTTTTGCGAAGCGTGGGACATAAGGACGAACACGAGCTTCATAGGTGTGAAAAGCCTCTGCGTAATGTGCGCTCCGCTTGATTTCACCAGCAAGCACATAAGCACAGACCAGAGCCAGAGCTGTTCCTTCGCGCACGAAGGGGGGTTAACAGTAGGTTACGTCCCCTAATAGCACAAAGCGCCTTTTTTTCGACTAGCGGGACACTGTGAACTGACTTATTGATCCAAAATAGAAATCACGAACCGTGTCCAGTTCTGTGCTGATACGGTCGCCGCACAGTGCCATCTGTATCCCCGGTGGCGCACGCCATACCGTTTATGCAAGTGGAGTGCTTAAAGCTATAACGCCTTCATTGATCCGGCAGCCAGTCCGGCGGCTCTGCACGCGTGCAGAGCCATTGCGATAACGCCGCTGTTGCGCGAACTCCTTGCCCGGGCCGCAGCGCTACCACTTTTTTACGAACCAACCGATGCGATCATCCGCATGCAGGATGTGCTGCTTGATGAACTTGCCGCAGCGAAAGTCGAGACTCTCCATCTTCCCATACCCCGTGATATGCGCGTGCGGAAAGTCATTGATCGGATGGTAGAAGCACCTTCTGAGCAGGCCCCCATGACTGTCTTGGCCAGTCATGGGGGGTGAGCACACGAACCCTGTCCCGACTGATCCTTAAGGAGACAGGCATGAGTTTTAGCCGCTGGCGTCAGCAACTCTGCGTCATGCTGGCAGTAAAGTGGCTGGCGACAGGCCTGACGATCCAACAGGTCGCTGATGGTCTGGGTTACGAAAGCGTTCCCAGTTTCGTAACCATGTTTCGCAACGTTCTCGGTGCACCGCCTGGACGATATATGGCTGAACGATATTCCAAGGCCGGCCCGATGGAGAATTAAGACATAATCAATCGGCAGTTTAAGTCTTTCACACCCAGGTCGCGCACAGACCTTTACGGGACTTAATTAACCAATCCGATTCATACTGCTAAAAGCGCTAGCTTATACGATAGTTTTCAGAATAAATGACGCGCCGAAAATACGTCTTTTTTACGCATGCACGCGTGCGCGATAGTGCTCAAGGACATGCTCTACCCCTGAAGAAGAAAAAACGCTTCTCAAGCCCTGTGCTGCCCCCTCGGCAGCCACGGTCGCGCGTGCACACATGGTGCGTTCATACCGACTGATCGACGACCAGTCGTCGGTTGAAGTCATGGCATCCGCCAGTTCTACCGCATCAGCCAGCGCAAGATTGACCCCTTCGCCCGAGAACGGAGACATGAGATGCGCGGCATCACCCAGCAGGGTCAGACCGGTCTGATTTTTCCAGGAATGCCCTATGGGCAAGGCGTAAAGCGGCCTTACACCAATGAAGTCTCCTGTTTCAATCACATCCTGCAATTCCGGCGCCCATCCGGCGAAAACATCTCTCAATGCCTGCCGCACGTTTTCGCCTGACCAGCTTGCCCATTCTTTGGCCGAACTCTCTGCCAGCCTGACGCCAGCATACCCGCGAATATGGCCGTCACCGTTTCGTTGCGTGATCAGTGCACGGTTGTCGCCTACTGCGAGCATTTTGCCGTTACCGGTCAATTTATTGATGCGAGGATGGCAGTTCACATCGAACCCCAGTTCCACCAACGTAACCCCTTCATAAAGCGTCACGGCATTGCTCAGCAGAGGGCGAACACAGGACCACGCGCCATCCGCACCTACGACAGCATCAAACTGTTCGGACCACCCGTCACCTCCCACCACGAAACCACCTTTTCCATGAGCAATTCGGGTTATTCGCTGCCCCCAGCGAACAGTCCCCGGCGTAAGAGAATTTAACAGGATCTGACGCAGAACGGCTCGATCGATTTCAGGCCGGTCGTCCGTAGGCTCATTGCGATCAAACAGAAGCTCGCCTTCGGCATTGTAAAGGCGATCTCCCTGATCTTCCGGGCGGGCTGCCGCCATAAATGCTTCTCGTAAATCCGGCGAATCCTGCGGCATCGGCGGCCGGCTCGTTCTCCAGCACGATCGAATCCCTGGCTCCGCGCATCAGCCGGGTCCAGACCAGCAGCACGCGCGTCTGCCGAACCAGGCTTCCAGCGCGTTGACGCTCTCGCGCATGCAGGTGAAGTCGCGGCCCTGGATGGTCTTCTCCACCAGACGCAGCCGGTCGGCGGCGACGGTCGGATCCTCGTCCCACACCGTAACGGTGGCGGTGACATAGGCCTGCCCGACCTGGTCGGTGCCGAGTTCCTGCAACGCTGCGTCGGCGTCGGCCGCCTTGTTGGCGGCATCGGAATCCAGCAGCACCGACGCCTCGTTGGTCATCACCTCTTTGAGGATGGCCATGATCGATTTGCGCTTGGCGAACCATTGCCGCCGGATCCGGCCCAGCACCCTGGTCGCATCGGTGCGGTCGAGGCAGATCGCCCGCGTCGACCAGCGATAGGGAAAGGCCAGCCGGTTCAGCTCATCCAGCAGCCCCGGCCAGGTCTGGGTGGGAAAGCCGGTGACGGTGAGCGTGCGCAGATGGGCGTCGCCCAATCTGGGTTCCAGACCGCCGGTCAGTTCCTCGTCGACCAGGATGGCATCGAGGTGCATCGGGATCTCGGGCACCCGGACCCGCTGCATCCGGGTCGAAACACAGGAGTGAAGATAGGTCAGGGTTTCGCCATCATCGAGCCAGTCGGCCTCGGGCACGAAGCCGTCGAGCAGGGCCAGCACACGATCGGTCTGATCGATGAAACCCGCGACCACCGCCCGCCAGTCGGAGCCGCCACGGGCGCGGTTCTCGTAGAGCCAGGCTTCCGCGCGGGCGGCATCATCCGCCGGTGGCAGCCAGACCAGGGTCAGGAAATAGCGGCTCTCATAATGCGCCCCCTCTTCTTCGAACTGTGCCCGGCGCTCGGCATCGACCAGTTCAGAGGCGGGATCGGGAAACAGGCTGGCGGGATAGCCGCGTGCTTGCCGGCGCTGCGCTTCGACAAAAATAGCCCAGCCGGAGCCGAGCCGGCGCAGGGCGTTGTTCAGTCGTGACGTGATCGCGATCAGTTCGGACACGGTCGAGGAGTCCAGATCGGGACCGCGGAACCGGGCGGTGCGCTGGAAGGCCCCATCCTTGTTCAGCACCACCCCCTTGGCGACCAGCGCCGCCCAGGGCAGGAAATCGGCCAACCGGTCGCGGCGATGGCGGTATTCGGCGAGATTCAGCATGGCGCCCTCACCCGACCAGATGGGTGGGATAGCGCAGATGCCGGCGCACCACGTCGACGAAAGCGGGATCGCGCTTGGCGGCCCAGACGGCGGCAAGATGGCCGACCAGCCAGAAGATCCCGCCCGCGAT
>NZ_BAJW01000067.1 GCF_000613905.1 Acetobacter persici JCM 25330
CACGCGGGACGTGGAAGCCGCCCGTGCAGCACTGGTGCAGGCGCAGGCAGAGGAACGCCGCGCGCAGGACCGTCTGGCCTCGTTTGATGATAAAGCCGCCGCAGGCGGCACGCTGACGCTGCGCTCCCCGGTGGATGGCGTTGTTTCAGCCGTTAACATGGCGCCGGGCCAGAATGTGACGGACCTCACCGCAGCATTGCTGAGTGTGGAAGACCTCTCTGAAATCTGGGCCGTGGCGGATGTGCCGGAAGCGGATGTGGACCAGATTCATATTGGCCAGTCCGTCACCCTTACCCTGCCCGCGCGGCAGGGAGTGCTGCTGTATGGGGAAATTGCAACGGTTGAACCGGATCTGCGGCCCGAAACGCGCCGCCTGCGCGCCATGATCCCGCTGCCAACCCGGATGAAGATCTGCACCCCAATATGTTCGCCACGGTCAATATTCAGCTCAAACAGCCGCCGGGCCTTATGGTGCCGCAATCGGCTCTGCTGATGAATAATGACAACGTGACGGTGTTTGTTGAAACAGCCCCCTGGACGTTCATGCGGCGCAAGGTCGGAATCTCCTATGATGAAGGGGAAGATACGCGGGTGCTGAGCGGGCTGAGCGCAGGAGACCGCATTGTGACGCGCGGCGGAGTCCTGCTGAACGATGATTGAGCAGATTATTGCCGCCTGTCTGCGGGAACGCCGGATTGTTTTTGTCGCCATGGCCGTGCTTGCCCTGTGGGGTGGCTGGGCGTGGAAAGACCTGCCGGTTGAAGCCTATCCGGACCTCGGGGCTGTGTCCGTTCAGGTCACCACCCAAAGTTCCGGGCTTGCGGCGGAAGAGGTGGAACAGCAGATTACCATCCCGCTAGAACGCCAGCTTGCGGCCACGCCGGGGCTGGCCAACAGCCGTTCCAGCAGCACGTTTGGTCTCTCGCTCATCAACCTGATTTTTCGGGACGGCGTAAATGTCTACGCCGCCCGCCAGCGTGTGACGGAGCAACTGGCGCAGGTTACGCTGCCGCCGGGCGTTACGGCGGGGCTTGGGCCTGTCACCAGCCCGTCGGGCGAAATCTATCGCTACACGCTGGAATCAGACCGCCAGAATCTGATGCAACTGTCAGAAATCCAGCGCTGGATTGTCGTGCCCGCCCTGAGCAAAGTGCAGGGTGTGGCCACCATCAACAATTTTGGTGGCTTCACGCGGGAATATCAGTTGTTGCTGGACCCGGCCTCGCTCTCCCGCTTCCATGTGGGGGTGAATGATGTTCTGACGGCCATTACCAACAGCAGTGTCAATGCTGGTGGTGGCCGCGTGGCGCGGGGTGAGCAGTCCTACATTGTGCGTGGCGTGGGGATGATCCACTCGCTGGATGAGATGGGCGATATTCCCGTTACCCAGCATGACGGCGTGCCGGTTTTTCTGCGGGAGCTGGGCCGGATGCAGCTTGGGCATCAGGTGCGGGAAGGGATTCTGGGGAAAAATGGCAACCCTGATACCATTGAGGGCATTGTCAGCATGGTCACGGGGGAAAACGCCTCGAAAGTGCTGGACCTGCTGCATGCCCGCGTGGCGCAACTGCAAAAGCAGCTAGAGCCACAGGGGGTGCGGATAGTGCCCTATATTGACCGTGATGTTCTGGTGAACGCCACCACGGAGAAAGTGACGCACACGGTTCTGGAAGGCGTGGGGCTGGTTTTTGTTATCCTCATTCTCTTCCTCGGCAGCCCGCGTAGCGCGCTGGTGGCGGCGGTGACAATCCCGCTGGCACTGGCGACGGTCTTTCTCATCATGAGTCTGCTCGGCATGCCCGCCAACCTGTTTTCCCTCGGGGCGATCGACTTCGGGGTGATTGTGGATGGCGCGATTGTGGTGACGGAATCCATCCTGCGCCTGCGGGAGGAACAGCCGGGCCACACCATGACGCTGGAAGATGTGGAGGGGCTGACAAAGCATGTCGGCCGCGCCATCGTCTTCGCTACGCTCGTTATTATTGTCGCTTACAGCCCGCTCTTTGCGTTTGAAGGTGCGGAGGGGCGGCTGTTCCGGCCGATGGCCTTTACCGTCAGCTTTGCGCTGCTGGGGGCTTTGCTCAGCGCCATTGTGCTCACACCGTCTCTGGCCTTTCTGGCCATGCGGAAGCCGCACAAGATTTTCCATAACAAGCCGCTGGAAAAGCTGCACCATCTGTACCATGACAGTCTGGCCCATGCCATGCGCCGCCCGCTGCTGGCCTATATCGGCGCGATTATCGCCTTTGTGCTGGTGGTTGTGCTGGGGATGCATACAGGGCGGGAATTCCTGCCGGAAATGGATGAAGGCGCGCTGTGGTTGCAGGTGCAGCTCCCCTCCGGTCTCTCGCTGGAAAAAGCAGGCGCCATGGCGGATGAAGTACGTCATGCCATTTATACTTTTCCGGAAACATCTTACGCGGTCACGCAGCTTGGCCGGAATGATTCCGGGACGGACCCGTGGACGCCCTCCCATATTGAGGTGCCGGTTGGCCTGAAACCCTACAATACCTGGCCGCATGGTGAGACAAAGGCGCAGTTTGTTTCTAAACTGCATGAACGTCTGGCCAAAATTCCGGGCATTGATTTTGGCATCAGCCAGCCTATTGCCGATGGAATGAATGATCAGGTTGGCGGCGCACACTCCGCACTGGTCCTGCGTGTTTACGGGAATGATGCGCGGGAAATCCGGCGCATTGGCAACCAGATTGTCTCCGTTCTGAAAACCGTAAAAGGCACGACAGAAGCCTCGGTTTTTCAGGAACCTGAAATTCCGGAACTCAATATTGTGGCAGACCGGGCTGCTGCGGCCCGGTACGGTATTTCCGTTGCGGATATCATGGCCGTGGTGGGCAACGCCATTGGCGATGGCCCTGTCTCCCAGATCTATATTGCAGACCGCACGTATAACATGACGGTGCGGGTGCCGCCTGCCACGGTCAGCAATCTGCGCACGCTGGCCCATCTGCCGCTGACAGCAGCCAACGGCGCGCAGATCCCGCTGGAGATGGTCGCACATATCGACCTGAAGACCGGCGAGGGCACGATCTCGCATGAAATGACGGAACGGCAGATCACGCTGCGGGTGGATAACGGTAAACGGCCTCTGTCTGAATATATGTCGGAAGCCCAGCAGAAAATTGCCGCACAGGTGCATTTCGACTCCAGTCTGTACCGCCTGCAATGGGCTGGCGCGTTTGAGCAGCAGCAGAGGGCGCAGGCCCGTCTGACCGTGGCGCTGGGCATTATGCTGGTGGTCATGCTGGTTCTGCTGTTTGCCGAATTCCGCAAGATGCGGCAGGCCGTGCTGATTCTGGCCGTGGTGCCGCTGGCTCTTCTTGGGGGTCTGGTCGCCTTGCAGGTGCGTGGTGATACGCTGAACGTCGCAACGGCCGTGGGCTTTATCGCGCTGTTCGGCGTGGCGGTGCAGAACGGCATTATCATGGTCTCCAATATCAACCGTCACAGGGCGCAAGGTGTGCCGCTGTATAATGCCGTGCTGGAAGGGGCAGGGGAGCGGTTCCGCCCCGTGCTGATGACGGCCACCGTTGCCAGCATGGGCATGTTGCCCGCCGCCCTTGCCACCGGCATCGGGACGGACGTGCAGCGCGGGCTGGCGACGGTTGTGGTCGGGGGGCTGGGGATTGCGACGTTGCTGACCCTGTTTATCCTGCCAACATTCTATTACGAGCTGGAAGCATGGTGTGAGCGCCGGGCCGCAGCACGGGAGCCTGCGCCATGATGCGGAAAAACCTGATGCTCTGTGCCGCCACCGCTCTGGCGCTGGGTGGCTGTGCCGTTGGCCCCGACTTTAAAAAACCTGCACCGCCCGCACCAACGGCGTATGGGCAGGCCGGAAAGGGGAGCACCACACAGCCTGTTTCTGGCTCAGCGGACGCTGCGGCCGCAGGCCCGCAGAGTGTGGTGCAGGTGTTCCGTCCGGGGCAGGATATTCCGGCGCAATGGTGGGCGCTGTTCCACTCGCCCGATCTGGACAGGCTGGTGCGGCGGGCACTGGACCAGAATCCGTCTCTGGAATCCGCGCGGGATGCGCTGGCAGCGGCTAATGAAAACCGTCTGGCCCAGCAGAGCGCGTTGTATCCGTCTATCTCCGGCAGCTTCAACCCGACCCGGCAAAAGACGTCCCGCACCTATTCTCCTGTGCCAAACAACAATTCCTGGCTCTACACGGTGCATACGGCCCAGCTGAACATCTCCTACGTGCCGGATCTGTGGGGCGGTGTGCGGCGTGGGGTGGAAGCGGCGAAAGCCCTGAGGGATGCGCAGCGGGACCAGTTGCAGGCGGTTTATCTGACCCTGACATCCTCCATCGTGCAGGCCGCGATTGATCAGGCCGCCCTGAATGCGCAGTTTCAGGCCACGCAGTCTCTTGTGGCCTTGCAGCGCACCTTGCTGGCCTCGGCAGAGCGGCAGGAACAGGTCGGGCAGTTTTCCCGCAATGACGTCGCGATGCAGCGGGCGTCTCTGGCACAGAATGAGGCGAGTCTGGCCCCGTTGCAAAAGCAGCTTGAGCAGCAGAAACATCTGATTGCCGCTCTGGTCGGGGACGCGCCGGACGCCCCGGAGCCGACATTTACGCTGGAGTCTCTCTCTCTTCCGGTTGAACTGCCGGTCAGCCTGCCCGCCCGGCTGGTTGAGCAACGCCCGGATATCCGCACCGCTGCGGCTAACTGGCATGCAGCCTGTGCACAGGTTGGGGTAGCCGTGGCGAATCGCCTGCAATGTGCAGCTTGGCGCGACTCCGGGGTTTGCTGCCGCATCCATTGCGCAGATGGCCACGCCGGGTTTCGGGCAGTGGACTCTGGCCGCCATGATCACACAGCCTCTGTTTGATGGGGGGCTGTTGCGGCATCAGGAGCATGCGGCGCGTGCGCAGTATGATCAGGCTGCGGCGGATTATCGCACGGCCCTGATCGCAGCCTTGCAGGATGTGGCGGATACTCTCACGGCCATTCGCTCGGATGCCGCAGCCTTGGGGGCCAATGCGTCCGCCGCGACGGCTGCGGCGGAAAGCTGGCATATTGCTCAGGCCCAGTACCGGCTGGGGGACGTGAGCGAGGTCGCCATGCTTCAGGCACAGCAGACGCAGCTTCAGGCTCAGCTCACGCTGGCACAGGCCCGGGCAGACAGATTGTCCGATACGGTTGCTCTGTTTCAGGCTCTGGGTGGAGGCTGGTGGAACAGTAAGGAGCCGGACGCGCCGCGGACGCCGTCCTGGCATCCGGATAAAGGGCTAGCGGTTATTCTGCCCTGAGGTCTGGCCTGAGGCGAGGTCCGTCAGGCGGGAGACGGACAGCACCCGGATGCCATGATTATCGGTGCCGGTAATGGTCTGCTCACGCCGTAAGGCGCTGATGGTGCGGCTGACGGTTTCAATCGTCAGGCCCAGATAATCAGCAATATCAACCCGCGTCATGGGCAGCGAGACCATGCAGCCCTCACTTTCCGTCTGATTCGGGTTCGCGGGAGGCAGCATGCGGCTCAGCAGGAAACTCGCCACACGTTCCCGCGCGGTCTTGCGGCCCAGCAGCAGCATCTGCTCCTGCGCCTCAGCCAGTTCATCCGTGACTTCCGAGAGAAGCCGCCGCTCAAACTGCGGGTAATCCGTCAGTAATGTTTCAAGCTGCGGGCGCAAAAAGCGGCAGACCTGCACCGTATCCACGGTTTCCGCACTAAAAGCATAGGTTTCGGCGTTGGTCAGGCCCAGAAAATGCCCGATATCCGCAAAGCCGGTAATCTGGCGGCGTCCGTCCGGCAGGGATTTGAAGAGTTTAACCGTCCCGGATGTCACATTATAAAAAGCGACGGCAGGAGAGCCTTCTTCCACCACCGACGTGCCTGGCGGCAGGGTCAGCCGCTTGGACGCCTGTGCCAGAATGGCCAGTTCCGTATCATCAATCGCACTGCACACGCTCTGCGCGCGGATATCACAGACAAGGCACCGATGCAGGTCAGTGCCTGTCTCCGTGGAGAACCTGCGCCTGAGAGGCATGGAATGTGTCCGTGAACTGGGAGCAGGCAGCATGGAAAATACAGGTCCGGCAATGCCGGCTCTTGCGGACTCAGACTATGAGCCGGAAAAGCCTGAAAAGAGATGGCATAAATATTAGGTTATTGTTGATATAAATCAACGACAGCTCTGAAAATTCTCGCAGTGCGAGAATGTTTAAAGCGAATATCAGAGTTGTGTCGTGCGCTGTGGTTTAAATAACACACTCTTCCACTGATCATAGCGCAGGTTTGATCTAAATCATGGTGGACAGGTGCCGCGCGTGATTTCTCCCCACTCATAAACTTACAGCGCAGTTGGAAGAGTAACAGGTATGGTCAAGCTTCGTTCCTTATTTACAGCCCTTGTGGCGGGTGTGGCTGCTGTCTCCGGCACCGCCGCAGCTCAGGCTCAGGTTGCTGCTCCGGCCGCCACCAATAATGCGGCTTATGTCAACGCTCCGGTGGTCGGCCAGATTCCGGCTGCTCCCCGTGCGGGCAGTGGGCATTGCGGCCTGTTTGAAACCTGCGCCAGCACCAAAATCGGTCTGGGCAAAGGCGACTTCCTGATCCGCCTGTCCGCTCTGGGCGTGATGCCGGAAGACCGTGACAGCAAAGTCTGGCTGAACGGCAATGCCATTCCGGGCCGCGTGAAAACCACGCGTCAGGTCATGCCGGAACTGACGTTTGAATACTTCTTTACCGACAACATCTCCATCGACCTGATTGCCGCCAGCACCCGTCACGAAGTGGCTGCTGAAGGCACGCCGTTTGGTAAAGTGGATGTCGGCAGCGCATGGGTTCTCCCCCCGACGGTTACGCTGGCATGGCACTTCCGCCCGCATAAGCGCTTCAACCCCTATCTGGGCGTTGGTGGCACGCTGGCATGGTTCCATAACGTTTCTCCCGCCGGTGGCCTTGTGCAGAAGTTGAATGTCGGTGTGACCGGCGGTCCGTCCGTCAATGCCGGTTTTGATTACCAGCTCGTTGGCAACTGGTTCTTCAACTTTGACGTCAAGCAGATGTTCGTGCGGATGCATGCCTGGGCGAACGACCGTGAATCCGGTGCCTTCATCAAGGCGCATGATTCGCTCGACCCGACAGTGGTCGGCGCTGGTATCGAATACCGGTTCTAGTCGTATGAGCGCGGTATCTTTATCTGATCTGGTTCTCCGTTACGGCGGGAACCTGCCGCGCTACACCAGCTACCCGACCGCAGCCAGCTTTACGGATGCGGTCGGGCCGGCGCAGGCCGAGCAATGGCTGCGCGCCCTTCCGGCGGATGCGCCGGTTTCTCTTTACTTCCATGTTCCGTTCTGTGATGAGCTGTGCCGCTTCTGCGGATGCAATACCTCCGTCATGCGCCATGAGGACGGGCGCAGCGCGTATGGTGATCTGCTGCGCGAGGAACTGCGCCGTGTTGTGGCGCTGGTCGGTCCGCAGCGTTCAGTGCGGCATCTCCAGTTTGGGGGTGGAACACCGTCTACCCTGCCGGCGGCCGCACTCCGTCAGGTCATGCGCAGCGTGCGCAAGTTTTTCCGTATTGAGGCCGATGCCGAACTGGCAATGGAACTGGACCCCCGGCACGTGCCTGAGGGGTATCCTGCCTTGCTGGGTGAGCTTGGTTTTACCCGCATCAGCCTTGGCGTGCAGGATCTGGAAGAAAAAGTGCAGGAAGCCTGCGGGCGGCATCAGTCTTTTGCCCAGACAGAAGCCTGCATCAACGCGGTGCGTGCTGCCGGTGTGTCCGGCGTCAATGTCGATCTGATTTATGGCCTGCCGTATCAGACGGAAGAGAGTGTTGCGGCTACGGCGCGGAAAATCGCCTCGCTGCGGCCCAGCCGTCTGGCGGTTTTTGGCTATGCCCATGTGCCGTGGAAGCAGAAGCGCCAGCGCCTGATTCCTGAAGAGTCTCTGCCTCAGCCTGTCGAGCGTCTGCGCCAGCGCGCCCGCATTGAGGAAGTCCTGTGCGCGGAAGGGTATCTGCCCATCGGGCTGGACCATTACGCTCTGCCGGACGATACGCTGGTCAGGGCCATGCAGGCAGGCACGCTGCGCGGAATTTTCAGGGCTATACGACCGATTCGTCCACCGTACTGCTGGGAATGGGCGCGTCCGCCATTTCCATGTTGCCGGGTGGTTATACGCAGAATATTACGGCGGTAGCACCTTATGCCCGTGCTCTGGCGGACGCGCCCTGTCTGCCGGTTGCCCGTGGTGTGGCCCGCACAGCGGAAGATACCCTGCGGGGCCGGCTGATTGAAGAACTGATGTGTACCATGCAGGTTGATCTTCAGGCAGGCGCTGCCGCAGAGCATGACTTTGCCGCCGAATATGCAGCATTGCAGCCTTTTGTGGAGGACGGGTTTGTCCTGCTGGACGGGAGCTGCATACGGGTCATGGAAGCCGGGCGCCCCTTCCTGCGGAACGTGGCGGCCGTGTTTGATACGCACCGTCAGGCGTTATCATCCACAACGCCGGATGCGGCCCCACAGCCCCGCTTCGCCACAGCGCTCTGAACCTGTGTGAGGCGGGTGCGTTACAGCACCGGAGTTGATCGTGCGCGTATTTTAGCGCATGGAGAGAAGACTTTTCCCGCCCGGATGCCATAAAAAAGAACGGTATTCTTCTTAAAGGCAGGAACCCGCATCACAGCTGAAGGACAGAACAGATGCGTTCTGACGCCCCCGCTTTGACAGAAAAGCTGGCTGCCATGCAGCCTGCACAGGTCCCGTTTACACACTGGATGCTGGACTCCGTGCTGGAGCCAGAGGCCTGTGAGGCTCTTCTGGAATGGGAGCCGGGGGAGGACGCCAGAGCCGGGGATGTCGGCGGACGGCGTGAGACCCGCAACAAGTTCCGCGTGTTTGTGGACCCGGCAACCCGTGCGCGGGATACCCGGCTGGACCGGATGGCCCACCTGTTTGACAGCGAAAAAGCGCGCAGCGTGTTCCGGGATGTATGTGGCGCGGAACTGGATGATTCCGCCCTGCGGCTGGAATTGTGTCTGGATACGGACGGATTCTGGCTGGAGCCACATACCGATATTGGGGCCAAGCGCCTCACGCTGCTTATCTCGCTCTCCACAAACGATAAAAACGGTGCGTGGGGCACAGACCTGATGTCTCCCGAGGGGGAATCCATTACACGTGCATCCGGCGCTTTTAATTCCGGTGTGCTGTTCATCCCCTCGGACAAGACATGGCATGGTTTTGTAAAGCGCCCCATTGAAGGCACGCGCCGCACGTTGATCGTCAATTTTGTGGACCCGGCCTGGCGTGCCGTGCATGAGCTGGCATTTGGCCCGCGTGCCGTCGCTGCTCCGTCAGCCTGAAATCGGGACACAAACAGGGCCTGAGAGCCGGATTCTGAGGCAGAATCCGACCACGACTCAGGCTGTTTTTTTGCAATTCCACGCCAAATCGGCTTTAGGAAGCTTCGCCGAGATCTCAACGGGGGCTGAACAGGAATGAGTGACTCTGTGCGTGAGTCGATGGAGTTTGATGTCGTTATCGTTGGCGGCGGGCCTGCTGGTCTGGCTGCGGCGATCCGCCTGCGCCAGCTTGCGCCGGAAGCAAGCGTCTGCCTGATTGAAAAAGGCAGTGAAATCGGGGCGCATATCGTCTCTGGTGCTGTCATTGAGCCACGGGCTCTGACAGAGCTTCTGCCGGACTGGCAGGAGCGGGGCGCACCGCTTAACACGCCGGTCACCTCGGAAGAGATGCTCTACCTGACTGAAACCCGCAGCCTGCGTGTGCCCATGCTGGATCGGCTGATGCCGCACATGGCCAACCATGGCAATTATATTGTCAGTCTGGGTGAAGTCTGCCGCTGGCTGGCGACACAGGCGGAAGAACTGGGCGTTGAAATCTATCCCGGCTTTGCCGGTGCGGAAGTCCTGATTGAAGAAAACCGCGTGGTTGGTGTGGCCACCGGGGACATGGGGATTACCAGAGATGGTACGCAGGGCCCCAACTACCAGCCGGGGATGGAACTGCGCGGGCGGTATACGCTGTTTGCGGAAGGCTGCCGTGGCTCCCTGACCAAGCAGGTCATGGCGCATTATGGCCTGCGTAAGGGTGTGGACCCGCAGACCTACGGGCTCGGGATCAAGGAAGTGTGGGAAATCCCGGCGGAAAACCATCGCCCCGGTCTGGTTCAGCACAGCTTTGGCTGGCCGCTGGATGATAAAACCTATGGCGGCGCGTGGCTGTATCATTTTGGCGAAAATCTGGTGTCTTACGGCTTTGTGGTCGGGCTGGATTATCCCAACACCTGGCTGTCTCCGTTTGAGGAAATGCAGCGCCTAAAACTGCACCCGGCTTTCCGCAAACATCTGGAAGGGGGCCGCCGCGTCAGCTACGGCGCGCGTGCCCTTTCAGAGGGCGGCCTGCAATCCATTCCGCGTCTCACCTTCCCCGGTGGTGCGCTGATCGGGGATACAGCGGGCTTCCTGAATATGCCTAAAATCAAGGGCACCCACACGGCCATGAAGTCCGGCATGCTGGCCGCGGAAGCCGTGGCTGAGGCCATGCAGACGGACCGGGTGGAGCCCGGCTCCTTCACGCAGCGCGTCAGGGAAAGTTGGCTGTGGGAAGAACTGTATGCAGCCCGCAATGTGCGTCCGGGCTTTGCGCGCTTCGGCACGAAGGGGGGGGCAATTTATGCCGGGCTGGACGCCATGCTGCTGCGTGGCCGCGCCCCATGGACCCTGCATTTCCGGCATCAGGACAATGAAACCCTGAAGCCTGCCGAGCTGTGTGAAAAGCCGAACTACCCCAAACCGGATGGCACGCTGACGTTTGACCGCCTGTCTTCCGTCTTCCTGTCCGCCACCAACCATGAGGAAGATCAGCCGGTGCATCTGCGCCTGCGGAATCCATCCCTATGGAAAACGGTGAACTGGGATGTGTTCCGCGCACCGGAAGCCCGTTACTGCCCGGCTGGCGTGTATGAAGTGGTGGATGAGGCAACCTCTCCCGCGCTGCACATTAACGCGCAGAACTGCGTGCATTGCAAAACGTGTGACATCAAGGACCCGACCCAGAATATCGACTGGACAGTGCCCGAAGGGGCTGGTGGCCCTAATTATCCTGCCGGGATGTGATTTTGTTGCAAAATACGGTAAGCAGCGTCTGAACGATCCTGCGTCTGCAAGCGAAAGAAGCCATGAAGATTGTAGTACCTGTTAAGCGGGTTGTTGATTACAACATCAAACCGCGTGTGAAGGCAGATGGCAGCGGCGTTGAAACCGCTGGCGTCAAAATGTCGATGAACCCCTTTGATGAGATCGCGGTGGAAGAAGCCGTGCGTCTCAAGGAAAAGGGCGTCGCAACGGAAGTTGTCGTCGTCTCCATCGGCGTGCAGCAGGCGCAGGATACGCTGCGCACTGCCATGGCCATGGGGGCGGACCGCGCCATTCTGGTGCTGTCTGAAGAAAGCCCGGAGCCTCTGGCCGTTGCTAAAGTGCTCAAAGCAATCAGCGAGAAAGAGCAGCCCGGTCTGTTCATCCTCGGCAAGCAGGCCATTGATGATGACATGAACGCAACCGGCCAGATGCTGGCGGGTCTGCTGGGCTGGGGTCAGGGCACGTTTGCCGGCAAGGTTGAGGTTACGGACGGCCGCGTTCTGGTCACGCGTGAAATTGACGGCGGCACGGAAGATGTTTCTCTGGCCCTGCCTGCGGTTGTCACGGCGGATCTGCGCCTGAATGAGCCGCGCTATGCCTCTCTGCCCAACATCATGAAGGCCCGCAAAAAGCCGCTGGAAACGCTGAAGGCGGAAGACCTCGGCGTGGATATGGCGCGTCGCCTCACCGTGGTGTCCGTGGCCGAGCCGGAACAGCGTAAGGCTGGCGTAAAAGTTGGCTCCGTGGGTGAGCTGGTTGAAAAACTGCGTAACGAAGCAAAGGTGATCTGATCATGACCGCTCTTGTTCTTCTCGATCATGAAGAAGGCCGGATCAGAAAGTCTGCTCTTTCTGCTGTAACGGCTGCCGCCCAGCTGGGTGACGTGCATGTGCTGGTGGCGGGTGATGCCGCCGTAGCGCAGGCTGCTGCCGCTATTTCCGGTGTGTCCAAGGTTCTGCATGCGGCCGATGCGCAGTATGCGCATGAACTGGCTGAACCGCTGGCTGCCTTGATCGTCTCGCTGGCTGGCGGGTATGACCAGATTATTGCTGCTGCCGGTGCCGTAGGGAAAAACGTGCTGCCGCGTGCTGCTGCCCTGCTGGATGTGCAGCCTATTCCGGAAGTGGTCCGCATTGTGGATGCCGAGACTTTCGTGCGCCCGATTTATGCAGGCAACGCTCTGGCAACCGTGCGGTCTTCCGATGCAAAGAAAGTTCTGACGGTTCGTGGTTCCGCGTTTGATGCTGCTCCGGCAGAAGGCGGCTCCGCTCCGGTGGAAGCTGTTGCCCCGGCTACGACTCCGAACGTATCCGAATTTGTGGCGGTTCACCTGTCCGAATCCGAGCGTCCGGAACTCGAATCCGCTCGTGTGGTGGTTTCTGGCGGACGTGGTCTCCAGAGCGAAGAGAAGTTCCATATTCTCGAACCTCTGGCTGATAAGCTGGGTGCGGCAATTGGTGCATCCCGCGCCGCGGTAGATTCGGGCTTTGTGCCGAACGAATTTCAGGTCGGTCAGACCGGCAAGATTGTCGCGCCGGAACTGTATCTCGCCTTCGGGATTTCCGGCGCGATCCAGCATCTTGCCGGGATGAAAGACAGCCGCGTGATTGTGGCCGTCAATAAAGATCCGGAAGCTCCGATCTTTCAGGTCGCTGATTATGGCATTGAGGGCGATCTGTTTGAGGTCGTGCCCGCTCTGACGGCAGCTCTGAGCTAACCTGCTGAGGCCCTGAAAAGCCTGTCCGCTTTCTTCGTCAGAGCGGGCAGGCTTTTTTTGTGTCCGGGTCCTGTTTTATCCGGCTTAAAAAACGGCGGTTCAGTCCGTTGTCGTTTTTTCGGAAGATGCGACGCCATACGCCGCCAGAAACACGCGGACTGCGTTGCTGATCACTTTTTCTTCTTCCTCAGCTTCGTTTTCCAGCGGCATGTTAAAGCGCTTCCTGTGCGCAATGCGTGTCTGGCATAGTGAGAAAAATTGCTCAGCGGCAAAAATCGGATCGTCTACTTTCAGCGTTCCCTGCGCGACCTGCCCTTCAATCCAGCCAGAAAGAGTCTCAAGGGCTCTCTTCGGGCCGCTCTGCCAGAACGTGGTGGCCAGATGCGGAAAATGTGGCGCTTCAGAAACAATAATCCGGTAAAGCATCAGGCTCTCGGGCGAGATGATCAGCCTGACAATTTCACGCGCCAGAGCCCGAAGTGTTTTTTCCGGGGAGAGGCCTAATTGCTGCACCGGGGCCAGAACCTGTAACTTTTCCCGGCAGTTTTTTTCCACAAAGGCGGCAAACAGATCGCACTTGTTGGCAAAATAATTATAAAGCGTGCCCTTGGAAACGCCTGCCTCGCGCGCAATGGCGGACATACTGGCCCCTTCAAAGCCATGGGCGGCAAAAATGGCTTTAGCCCCGGTCAGAATCTGTTCGCGCTTGGCTTCAGATTCTCCTGTGCAGAGGTGGGTCACCATTGCGGGCTTGGAGGGGGTGGCAGACATCGTGTGGTGTTATTCCCAAGTATGATGATTGACGCAACATTGAAAAACGATAGGTTGGCATGCTGACCGAACCGGTCGGTCAGTGCAAGAACCGGTTCGTGAGAATACAGATTTTCGTTAGGAGCAATCAGGTGGCGAAACGGTATGTGTCGGGGGCAGGCACCATAGTTCTGGCTTTAGCGCTGGGTGGATGCATGGTCGGCCCGGATTACAAAAAACCCGCCACGTGGACTCCGGCAGAATGGCAGCATGCCAAGCTGGAAGGGGCATCGCGGGTTCTGAGCGTGCCCAGCACGCAGGCGCCAGATCCGGAATGGTGGTCGGTCTTTCAGGACCCGGAGCTGACATCTCTGGAAAAACGTCTGGCGTCAGAAAACCTTGATGTCCTTCAGGCAACCCAGCAGCTTGCCGTCAGCCGCGGGCAGTTGCTGATTGCCGGGGCCGAGCGATTCCCCGATCTGGCGGCATCCGGCTCGTACAAACGGGCGCAGTACAGCAGCAAGCAGCTCAGCCGCGTTGTAGAACGTATTGGCCAGAATGCGCCGGAAGGGATGGGGGCACTCCTGTCCTCCCAGTCTTCCAACGTGTCTATCCCGCTGCTCAATCAGTGGCAGGATGGTCTTCAGGCTAGCTGGGAAGTCGATCTGTGGGGCCGTGTGCGCCGGCAGTATGAAGCCGCCAAAGCTTATCTGACGGCTTCCATGGAAGAACGGCGCGGGATTCTCATTGCCCGGCAGGCAGAACTGGCCCGCGATTATATGGAACTGCGCGGCCTTCAGGAGCAGTTGCGCATTACTATTGCCAACCGCGATGCCGCGACGCAGATGCTCAAGCTCAGCAGCGCCCGCTATAAAAGCGGTCTGGTGAGTGAACTGGACGTTGAGAGTGCTCGCTCTCAGGTAGAAAGCACCACGTCCAGCATTCCGCAGTATGAGCAGCGGATTGCCATGCAGATTAACGCCATCAATCTGCTGATGGGGGCTCCCCCCGGCGGCCTGAATGCCGAACTGACACAGACGGCATCCATCCCGCTGGTCCCGGCCGCAGTGCCGGTTGGCCTGCCGTCTGAACTGGCCCGCAGACGCCCCGATATCCGGGAGGCGGATGCAGAACTGCACGCTGCCACGGCGGAAGTCGGTCAGGCCGAAGCGGATTTCTATCCTAAAGTGACAATTGATGCCGGGTTTGGCTTCCAGTCCTTCTCCTTCCGGGATCTCGGGTTCTGGAGCGCCCGGACATGGAATGTCGGCCCATCCATTTCCTTGCCGATTTTTCAGGGTGGCCGTCTGACCGGTCAGCTTGAGATGAAGAAAGCGTCTCAGAAGACTGCGGCTCTCCGGTATCGCAAAACCGTGCTGAAGGCGTGGAGTGAAGTTGATAACGCCCTGACAGCCTATGAGGCCGAGCAGAAGCGCAACCTCAGCCTGAAGGCGCAGGTGGCGGCGGATCAGCGGTCATGGCAACTGGCGCAGGAGCAGTATCGTCACGGTATGCAGAGTTTCCTGCAGGTGCTGGATACAGAGCGCCGCCTGCTGGCGTCCCAGACGCAACTGGCAGATAGCACGGCTGTCATCTCGGATAATCTGGTGCGTCTCTATAACGCGCTGGGCGGCGGCTGGGAGACAACATACCCGGAGACCAGCAAAGCCCCGACAAAAGTGGCGCAGCATAGTTAAGCGTTTGTCTGTTCCGGACAGATCGAGAACCCCCGGCGTTTCTGACGCCGGGGGTTTTTCGTTTGTAAGGGGAAGACTGGTGGAAGAGCCCGGTTTTAAGGCGAACGTCTCTTAAGGACGCGGGGGAAGCCCATCACCAGCTCCGCGGTTCCCCGTGGAAGCTCTCTCAAAAACGATTCTATCCGGGCAGAGCTGTGATTCGGCAGAGGAAAAGT
>NZ_BAJW01000066.1 GCF_000613905.1 Acetobacter persici JCM 25330
GCAGGTGGAGCCTGTCTGGCCTGGCGTCCGGGGGATGCGCAGGGGCAGGCCTTTGTTTTCCTGCCACGCGCGGGGCAGACCCCCGCGCAGTCTGACCGCCCGGCAGCCGTGCCCATGCTGGCCCGTGGCCTGTATCTGATGCAGTTGCGCTATGGCCACGTTGATTTTGCGGATCTGGTCGTGCCCGCCCGTAATCTGGCGACGGATGGTGTGCCGGTAGGTGGCCTTCTGGCGTCTGATCTGGCGGCGGTGCAGACGCCGCTGCTGGCGGATGAAAAAACGCGCGCCATTTTTGCCAACAGCAACGGCACTGTTCTGGGCGCGAATGACCTGATGGTGCAGCCGCGTCTGGCCGGGGCGCTTGAGCGCCTGCGGATTGCCGGGGTGGGGGACCTGTATAATGGCTCTCTGGCGCAGAGCTTTACGTTGGCATCTCAGGCAGCGGGTGCGGGCCTGACACCGGCGGATATGCGCGGCAGCCTGCCTGTGGAGGAGCAGCCGCTGACTCTGCGCTCCGGCGGGCTGGATATCAGCTTCCTGCCGCCGCCAGCCGATGGCGGGCTGGGAACGGCCGCAGCTTATAGCGCGATGGATGATCACGGCCATTCCGGTGTCCGGGCGGAAGCCGTTGTATCCGGCTGGCGTGCCCGTCAGACCGGTAAAGGGGCCGCGATGACTGCAGCGGATGCGCAGGCCCTGTTGCAGAGTGGCAGCCTGCCTTCCGGGTCCGCTCTGTCGCCTCTGCCTGCGTCCACATCTTTTGTGGTGACGGACCGGACGGGTGAGACCGTCAGTTGTGGCCTGACCATGAACAATCTGTTCGGCACCGGGCGTGTGGCTGGCTCGACCGGGATCGTGCTGGCGGCCTCCCCCGTGCGGCGTCCGCTGCCCTTGCTGACGGCGGCTATCGCGCATCAGGCACCAGCCAGTTCCGCGCTGCGGCGACGGCTTCTGGCCAGAATGTTGCGGCGGATACGGCAGCCATTGCGCTGCGGGCCGCGATTGCCGGGCAGCGCCCGACCGTGACGGACGGTGTGGGGCGCGCCAATTTTGTGTCCTGCTGCGGGGCTACCGGGCGATTCCGGAAAATGCTTCGGGTGGACCGATCCGCGCGGCTCTGGCCTTGCGGTCTCTTCCAGCCATACCAAATAAGGTCTGTCGCGCTGGCGGCAGGAGGCAAGGCGGCTTCGGGCCGCCTGTTTCCGGCTTGAAGTGTTCTTGTTTTGTTTCTATAAGAACAGGCGGAAACACCATTTTTAAGGTGCCTGAGCGAGGATCGGGGCGTGATCCCGGTCATTGCCCGGTGCGCGGCTTTTATGGCACGTCTTGAAACAGTGCAGCACTCCCGGCCGTAGTCGATGGCCACAGGAAAGGTGAATGATGGATAAGGCAAAAGCTCTTGAAGGCGCGCTCGGCAGATTGAACGGGCTTTTGGGAAAGGGTCTGTCATGCGGCTGGGACAGCGCCCGAAGGAACAGGCGGACGTGGTTCCCACCGGCTCTCTGGGGCTGGATATCGCTCTGGGGATTGGCGGCCTGCCGCGTGGCCGTGTGATTGAAATTTACGGCCCGGAAAGCTCCGGTAAAACCACGCTGGCGCTGCATGCCATTGCAGAGGCCCAGAAGCGGGGCGGCACCTGCGCCTTTATTGATGCCGAGCACGCGCTGGACCCCCGGCTACGCCAAGAAGCTGGGTGTGGATATTGATAATCTGCTGATCAGCCAGCCCGACGCGGGTGAGCAGGCGCTGGAAATTGCTGATACACTGGTGCGCTCTGGCGCGATTGATGTGCTGGTGGTGGACAGTGTGGCGGCCCTTGTGCCGCGTGCCGAGCTTGAAGGGGATATGGGTGACAGCCATGTCGGCCTGCATGCCCGTCTGATGAGTCAGGCGCTGCGCAAGCTGACAGGCTCCGTTGCGCGTTCCAACACCATGATGATCTTCCTGAACCAGATCCGTCTGAAAATTGGCGTGATGTTTGGCAACCCGGAAACCACGACGGGCGGGAACGCACTGAAGTTCTATGCTTCCGTGCGTCTGGATATCCGCCGCATCGGGTCCATCAAGGACAAGGATGAGGTGGTGGGCAACCAGACGCGGGTGAAGGTGGTCAAAAACAAGATGGCCCCGCCGTTCCGTCAGGTCGAGTTCGATATCATGTATGGCGAAGGCATCAGCAAGGTCGGGGAACTGATTGATCTGGCGTGAAAGCCGGTGTGGTGGAGAAATCCGGCGCATGGTTCTCCTATGACAGCCAGCGGATTGGTCAGGGGCGTGAAAACTCCAAGCAGTTCCTGCGTGACCACCCTGAAATGGCTGCCGAGATTGAACGCAAGGTGCGTGAACATTCCGGTATTGTGGCGGAAGCCATGATGCTGGCCCCCGAACACCACGTGGAAGACTAAGCGGTTCTTTCCAGTCGTTTAGACTCGGCCTGAAACAGGCCGGGACAAAAAGCTGGCTTCGGGATCATACGAAGCCAGCACGGCTTTTTCAGCCTCGGAAATATCTTCTGGCGTGAAGCCCTGCCGGAGCCAGAATGTGCGGGCTGGCCCGGTTGCTGTCAGGCTGAGCACCGGCAGATTCGCCTTCCGGGCAGCGTGTTCTGCTAGCAGGATGGCCTCTTTGGCCCGCCCCTGCCCCCTTACGGTTTCAGCCAGAGCAAGGTCATGCAGATACCAGCTTTCCGGCTGGGCAGGCAGATGGTGCAGAAGGCAGTTCAGACGCGGGGAGAGATGCCCCGCCCACGGGTGGCTGATCAGATAGCCATGCACCCCGCTGGCATCGGCCAGCACAAAGCAGCCTGACGGGGCAAGGCTCAGCCGTTCTCTGAAAATATCGTCATCTTCCGGATAATCCGGGTGGATGTGGGCCGCGAGTGGTATGATGGCGGCAAGATCATCTGGTCTCATGGGGCGCCAGATGATATCTGCGTTGAGATGTGTCATGAGAAGATGGCCGGGGTGCTGTTCCGGGTAAAAGAAAACATCATGTTCTTATGATATCATGCAGAGAATGGGAACGCGAACGCGGGCAGGTGAATGACTGAGCGGTTAAGACTGACCTTGCGGGTGGATGCGGACAAAAAACCTGCTCTGGGGCATGGGAAAATTCGTCTGCTTGAGCAACTGGCGGAAACAGGGTCTATTTCTGCGGCGGGGCGCGCCATGGGCATGTCCTATCGCCGGACATGGCTGCTGGTGGATAGTCTGAACCAGATGTTCCGTGAACCGCTGGTTGTGACGCGGCCTGGCGGCGGCGGCGGCGCGTTTCTGACAGCCGAAGGCGAGGCTGTGGTGCGCTGCTACCGGGATATTGAAAAACAGGCGGCACAGGTTGCCGAGGCCCATCTTGCTGAACTTGAAAAACTCTTAACACCACAAACCGTGGAATGCCCTTAAAAAGCCGTATCACACGGTGATTTTGTCACAAAAGAAATTTTTAGCCCCTAAATCATAGGGAATTCGGGAGTCTGGAGTGTCTTCATCTGTACAGCGGCGGGACTTAATGCGGATTGGCGCGGGGGCGACACTCGCTACTCTGGCTGGCGGGGTGGCCCGGCAGGCGCGGGCAGAAGGGCTTGAAGGAGCGACGGGTATGTTTGATGACATGACGGTGCGGCAGATTGCCCGTCGTCTTGCCAGTGCGCCCTATCACGGGCCAGACCAGACCTTGCCCAAAGCGCTGGATAATCTGAATTTTGACCAGTTCCGCAGCATTGCCTACCGGGAAGACCGGACGTTGTGGCATGATGACAGTCTGGCGTTTGATGTTGCGTTTTTCCCGCGTGGCTTTCTCTACCGCCCCCGGATTGATATTTTTGAGATCAAGGACGGGAAATCCGAGCCTGTTCCCTACTCCGCCGATCTGTTCACCTATGGTGACCCATCCCTGAAAGTAGACGAAAATCTCGGCTTTGCCGGACTACGTCTGCGCACGCCCATCAACACCCCCGGTGTGATGGAAGAATTCTGCGTGTTTCTGGGGGCATCCTACTTCCGTGCCGTTGCCAAAGGGCAGAGCTATGGTCTGTCTGCCCGGGGGTTTGCGGACGGCACAGGGGACCCGAAGGGGGAGGAATTTGCCCTCTTCAGAGCCTTCTGGCTGGAAAAACCGCAGCCGGGCGTAAAAGCCGTGGTGGTGCACGCGCTGCTGGATAGCCCCTCCGTTGCTGGGGCGTTCCGCTTTACCATTCGCCCGGGCGATACGACGGTGTTTGACGTGCAGTCCACCCTCTATCCCCGCACCAAAATTGACCAGTCCGGCATCGCTCCGCTGACGGGCATGTTCTATTTTGACGCCAATGACCGCACACATGTGGATGACTGGCGTCCCGCCGCGCATGACAGTGAGGCCCTCCAGATGTGGACCGGCGCCGGACAGGAACTGTTCCGCCCGCTGCGGAACCCGCTGGATCTGCAATTCTCGGCGTTTTCGGATGATTCCCCGCGGGGCTTTGGTCTGATGCAGCGCCGCCGGAACTTCCATGATTTTGAAGATCTGGCCCTGAATTATGAAAAGCGGCCGTCTCTGTGGATTGAACCCATCGGCGACTGGGGGCAGGGCTGGGTGGATCTGGTGGAAATCCCGACCCCGAATGAAGTGAATGACAATATCGTCTCCTTCTGGCGCCCCAAAACACCGCTGGAAGCCGGGAAGGAATACAGCTTTACCTACCGGATGTACTGGGGGTGGGATGCCCCCTTCCCCACGCCGCTGGCCCGTATTGGCGCAACCCGCGTCGGGGCTGTGGTGGACGATAAAACGGCCCGCTTCTTCTCCATTGATTTTATGGGTGTGCCGTTTGAGCGCCTGCCCAAGGACACAAAGTTCCATCTGGAACCACAGTCTTCCGCCGGGAAAATCCGTAATGTGGTGGTGGAACCCAACCCGAATATCAATGGCTGGCGTACAACCTTTGAATTTGTGCCGGGGGATGAAAAAGTTGTGGAGCTGCGCTGTGTTCTGGCAGCAGACAGTGGCCCGGTCTCAGAAGAATGGGTGTATCGTTGGACGCCGTAATGACACCGCCTGACCTGCACGCCGTACCCTTTCAGGCCCTGCCGCCAGAAGCACCGCTGGCCATGCCGGTGCAGGACCTGCATGCCGCTCCGGATATGGAAGGCCGGAGTAGAACGCCTTCCACCTCTCCGGCAAGTATTGGTGTGCGGCGCTTTTTGGTGCTGGGGTCAGCCCTTGCGCTGACTGTTTTTGGCGCATGGCGCACCCACAAAGTGCTGGATGCCAACGGCACCACCATCCTTGGTGTGGTGATGCTGGTGCTGTTTGTGGCGTTGTTCCTGTGGATTGCGCTGGCGTTTACGTCCTCGCTGGCCGGATTTGTCTCGCTGATTACCCGCGGAGGCCTCGGTCTGGGCATTACCCGCTCTGGCCCGCTCCCTGTCCTGCGGTCCCGCACGGCTCTGCTGCTGCCAACGTATAATGAACCCCCGCATCGTGTGATGGCGGGGCTGAAGGCCATTTACACCAGCCTGTGTGAAACAGGTCAGGTCGAAGCGTTTGACGTTTTTATCCTCTCCGACACCACAAACCCGGATGTGTGGGTGGAAGAGGAAGCGGCGTTTCTTGCTCTGCGCGCCCAGACGGGTGGTGAAAACCGCATTTTCTATCGCCGTCGTCACAACAATGTGGAACGCAAGGCCGGGAATGTGGGGGAATGGGTGCGCCGTTTTGGCGGCGCCTATGACAACATGGTCACCCTAGATGCGGACTCCGTCATGTCTGGCGAGACACTGGTGCGGATGGCCGGAGCCATGGAGCGCAACCCCGGTGTCGGGCTGATTCAGACATTGCCGGTGATTGTGGGCGGCACCACGCTGTTTGCCCGTCTCCAGCAGTTTGCCGGGCGTGTTTACGGGCCAGTGATTGCGCACGGTATTGCCTGGTGGCATGGCTCGGAAGGTAATTACTGGGGCCATAATGCCATTATCCGCACACAGGCTTTTGCCGGGCAGGCGGGTCTGCCGCACGTGCCGGGGCGCAAGCCGTTTGGCGGCCATATTCTGAGCCATGACTTTGTAGAAGCTGCTCTGATGCGTCGGGGCGGCTGGGCCATTCATATGGTGCCGGGGCTGGATGGATCTTACGAGGAAAGCCCGCCCTCTCTGACGGATGTGGCTATTCGTGACCGGCGCTGGTGTCAGGGCAACCTGCAACATGTGAAAGTGCTGCCCACTAAAAAGCTGCACTGGATCAGCCGGATGCATATGGTGGTGGGGATTGGTGCGTACGTCACCTCCCCGCTCTGGCTGGTGTTCTTGCTGACCGGGATTCTGATCTCCCTTCAGGCGCATTTTGAGCGGCCCGAATATTTTGGGGATACCAACTGCTTTACCCGCACTGGCCGCATGTGGACCCGGTGCAGGCAAAGTACGTGTTTATCGGCACCATGGCCATTCTGCTGGCCCCTAAGCTGCTGGCCTATATTGCGCTGCTGTTTGACCGCGCAACCTGCCGTGGGTGTGGCGGGGGCCTCCGCGCCGCGGCGTCCGTGCTGGTGGAAACGCTGATTGGTGGTCTGATCGCCCCCATCGCGATGCTGATCCAGACCTCCGGCGTGCTGTCCATTCTCTCCGGGCATGATTCCGGCTGGAATACGCAGAAGCGGGATGACGGTGGTGTGCCGTTTATGGTTGTTGTGCGTCAGTACGCCAAATTCACCATTTTTGGCCTGTTGCTGGGGATCGGCGCGTGGGTTGTCTCCCCGTCCCTGTTCTTCTGGATGACGCCTGTTCTGCTCGGGCTGGTTTTTTCCATTCCTCTGGTTGTCATGACCAGTAGCCGGGATGTGGGGCAGAACTTTAAAAAAGCCGGCTTGCTTCTGGTGCCGGAAGAAACGCATCCGCCGGATGTGCTGGTGAAGACGGAACAGGCCGTGGCCGAAGATCACGGCCCTGCCCTGCCGGATGATGCTTTGCGTGCCCTGCGGGCGGATGCGGGGCTGCTTCAGGCGCATGCGGCCATGCTGCCTCCCCCTCGCAAGGCAGGGGACCCGATCAACCCTGATCAACTGGTCGGGTTGCTGAAAGTGGCGGAGGCGCCGAGCCTTGCGGTGCTGGAAGCACATCTGACACTAAAGGAAAAAGCCGCTGTTCTGGGCTGTGCGGAAGGTCTTGCTGCCATAAGCCGCCTGCCCGCCTGATCTTTCAGTTGGATTGAAAAGGAAAAGGAAGAAGAGCGGTTTATCCCGGTCTTCTTCCTTTTTATTGCGCCTGTTTTGGCTGGCGTTTTGGCCGGAGCGGGCGCTGGTGAGTCTGGAGTCCGGGCGTGCGTTTAATGGATGCGCTTGCCGCCCACCCAGACTTCCTGAACCGTAAAAGCGGAATCCAGCACAACAAAATCAGCCCGCTTTCCGGTTTCCAGCGCGCCCCGGTCCGTCAGGCCCAGATATCGGGCCGGATTGGTGCTGAGCAGCGCCGCGGCTTCCAGCAATGGCGTGCCAGCCTGAAGGGCGTTACGTAATGCCTGATCCAGCGTCAGAACGCTTCCGGCCAGACTGCCATCGGGGAGCCGGGCGGTGCCGTCTTTCACCATCACATCCTGTCCGCCAAGCTGGCTTGGGCCTTCGGGCAGGCCGGTAGCGCGCATGGCGTCTGTCACAAAAACCAGCCGCCCGCCCATAACGCGATGCGCCAGCCGGAACGTGGCCGGGTGGACGTGGTGGGTATCAAAAATCATTTCTGCGTAGGCATCGCTGCACATCAGGGCGGTAACGGGGCCGGGCTTGCGGCTGGTAATGGGCGCCATGGCGTTGAACAGATGTGTAGCCCCCGCCACGCCTCCGGCAGCACAGATCTGGCAGATCGCGCTGCTGGTTTCTTCATACTCCGCGACGGTATGACCAATGCTGACGCGCACCCCGGCATCTGCAAACTGTTTGATGGCGGTCTGGCTGTGCGGGAGTTCCGGCGCAAGGGTTACGACGCGCACACAGCCCGTCCCCAGTGCTTCGGCCACGCGTTCCGCAGTTGGCGGAATGGCATAGGGGGGCTGTGCGCCCAGCTTGTGCGGGCTGACAAACGGCCCTTCCAGATGCGCTCCGTGCACCACCGGACCCTTGGGAATTTGCGAGCGCACCACTTCCGCGACAGCACGGAGCGCCTCCATCACGTCAGCCCATGGGCGGGTGATGGTGGTGGGCAGAATGGTGGTGGTGCCATGCTGCGCGTGGAAGCGGGAGAGTGTGTGAATGGCCTCCACGCCATCCATAGTGTCTGCGCCGTTGCCGCCATGCACATGGCCATCAATAAAGCCCGGCAGGATATAGCGGTCCGGCACAGCGCTCCGGGCTTCCGTGGCCTCAATCTGTCCGGAGAAAGAGAGGCGTCCGGGCATGATCCGGTCAGGAAGAACGAGGTGTCCGTCAAGCTCTGACATAGGGGGTTCCTGTTTTTTTAATTATGTATTCAGAGCATGCGCAAGGCGTGCAATCCATTCTGCGTCAATCGACCATCCGGCCAGTCTGGCGGCCTGCACAAGGCCACCGCCAACAGGCGGCAGGCGCGGAGGTTGCGGTGCGCCGCACAGGTCCGTCAGCGTGGTGCGGAGCAGGGCGCTTTTGAACACACTTCCCGCATAGCTCCATGGCAGGTCATGGTCAGAAAAACGCGTGCGGGCCGTCTGAACAAGAACGGCGAGGTGCTGCGCGGCCTGCGTGATAAGCGCACGGGCTTCCGGGCAACCGGCTTCCGCCATATCATCAATCAGCCGGGCGCAGTGGGCAATGGCAGGGCGGGGGCGGTCCTGCTGGTTATACCATCCCAGCAGGGCGTCCAGTGCTGCCGGATTTGCATCGGGCCAGTTCATGGCAGCGCAGATCTGCCGGGCGAAGGACTGTGCTTCCGGAGCGCGCCCGTCCATGGCCTGACAGACCCGTTGCAGGGCTTTGCGGCCAATCCAGTATGCGCTGCCTTCATCGCCAAACACGGGACCCCATCCGCCCACGCGCGCCGTCTGGCCAGCGCCGTCTGAGGCCCAGGCCATGGAGCCTGTGCCGGAGAGCAGGAGCACGCCTGCACCCCCGGCAAACGCGCCGATGCAGGCCATGTCCACATCATTAGTCAGGCTGGCAGGTGTTGCAGGGAAAAGCTGCTGCACATGCGCCTGAAGCTGGCGGCCGGTTTCCCGGTTTTCCCCGTACCCGGCAACGCCGAAGGCCGCGGCCTGCACACCAGAGGCCAGCGGGGAGACAAGATCCGTGAGAATGGTCTGCCAGTCCGGCTGATCAAACGGGTTGCAGCCCCGGGTGATCTGCTGGGCCTGAACGGACGCGTCTGGCCCAACCCGTACAGCCAGTGTTTTTGTGCCGCCGCCATCAACGGCCAGAATGGCCGGACCGTGCGGAAGGTGGGGGGGCACAACAGGCTCAGGCATAAGATCGTGCTCGGGTCAAAAGGGCGCTCTTTGCAAGGGAGGCGGAAGACTGGCCCTCAGGATTATATCGTTTTCAAAATAGATACCAGAGGCAGCCCGGCTCTCTTTTCAGGCGGGCTCAGGGGGCAGGGGCGGGGCCATCCGGAATGCTGCCCAGCCGCTCACAGGCCTGCGCCAGTGCTTTTTCCGGGTTGGGTGTTTCGCAAAGCTGCCGCACGTCGGGCGAGCAGATTTCGATGGAATTTTCAAAATCGGATTCCAGCACATCCTGCGCAATGGCCAGATCCTGATCATTCGTGCGGGTCTGTTCTTCCTGCAACTGGGCCTGTGTTTTGTGCAGTTCCTTCAGGGAATCGATACAGGCGGGGCTGGCGGCCTCGGGCTTGTATTGCAGCACGGCCAGTTCCTTCTGGAGCTGCGCGTTGGGCACGGTGCTGCGTACGGAGGAGGTGTTATCTTCATCCTCGGCATGCGCGTAAAAAGGGACTGCGGTCAGGGCGGAAGCCAGCAGGACCATGGCGGCATGGGGGAACAGGCTGAATTTGGACACGCGCAGACTCTCTGAAGGGGCAAGGAATGGCTCAGACCTTATACCTCCTAGCCTGCCCCTCCCCGCAAGGCAAAGAGGGAAAAGGGCAGGGTTGGCAGGCGGCGCGGTTTGGTGCTATCTGTGCTCCCGGAAAGTCGGCGGTGGACGGGCGCCTTGCTAACCTGGTCAGGTCCGGAAGGAAGCAGCCCTAGTGAGTTTCGTCCGGGTCATCGTTCGGCTTTCCACCTTTTTCCGCTCAGGGCCTCAGGCCGCAGGAGCGTGAGTTTTTTTCCTCGGAACTGTCATGACCGATAAGACCGAAGCGCACCACTCCCGGGATGACGGGCTTCCCGATCCTGTGATGGAAGGCCCCGGTCTGTTTGGCGATGCGCCGCCCGCGGCACCCGCACCGGCCCCGGAACCTCAGACTTCCTCCCCCTATCGCGTTCTGGCGCGCAAATACCGGCCGACCACGTTTGATGACCTGATTGGTCAGGAAGCGATGGTCCGCACCCTGCGCAATGCCTTCGCGCTGGGGCGCGTGGCGCATGCCTTTATGCTGACTGGCGTGCGCGGGGTGGGGAAAACGACCACGGCGCGGATTATTGCCCGCGCACTCAACTGTATCGGCCCGGATGGCAAGGGCGGCCCCACGGCAGATCCGTGCGGTGTATGCGCCAACTGTGTCGCCATTCTGAATGACCGGCACCCTGACGTGCTGGAAATGGATGCCGCCTCCCGCACCGGCGTGGATGATGTGCGCGAGATTATTGAGGCCACGCGGTTCCGCCCCATGCAGGGCCGCATGAAGGTCTTTATTATCGACGAAGTGCATATGCTCTCACGCAACGCCTTCAACGCGTTGCTCAAGACGCTGGAAGAACCGCCTGCGCAGGTCACGTTCATTTTTGCCACAACGGAATTACGGAAGGTGCCGGTAACGGTGCTTTCCCGCTGCCAGCGGTTTGACCTGCGCCGCGTGCCGCAGGCTGATCTGGCCGCGCTGTTTGCCCGGATTGCTGAAAAAGAACAGGTCCGGCTGTCTGAGGACGCTCTGGCGCTGATTGCCCGTGCGGCGGATGGCTCCGTGCGTGATGGTCTGTCCCTGCTGGATCAGGCGATTGCGCAGGGTGAGGATGCGGCCGAAATCGGCGCATCCGTTGTGAGTGACATGCTGGGGCTGGCCGACCGGCAGGTGGTGTTTGACCTGCTGGACGCCGCCATGACCGGCAAGCCCGATCAGGCTCTGGCGCTGGCGGATGCCGCCCATGCCCGCGGGGCGGATCTGGGGCTGGTTCTGGGCGATATGCTGGACCTGATCCACACCATCTCCCGCCTGCGGGCCGTGCCCTCCCTGCGGGATTCGGCAGATATGCCGGAAGCCGAACGGGTGCGTGGCACCGAAATGGCGGAAGCCCTGCCCGTACCGGTGCTGATGCGCGCCTGGCAGATGCTGGTGAAGGGGCTGAAGGAAGTGGAAATGGCACCAGACCGCCGGGCTGCGGCGGATATGGTGCTGATCCGCCTGTGCTACGTGGCAGACCTGCCCTCACCGGAGGATCTGGTGCGGCGGCTGTCCGGGCAGGGGGGACAGACGCCCTCTGCCCTGAGTGAAGCCCGGTCTGACGGCGGCAGATCGGGCGGACAGGACGGTCCGCCACCCCTGCGTATGGTTGCGGGAACCTCCGTGGCGGCACGAGGAGCCCCTGCTGCGGTGGCGGCTGTTGCCGTGCAGGAGCCTGTGCCAGAACATGATCTCACTCCGGTTCCGGTGCCTGACGCCGAGCCGGACCCGGTCCCCGCGCCGGAACCGCAGGGGCCAGTGGTGCCCCGGACCTGGCGTGAGGCGGTTGCTCTGGTGAAGGATCAGCGGGAGGCGCTGCTGCATGGTAGCCTGCGTAATGGGGTGCATGTCATCTCATTCTCGCCCGGTGCCATTACCATGCGCATGCAGCCGGGGTTACCGGCGGATCTGCCGCGCCAGTTTCAGAAAGTGCTGGAAAACGCGTCTGGTATGTCCTGGCGTATTCGCCTGTCTCAGGAGGAAGGCGAGCCCACGCTGGATGAGCAGGGGGCGGAAATTATTCAGTTCCAGCGGCGCACCGCGCAGGCGCACCCGCTGGTTAAGGCCATTCTGGCCGTCTTCCCGGATGCGGAACTGGGGGATGTGCAGGATCATGCTCTGGATGAGTATGGTCTGCCGCCGGAAGAACCGCCTGAACTTGTCTTCGCCCCGCTTGACGCTGAGCTGCTGGACGAGGATGAACGACCTTCAGACCCCGGCCTTTCAATAGACTAGGCCGGACAAATGGGCTGCACGGATGCAGCCAGACAAGGAGAGATGCTGTGAAAAATCTTGCCGGACTGATGAAGCAGGCCACCCAGATGCAGGCCAAAATGGAAGCCATGCAAAGCTCACTGGAAGCCATGAATATTGAAGGCTCCGCAGGGGCAGGGATGGTGACGGTGGTGCTGAGCGGCAAGGGTGACATGCGCTCCATCCGGATTGACCCGAAACTGGCCGACCCGGCGGAAATGGAAATGCTGCAGGACCTGATTATGGCGGCCTGTGCCGATGCCCGCACCAAGCTGGACGCAAAGGCTGCGGAAGAAATGCAGAAAGTTACCGGCGGCCTGAACCTGCCTGCTGGCATGAAACTGCCGTTCTGACCCGGCTGCGCGCGGTATGGGTGGGCATGAAATAGAGCAGCTGATCAGGCTGCTGGGGCGGTTGCCGGGCTTTGGCCCGCGCTCTGCACGCCGGATTGCCCTGTTTTTACTGCGGGACCCGCAGGCCCGCCTTGTGCCGCTGGCCCGTGCGCTGGAGCGTGCGGGAGAGGCGATAAAAACCTGCTCCACCTGCGGGAATCTGGACACGGTTGACCCCTGTCATATCTGCACCGACCCCCTGCGGGACCCCGGCGTGGTGTGTGTGGTGGAAACGGTGGGAGACCTCTGGGCGCTGGAGCGGGCCGGAGTGCATCGGGGGGTCTATCAGGTGCTGGGGGGCACGCTTTCCCCTCTGGCCGGGATTGGCCCGGAAGACCTGAATGTTGGCCCTTTGCTGGAGCGGCTGGAGCAGGGCAGCGTGCGGGAAGTGATCCTGGCACTGGGCGCGACGGTAGAAGGGGCGACAACCATGCACTGGCTGATGGATAAACTGGCTTTTTATGAGGGCGTGACCGTCAGCCGTGTCGCGCAGGGGATGCCCGTGGGCGGTGCGCTGGATGTGCTGGATGATGGTACACTGGCCGCAGCCCTTGGCGCACGGAGGCCCGCATGACGCAGGCTGAAACCAGTGCGGGTGTGACGACACTGCCACTGAGTGTCTTCCCGCTTTCTCCCGCGCTCCCGCGCCGCGTGCTGGTGACGGGCGGCAAGGCGCGGCTGGGGCAGGCCATTGTGCTGGCTCTGGCCGAGGCGGGGTTTGATGTTGCCATCCATTACCGGGGAGACCGGCAGGGTGCGGAAGAAACGCTGAAAGCCGTCGAGGCCCGTGGCCGCAAAGGGCGCCTGCTTCAGGCTGATCTGGCACGGGAAGAAGAGGTGACACCGCTCGTTCCTGCCGCCATGCAGGCGCTGGGTGGCCCGCTGGGTGTGCTGGTAAACAATGCCTCCACCTTTGAGCGGGATGAATGGGACAACACCACGCGCGAGAGCTGGATGGGGCACATGAAGCCCAATCTGCGCGCGCCGTTTGTGCTGATGCAGGATTTTGCCAGAGCCCTGCCTGCTCAGGCGGAGGGGATGATCCTGAACATGCTGGATGAGCGTGTCTGGTCTCTCACACCGCATTTTATCAGCTATACGGTTTCCAAAAGCGCGTTATGGACGCTGACGCAGACCATGGCGCTGGCGCTGGCTCCTAAAAAAATCCGGGTGAACGCCATTGGTCCCGGCCCGGCGCTGCCCAGCCCGCGCCAGACGGAAGAGCAGTTTGCAAAACAATGCGCGTCCGTGCCGCTGGCCCATGGAACATCCCCGGCGGAAGTGGCCCGTGCGGCGCTGGCCCTGCTGGCCCTGCCCTCCGTAACCGGACAGATGCTGGCGCTGGATGGCGGGCAGCATCTGCAATGGTCACCCGCGCTCCCCCCGGGCAGCGTGCTGGAAGAATAGGACGAATGACAATTTTTGCTCCCTGGGCGGAAGAACCGCCTTTGCGGCACCTGTTTTTAAAAAACATGGTGCTTGACGCCCATATTGGCGTGTTCCCGCACGAGCAGGGGGTGACGCAGCGCATCCGCGTCTCTGTCTCTTTTGGTGTGCTGGACCGGAATGATCTGGAAGTCGGCGCGGATGATCTGAGCCGCACCGTTTCTTACGAAGATGTTGTGCTGCTGGTGCGCCGTATTGTGCAGGAAGGCCATGTGCAGCTTGTGGAAACGCTGGCTGAGCGGATTGCCGCGGGCGTTCTGGCCGATACCCGCGTGCGGGTTGTGCGTGTGTGCATTGAAAAGCTGGATGTGTTTGAAGAAATTGAAGCTGTGGGTGTGGAAATAGAGCGCCGCGCCTGACTATCGGGCACAAAAAAAGCCCGGAGAAAACCGGGCTTTCAAAGGCGCATCACAAAAGAGTGATGCAGGGCCACGCCGGGGCCGGGACGGACCCGGCTCCCTGAGCCGCCTCAGGAATCGTGTTCGTCCGAATCCGTGCTGACGTCGATGTCAGAGCTGATGTCATCATCATCATCGTCCAGATCGGACGTGTCTTCCATCACATCATCATCGTCACCGTCCGTATCATCATCGGTGTCGATATCGATATCGTCATCATCTTTCTTGGGCGGAAGCTGCTTGTCTGCATGCGGTGTCAGACTGTCAGAATTGCGACGCAGACGGGAGACAAGCTCCGGCTGTTCCGTGCCGCATTTCGGGCAGACGGCGGGAGACCTGTTCAGGTCATAGAAGCGGGCACCGCAGGACACGCAGACGCGTTTGGTGCCGAGATCGGGCTGGGACATCTTGCTACCTGTCGATCCTGGTCAGACATTGGGACAAAGCGTGTCCCGGAAAAGGACGATTCCCTGAAGACCGCGGCGCGGAAGGGGAACAGTCCAGACGTATTAAGGCGAGGCCACATGCCATTGCACAGGGGTCCTGTCAAACCCTGAGTGCCGGTCGGGCCTCTTTTTCCGCAAAAAAGACGCTGTTTTCCCGTCCGCCGGATTGACTTACGGCAGGACAAGCCGGAATGAAATGACCATGACAAAGCCTTCTGCTTCTTCCAGCGCTCTGCGTGTTTCCCGCCCTGCGTCCTCCCTGACCGGCAGAATTGCCGTGCCGGGTGACAAATCCATCAGCCACCGCGCTCTGATGTTTGCGGCTCTCGCCCGGGGCGAGACACGGATTGTCGGCCTGCTGGAAGGGGAGGATGTGCTGCGTACGGCCGACGCCATGCGCGCTCTGGGCGCCAAAATCTCACGCGAGGATGATGGCCGCTGGCATGTGCATGGCTGTGGGCTGGGTGCCCTGCGGGAGCCGGCGGATGTGCTGGATATGGGCAATTCCGGTACGGCGGCGCGCCTGCTGTCCGGCCTGCTGGCCAGCCACGGGATTATGTCTGTCATGACCGGAGATGCCAGCCTGCGCCGCCGCCCGATGAAGCGCGTGATGGACCCGCTGGCAGGCACGGGGGCCACCTTCCTCGCACGGGATGGCGGGCGTCTGCCGCTGGCTATTCAGGGTAATGCGCAGCCTGCCCCGCTGTCCTACCGTCTGCCGGTCGCCTCCGCGCAGGTGAAATCCGCTGTGCTGCTGGCAGGCCTGAATGCCGCCGGGGTGACGCAGGTGGAAGAACCGGTGCCGACCCGTGACCATACGGAAAACATGCTGCGGCACTTTGGCGCACATGTGACGGTGGAGGAAACGCCTGAGGGTGGCCGCCTGATCCGGCTGGAAGGGCAGCCGCGCCTTGTTGCGCGGGATGTGACGGTACCGGGTGATCCGTCTTCCGCCGCGTTTGTGCTGGCGGCGGCGCTGCTGGTGCCGGGGTCCGATGTGACGATCACCAATGTGGGCCTCAACCTGCTCCGCACGGGTCTGTTTACCACGCTGCGGGAAATGGGCGGGCGTCTGGATATTCTGGATGAACGCACGGAGGGCGGTGAGCCGGTAGGAGACCTGCATGTGCGGGCGTCCTCCCTTCAGGCGGTGGATGTGCCGGCCGATCGCGCCCCCTCCATGATTGATGAATATCCCGTGCTGGCCGTGGCGGCTGCCCATGCCACGGGCATTTCCCGCCTGCGCGGGCTGGCGGAACTGCGTGTGAAGGAAAGCGACCGTCTGGCCTCCACCGTGGCGCTGCTGGAAAATAACGGGGTCCGCACCCGTATTGACGGGGATGATCTGATTATCCACGGCACAGGCGGCCATATTCCGGGTGGCGGGCTGGTGGAAACCCATATGGACCATCGTCTGGCCATGAGTGCGTCCGTGCTGGGGCTGGTGGCGGAAAAGCCGGTCGATATTGATGATACCGCGTTTATCGACACCAGCTTCCCCGGCTATTTTGCGCTGATGAACAGCCTTGGCGCAGGGTTTTCAGCGTGATGCGCGGTGGTCCGGTTCTGGCGGTTGATGGTCCGGCAGCCGCGGGGAAAGGCACGCTGGCCAAGCGGTTGGCGGCGGAACTGAACCTGCCATATCTGGATACAGGTCTGCTCTACCGCGCCGTGGGGCGTCTGGTGCTGGATGCCGGGCAGGACCCGGCGGCTCCGGCGGAGGATTTTGCCCGTAGGCTGACGGCGGACGATACGCAGCGCAAGGACCTGCGGAC